>DATATR010000023.1:0-27561 GCA_036268695.1 Polyangiaceae bacterium | reverse complement strand
AATGATTGGGAGGGATTGGCTGAAGTGCTCAGTACGGCGGCGGATCGCGCGAAGGACGCGGCGCAGCGGATCGAGCTCAGCTACCGCGCCGCGGCGGTGTACGAGCAAAAGCTCAATCAGCCCGAACGCGCGTTTCGTTCTTACGACCGCATTCTGACGGCAGACCCGACGGACACGCGCGCCGCGCGTGCGCTGATCCCGCTCTATGAGAAGGAAGAGAAGTGGTCTCGCTTGCCGGCGCTGTACGAGCTCTTGCTCGAGCGCGCGGACAGCGACGCGGAAAAGCTGGCGCTGCTCGGCAGGCTGGTCGAAGTCTCCGGCCGGCGTTTGAACGACAAGAAAGCGGCCGCTGTTTACGCGCGCAAAGCCTATGAGCTTTCACCGGAGAGCAGCGAGGCGCTGGATTTGCTGGAAGAGTCGTCGCGCGCCGCGGATTCGTGGGACTCGTTCGTCGAAGCAGTCGAGCAGCGCTTGCAAGCGACTGAAACGACGGCGGCGCCTCCGCCGGTCGCGGCTGTTGGCGAAGCGGCGGCCCCCGCCAAAAAGGGCAAGAAGAAAAAGAAGGGCGAAACCAAAGAGCTCGGCGCCGAGGCGGCAGGGGCGGTTGCGGCGACGACGGGCAATAGCGAGCGTCGCTTGCTCGAAATGCGGCTCGCGCGCGTGTTCGCCGAGGAGCTTCAGAAATCAGAGCAAGCCGTGGCGCTCTACAAGCGCATGCTCGAACGCGATCCGGCGGACGCCGAAGTCGCCGCTGCGCTCGAAAGCATCTTGCGGCGCGAAGATCGCCGCGACGACTTGCGCTGGCTACTCGAGCTGCGCGTGCAGCACGCCGCCGACGACGAAGCGCGCGCGCGCATCCTGAGCGATTGGGCCACGCTGGAAGAAGACGTATTCGAGACCCCAGAGCGCGCGATCGGAATTTATCGCCGCATCCTCGAACTCGACGATTCGGATCAGGCGGCGCTCGCTACCTTGCCGCGCTTGCTGTTGGCTCAGGGGGATGCCGCGGCCGCGGCGGAAGTGATCGAACGCCACCGCGAGAAACTCTCGGGCGAAGATCGCGCCGAGCGCGAAGCCGAGCTTGCCGAATTGTATTTGAACCGGCTTTCGCGGCCCGAAGACGCGCTGAAGAACGCCGTCCTCGCGGTCGATTCACCGCGCGTCAAGGCTCGCGCGATGGCCGTGCTCGAGCGGCTGCTGGAGTTGCCCGAAGTGCGTGGCCGCGTCGCGGAAGTGCTGGCGGCACAATACGCCGAATCCGGCGAAGCGCGACGCGAAGCGCACGTGCTCGGCGTGCTGCTCAACGAAACCAAGGATCCCGCGCTCCGTCTGCCGCTCTACGTGCGACTCGCCGACGCGCATCAACAAAAGCTCAGCTCGTCCGGTGCCGCGCTGGACGTCGTGCTCGAAGCCGTGCGCCACTATCCGAGCGAGCTCTCGCTTTGGGATCGCGCCGACGCCTTGGCCCAAGCCTCAGGGCGCCCGACCGATCTCGGCGAAGCATTTCGCGAAGTGATGCGCGGCAACTTGCCCGAAGAGCTCGAAGTCGAGCTGGCCGAACGCGCGGCGCGGCTGCACGAAGATCGCCTCGGCGATCCGATCGGCGCGACGCCCTATCTCGAGCGCGTGCTCACGCTCTCGCCCGGCAACGAAGCCGCGTTCCAGCGCTTGAAGGACATCCTCACCGCGGCCGAGCGCTGGAGCGAGCTCGAAGCTTTGTACGATCGCGCTTCGCGTGCCACGAGCGATCCGCATCGCCGCGCCGAAATGCTGGTCGAAGTGGCGCTGATCTGCGAAGAGATCATCGAGGACGTCGAGAAGGCGACGCGTTATTACGAGCGCATCCTCGAAGTCGATCCGCTGCACGATGTCTCGATCCGCGCGCTCGATCGTTTGTACGTGCGCCAGGGCAAAGACAAAGAGCTGGCGGCGCTGCTCGAGAAGCGGCTCGAAACCGCGGTCGGGGACGAGGCGTTCGAGCTCAAATTGCGGCTCGCCAAGCTGGACCTGGATTTGCACGAACCCGAGAAGGCGATCGGGCACGTGGAAGACGTGCTGCGCGAGCGGATCAACGATTACCAAGCGCGCGAGCTGGCCGAACGCATGCTGGAAATCGGCGGGCTCCGCGCGCGCGCGGCGCGCATGCTCGAGACGGTGTACGAGACGCGCGACGAAATCCGCGATCTCGTGCGCGTGCTCGAAATTCGACTCGAGAGCTTCGGCGCGGATCCGGCGAACGACGAGCGCCGCGACCTGCTCCGCCGGATCGCGACGTTGCGCGACGATCGCTTGCACGACGACGAGGGTGCGCTCACGACGCTCGCGCTGCTCGTGCCGGCGGATCCGCTCGACTTGGATGCGCGCAAACGCTTGCTCGAAATCGGCAAGCGCTTGTCCGCGCACCAACGCGTGGCCGAAGTTTTGACTGCGGCCGCGGAACGCGCCGACACACCGAGCGTGCGCGGGGAAATTCTGATGCAGGTGGCGAGCATCTGCGAAGAGCTGTTGAACGATCGCGAGCGCGCGGAACGCGTTTACCGCCGCGTGCTCACGCTCGACGAAGCCGACGCGGAATTGGTCTTACCCGCCGCGCGTGCGCTCGAGCGCATCTACATCGGAGCCGGTGAAAACGCGAAGCTTGCCGAAATGCTGCGCGTCCAGGTCAAGCTCGAGCAAGACGGCGCGGTGCGCCGCGAGCTCTTTGGTCGCCTCGGCGATTTGTGCCAGAGCGTGCTCGGTGACAACGACGGCGCGATCACCGCTTGGAAGGCGCGCGTCGAAGAAAATCCGGACGACGAGATTGCGCTCGGTGCGCTCGATCGTTTGTACGAATTGACCGAGCGCTACCGCGAGCTGGTCGAAATTCTCGAGCGCCGGCGCGAGGTGACTTCCGACGGCGAGCTGCGCCGCACGCTGATGACGCGCTCGGCCGAAACGCTGTGGAAAAAGCTCGAAGCAGTGCCCGAGGCGATCGACGCTTACCAGGCATTGACCTCGGAATTCGGTCCGCGCGGCGAGTCGCTGCGCGCGCTCGAGGCGCTGTTCGCGAGCGCGAGCCGCTGGGACGAGCTCAGCGAGACGCTCGAACGTCATCTCGACATCGCCGAGAGCGACAGTGAGCGACTCGAGCTCCTGGCCCAGCTCGGCGATCTCAAGCGCGAGCATTTGAACGACGTGCCGGGCGCGCTCGAGGTCTATCGCCGCGCGCTAGGCATCGATGCGAAACATGCGCCGAGCCGCGCCGCGCTCGAGCGCTTGCTCGAGTCGGAAGAGCCTTCGTCGCGCCGTGAAGCCGCGCAAATCTTGCACCCGATTTACGAATCAGAGTCGGATTTCGAGCATCTCTTGCGCGTGCTCGAAATCGAAGTGTCGACCAGTGACGACGCGCTCGACAAGATCTCCGGGCTCGAAGCGGCCCTCCGCGTCGCCGAGACGAACCTGAACGACTCGAAGCGTGCGTTTGGTTACGCCGAACGTGCGGTGCGCGCCGCGGTCGGGCATGCGGATTTGGATCCGTGGTTCCAACATCTCGAGCGCTTGTCCGGCGCGACCGGCAAGCAAGCCGAATACGTGAAGCTACTTTGCGACGTCGTGCCCGAAATCTTCGACGGCGAAGTGCAGCTCGCGGTGACCTTGAAGATCGCCGATCTCGCGCGTCACCAGCTCGCCGATCGCGAGCTCGCGCGCGAATATTACAAGAAGGCCCTCGAGCAGCGCGCGGACGACAAGAAAGCGCTCGGCGCGCTCGAATCGTTGTACGAAGAGACGGGCGATGCGCAGAATTTGCTAGAAATCCTCGAGCGCCGCGTCGAAGTCGCCGAATCGGACGACGAGCGGAAGCAGCTCTTGTTCCGGCGCGCGCGCCTGCTCGCCGAAGTGCTCGACAATAAGCCGCGCGCGATCGAAGTGTACGAAAGCATTCTCGAGCTGGGCCTGGATCGCGCCGCGGTGAGCGCGCTCGAGAACCTGTACACGGCCGTCTCGCAGTGGAGCGAGCTGATTTCGCTGTACGAGCGCCAGCTCGATGCAAAAATCGGCAATGCCGCCGATTTGCACGTGAACATCGCGCGCGTCGCGGCGCGACACCAACACGATCTCGGGCGCGCTTTCGACGAGCTCGACGCCGCGCTCTCGAGCGACAAGCAACACGCGGGCGTGATCGCCGAGCTGGAGCAGATTTTGGCCGAGGCGACCGAGCCCGAACATCGCGCGCGAGCGGCGGCGCTGCTCGAACCGGTGTACCTGATGCGCTCGGACTTCGGCCGCGTGATGGACGCGATCCGCGCGCGCTTGGCGCACGCGAGCGAGCAAGACGAGCGGCGCGATCTCTTGCTGCGACTCGCCAAGTTGTACGAGGAGCAAAAAGAAGACTACCGCGCCGCGCTCGACACCATCGCGGAGCTGTTGAAGGACGAGCTGTCGGACGCTTCGACCATTTCCGAGCTCGAGCGGTTGGCCAAGGTCGCCGGTGCCGAGCGGCGCTTGGCCGACATTTACGCGGGCGAGCTCGAGAAGCTAGATAGTGACGACGACGCGACGGTGAAGCTCGCGCGTCGCACCGGCGAGCTCTTCACTTCGCTCGGTGAACTGGATCGTGCGCTGGTATTTTATCGTCGTGCGCTGGCATTCGACCCCGAAAACAAGGATCTCTTCGGCGCGATTGACGCGATCTTGGTGCGCACCGCGCGGCACGAGGAGCGCGTCGCGCTCTATCGCGAAGCGCTGGACCATCGCTTCGATCCCGCGGAGCGGCTGGCCGCGCTGCACACCATGGCCAGCTTGCAAAAGAGCGAGCTCGGTCGTCCGGACGACGCGATCGAAACGTATCGTCAAGTGCTGGATGTCGACGACGGCGACGTGCGCGCACTCGACGCGCTGACCGAGCTCTATCGCGAACGCGAGCGCTGGGACGACTTGTCCGAGCTCTACTTGCGCCGCGCGGAATCGGCGAAGAACGTGTCCGACGGCGCGGTGCACCGGCTCGCCCTGTCGCGGCTGCAGATCAAGCTCGGGCAGACCGATCGCGCAGTCGATCAGCTCGAGGAGATCACGCGCGAGTTGCCCGCGCATCCCGAGGCGATCGCGGAGCTCGAAGCCTTGCGCAAAAACGAAGACCAACGCCAGCGTGTGGTCGACATTCTGCGCCCGATCTACGAGTCGCTCGACGATTGGCGTCGCCAAATTACCTTGAACGAGGATCGCTTCGCACTGGCGCAGGATGCATCCGAGAAGGTGGCGGTGCTGCGCGAGACGGCGGAGTTGTGGGAGCGGCGCGGCGGCGATCTGGCGCGCGCGCGGCGAGCGTTCGAAGCGGCACTCAAGCTCGATCCCGAAGACTCGGGCGCGCGCGCCGATTACGAGCGCTTGAGCGAAGCGACCGGCGAATGGGATCGCTTGGCCGAAACTTACGACGCGGTGCTGGCCGAGCATCCCGGCCTCGGTAGCAAGCGCGAGATTTTGGGCGTGCTCGCGCGCGTGCACAACGAGAAGCGCGACGACCCGCGGCGCGCGCTCGCCGCCTACGGAAAAATCCACGAAGCCGATCCTTCGGATCTCGATCCGCTCGAGAAGATGGAGCAGCTCGCCACCTTGCTCAGCGATTGGCCGACGCTCGTGCGCGTCTTGACCGATAAGGCCGATCTCTTGCTGGATGACGGCGAACGCGCGAGCGTGTGGCGCCGCGTCGGTGAAGCCAAACGCGACATGCTCGACGATTCGGAAGGCGCGATCGTCGCTTACGAGCGCGCGCTCGAGCTCGACCCCGAGAGCGCGTTCACCGTCGATTGCTTGACCGAATTGTATGAGGCCAAGCACGACCCGAAGCGGCTCGTGGAGCTTTACGTCCAGCGCGTCGAGCTGTCGGGCGAAGACGACGCGGATCTGAAGTACACGCTCTTGATCAGCGCGGCCGCGGTCTACGAGAAGGAGCTTTCGGATCGCACGCGCGCGATCGAAGTGCTCGGCCAAGCGCTGGCGGTGCGCCCGGGCGATTCTGGCGTGCTCGGCTCGCTGAATCGGCTCTACCGCATCGAGGCGATGTGGCCGGAGCTGCTCGACAACTTGAGGCTGGAAGCGAGCACGGCTGCTTCCGCCGAAGACCGCGCGCGCCTGCGCAAAGAAATCGGCACCATCTTGGCCGGCAAGCTCGAAAGTTACGAGGATGCGCTCGAAGCTCAGCGCCTGGCGCTAGAAGACGCGCCGAACGACAGTGAGTCGATCGCGGCCGTGCGTGCGATCGGCGAATCGCACGAAGATTTGCGCCATACCGTCGCCGAAATTTTGGTGCCCGTGCTGCGCCAAACCGAGCGCTGGGAAGACTTGGTGAGCGTGCTCGAAATGCGACTCACGGTCGAGACCGAGCCCGAGCAGCGGATGCAGACCTTGATCACGATCGCCGAAGTGCTCGAGTCACGGCTCAGCCGGCAATCGGACGCGGCGGGCGCTCTCTTGCGGGCGCTCTCGGAGCGGCCCGAGGCGCCCGAGCTGCACCGCGACATCGAGCGCTTGGCTGCCGCGACCAACGGTTGGAGGCGCTACGCGGATACGCTCGGCGAACGCGCACAATCGACGTTCGATCCGGAAGTGGCGCAAGACTTGTACGTGCGGCTCGGCCGCGTCGCCGAAGAGCAGCTGAAGAACGACCAGCGCGCGGTCGAAGCCTATTCGCGCGCGGTCGAACAGGCGGGTGACAAACCCGAGCTACTCGAGGCGCTCGATCGCTTGTACACGCGGCTCAAGGACGAAGACAAAGTGGCCGAAATCCTCGAGCGCCGCGTGGCCGCGGAGAGCTCGGGCCAAACCCAAGGCGAGCTCTATTTCCGGCTCGCGACGCTGCAAATCCAGAGCTTCAAAGAGCCGTCGCGCGGGCTCGCATCGCTCCGCGAAGCGCTCGAGCGCGCGCCCGATCACGAAGGCGCGGTCGATCAGCTCGAGAAACTCACCGAGCTCGACGACTTGTTCGAAGAGGCCGCCGAAGCACTCGAATCGGTGTACCGCGCGCGCGGTCGCACCGATCGCTTGGCGCGGCTCTATGAAAAGCGCGTGAGTCACGCGGATTCGGTGGACGCGCGCGTCGACATGCGCCGCAATTTGTCGCGCGTGCTCGAAGAGGAGTGTAAGGACCCGGTTGCGGCGCAGCGCGTCTTGCAACAAGGCCTGCTCGAAGCGCCGACCGACAGCATGCTGCTCGACGAGCTCGAGCGTCTGGCGCCAATCACGGGGGATTGGGCCGGCGCCGCGAGCGCGCTCGACGCGGCGATCGCCAAGCACTCCGAGCTGATGCCGGAAGTCGCGGTCTCGCTCTGCATTCGCCTCGCTGGCTGGCAACGAGACAAGGTCGGCAACGCGAGCGCGGCCGAGACCGCGCTCAATCGCGCGCTCGAGTTCGAGCCGAACAGCGACGAAGTCTTGGTGTTGATCGAGGCACTAGAGCGCGTGCCGGGTCGCGAGCGCGATTTGGCGGCCACCTTGCGCCGCCGCGCGAAGCTCCAGCTCGACGAAGAACGGCGCGAGGATCTCTACCGTCAGGCCAAATCGCTCGCGACCGGGCTCGGCGACAACGAGCTCGCGGAGAGCGTGCTGCGCGAGCTACTCGCGGTCGACGACGCGAACCTGTGGGCCTTGAGCGAACTCACGAACGTGAGCGAAGCCGCGGGCAATTTCAAGGAAACCTACGAGCTACTCGTGAAGCGCAGCGAGCTCGGCGCGGACGCGGCCACGGTGCGTTCGCTCCGGCGCAAGGCCGCCGAAATCGCGCGGGACAAGCTCGATCAGCCGGCGAGGGCGATCGCGCTCTACGAGCAATTGTTCGAGGACGACCCGAACGATAGCGACGCGGCGAGCGCGCTACGCGGCCTGTACGCCGCGGCGGCTCGCTACCAAGATCTCGGCCGCTTACTCGAGCGCCTGGTCGAGCTGGCCGAATCTCCTGCCGCGCGCAGCGCGCTCCGGCTCGAGCTCGCGAAATTGAACGAAGAGCGCTTCCAAGCGCTCGATACGGCGATCGAGCTGCTCCGCGCCGTGCTGGACGATGAACCGGGTCGCGGCGACGCCGTCGTCGCGCTGAGCGAACTATACGAGAAGACGAAGCGGGACGAAGAGCTCGCCGAGCTACTCTCTTCGCAGATCGAAGGCGCCAAGCAGCGCGGCGACGTCGCGGCCGAGCTCAGTTTCCAAGTGCGCCTCGGCGAAGTGTACGACTCGCGGCTGGGCGATCGCGATCGCGCCATCACCACCTATCGTGCGGTTTTAGCGCGAGATTCGTCGCACTCGGGCGCGCTCGAAGCGCTCGCTCGCTTGCTCCAATCCGAGAATCGCTTGCCCGAAGCCGCCGAAGTGCTCGACCAGTTGCTGACGAACAGCACCGGCGCAGAGGCAGTGAAGCGCGCGCTCGAGCTGTCGAGCGTGCAGCAGAAGCTCGGCTCGCAAGAAAACGCGGCGCTCGCGCTCGAGCGCGGTCTCGCTCAAGACGAGCGCAACGAGGAACTTCGCTCGCGGCTGCGTTCGCTGTACGAGGCGATGAAGTCGTGGGAAAAGCTGGCCGCGCTGTTGTCGCGCGACGCGGATTTCGCCGCGACGCCCGAAGATGGCGTCGCGCTCCTGAAGAAAGCCGCGAAGATCCACGCCGAGCAACGCAACGATCACGGCGCTGCCGCAGATACACTCGATCGCGCGAGCAAGCTCCGCCCGGATGATCGCGAGCTCATGCTCGCGTTGTGCGACGAATACAGCGCTTCCGGGCGCGGCAAAGCCGCCGCCGACGTGCTCGTCAAAATCATCGAAAGCTACGGCACGAAGCGGCCGAAAGAGCTCGGCGAAATTCATCGTCGCTTGGCCAAGGCTTACCTCGCCGACGGTGAAAACCAGAAGGCGATGGAAGAGCTCGACAAGGCCTTCCGCATCGAACCCGGCAACATCAGCGTGCTGATGCTGCTCGGCCAAGTCGCGATGGATGTTGGCGACTACAAGAAAGCACAACAGATGTTCCGCGCGCTCTTGTTGCAGAAGCTCGACGAGAACGTGCTCAAGAAATCGGAAGTGTTTTTGCGCCTCGGCGAGATCCACGAAAAGATCGGCGAAGCGCCGAAGGCCATTCAAATGTACGAGCGCGCGATCCAAACTGACGGCCTGGCAGCCGCAAAGGAACGCCTCGCCGCATTGAAGGCCAAGTAATTAGCCGGAAAACGCGGGCCCTGCCGCGGCGCTCACGGCGGCCGACCGATCCCATTTAGAATCAGCGGTCATGGCTCGGCTCAGATCCACTCTGCCTTATGATCCGCGCACGGATCAGATCGGCGACGCGGGCTGGCTGGGCGCGGTTGGGCGCTCCGCGATTCAGTGGTTTACCGATGTCGATGAATTGCTGCACACGCTGAGCGACGCGATTGCGTCGTTTTGGGCGCCGGGGCTCGCCGCGCGCGAGACCGTGCGCCGCGTGATCGTCGCGCAGATCATGTACACGGGCGTGCAGGCGCTCTCGCTCGTGAGCATCATCGCGTTTTTGCTGGGCGCGAGCGTGATCATTCAAACCAACCTGATGGCACCCGCCGACGGCGAGCTGCTCGGCAAAGTGCTGGTCGCGGTCGTCTTGCGCGAGCTCGCGCCGCTGATCACGGCGATCGTCGTGGCTGGACGTTCGGGCACTGCGATGGCGACCGAGCTCGGCAACATGAAGGTCAACTCGGAGGTCTTGGCGTTGTCGTCACTTGGCATCGATCCGCCGCGTTACATCGTCTTGCCGCGGCTCGTTGCGTCGGTCGTGAGCGTGCTCGTGCTCATGATTTACTTCAGCGTCGTGGCGATGTTCGGCGCATTCACGCTCGCGCGCCTCACCGCGGACGCCACTTGGGGCAGCCTCTATTCGGGCATTTCGCGCGGCGTGATGCCCTTCGATCTCGCGCTCTTTTTGCTCAAAGGCAGCGGACTCGGCATGCTGGTCGGCTGGCTCTGCTGCCACTACGGCTTGCAAGTTCGAAGCTCGCCCACCGAAGTTCCCCAAAAAGCCAGCCGCGCCGTCGTGATGAGCCTGCTCACCGGCGTCGTCTACAGCACCTTCGTGACGGCGATTTTCTACTGGTTCGTCGGTCCACCGATGCACTGAACGACCGGGGATTCACCGCCAAAAGCGCCAAGCAGCGCCGAGGACGCCGAGTATTTGGGGTTCAGCGGTTCGCGTCCGGCTACGCACTGGTAGCTCGTTGCGCGACGATTTTCGGGCTACCAGCGCGCGCGATCGACGTCCGCGCTGAACCCCAAAAAAGCTCGGCGAGCTTCGCATCATTGGCGATTTGGCGCTGAAATCTTAGGCTGATAGGCTTTGCTCTGGTGGAGCCCGAGCCAGCACTGAGCGACAAAGCGAACGGGCTCGTGCTCGAGCGCGCGACGTTCAGCTATGGCGAATTGTGGGTGTTGCGCGACACGGATTTGCACGTGCCGCGCGGGGGCGATTTGCTCGTGACTGGCGACAACGGCGTCGGTAAATCGACGTTTTTGTTTTTGTGCGCGGGGCTCGTGCCGGCGACGACGGGGCGCGTGTTGCTCGACGGGCGCGTGCCGCACGTGGCGACGCCGAGCGAGCTCGTGCGAAATGGCGTGCGGCGCGGCGTGCTGTTCGACAGCGGTGGGTTGCTTTCGAATTTGAGCGCACTCAACAACGTCACGCTCGCGCTGCGCTATCACGCAGACGTGTTCAGGCTCGACGAGCGCGAGATCGATCGCCGAGCGCGCGCCGCGCTCGGCGAGCTGCGCGTCGCGCAAACCGATTTTCACGCGCTGCCCGCGCACCTTTCGCTCGGCGTGCGAAAGCGCGTGAGCCTCGCGCGCGCCCTGGTTTTAGACCCAAATTTCGTGTTTTTCGACGATCCGGACGCGGGCCTCGACTCGGCCACGCGCCGGCTCGTCTACGATTTGCTCGAGCGCTTTCGCGACGACCCGAAGATGACGATGGTAGTCGCGAGCAACAGCAGGCCACTGATCGAGCGGCTCGGCGTGGAAACGGTCGAGCTCAGGCATGGCTATCTTTTGCGCAAAAATAGCCACGCGCCGTCCTCGTTCGGGCCAGTGCGGTAGCTCGAATTCGAATACTATTGGATGTTCAAGAGCTCGATGTCGAACACGAGCTCGCCGGACGGCGCGCCTGGACGCGCGGGCTTGTCGCCGTAGGCGAGCTCGGCCGGGATCCAGAAACGCGTTTTTTCACCGACGACCATCAGTTGCACGCCTTCGGTCCAGCCTTTGATCACTTGGTTCAAGCTGAACGTCGCGGGCTCGCCGCGCGCGACGGAGCTGTCGAACATTTTGCCGTCGGTCGTCCAGCCCGAATAATTGACGGTCACGCGGCTCGTCGCGCTCGGATGATCTTTGCCTTTGCCGGGCGTGAGCACGCGATAGTAAAGCCCAGAAGCCGTCTTTTTCGCGGATTTTGGCGGTGCTTTCACGTCTTCCGGCACCGTCGGCGGCTTCATGATCTCGAGCAATTCGACGTCGAAGGTGAGCGGTCCGCTCGGCGCGCCGCCCATTTGCGGCTTGTCGCCATAGGCGAGCTTGCCCGGGATCCAGAGTCGGCGCTTTTCACCAACGACCATCAGCTTCAAGCCTTCGGTCCAGCCCGGGATCACTTGGCCCACGCCGAACGTGGTCGGCGTGCCTCGCGCGACGGAGCTGTCGAACATTTTGCCGTCCGTGGTCCAGCCCGTGTAGTCGACTTTGACGCGATCGTCTTGCCCGGGGTGATCTTTGCCTTTGCCGGCTGTGAGCACTTTGGTGGAAAGGCCACTCGCGGTGACCTTCGCGTCGGCTGGCGGCTTCGCGACGTCGGGCGGGGCGGGGATCGAGTTCGGTTGTGATGCGGTCGGCGCGGCGGCGGCGCTCGCCGTTTCAGCCGGCGCTTGGCTTGCGCCCGGCGCGGCCGCCGCGCTCGCTGCCGGAGTCGGCGCGGGCTCCGGGCTCGGCGGCGGCTCGGGCGCGGCTTTGTTGCAGGCGAGTACGAGCCCGAGGCTGAGCGACGCGAGCGAGAGAACGGCAAATGGCGGCAATGAATCGAGGCTTCGGAAACGCATGAGGCCGGCATCTTCGATCAAGGAGGGCCCTCGCGCAACCGGCTCAAAACACGATATTTCGCGCTTCTCCGAGCGACAGCGGGCGACGAGCTGTTCTATGTTATGGGCTGATGCGGTTTTGGTTTTTTGGGGATCGCGCGCCCTCTCGCGCGCTCTGCGTGTGCGCGCTGCTCTGTGCGGCGAGCGCTTGCCGTCGCGCGACGGAAAATGCGGAAGCGAACCAAGACGGTGAACGAATCTTCGACAGCGTATGCTCGCGCTGTCACGGCATGGACGGCAAAGGCGGCATCGCCGCGGGCGGCGCGAACGCACCGCGCAACTTCTGCGACTCGGCCTTTCAAGCGAGCCGCAGCGACGACGATTTGAAGCAAGTCATCCGTAAAGGCAAGAGCGCCATGCCCGCGTTCGGCGAGGCATTCTCCGAATCGGATTTGTGCGGCCTCGTTCACAAATTGCGCTCCTTCGATCCGAAGCCAGCTCATTGATGAGCTGGCTTCTCTCGTTCCATCGAGTTTGGGGCCCCGACCCCAAACAAGGACACTGACCATGTGGAAAAAAATCGTGGGCGGCGTGGCCGCGGTGCTCGTGCTGGCGATTCTGGGACTCGTAGTGAAGTTTTACCTGCTGTCGCCGCGCAGTCGGCCGGCGCCGGACGTGAAAGCGCCGACCACGGCCGAAGCGATTGCGCGCGGAAAATACTTGGTCGATAGCGTGACCGCGTGTCTCGGCTGCCACTCGCAGGTCGACGACACGATCTCCGGCGAACCGCCCGTTCCGGGCCGACTCGGCTCGGGTCGCGACTTCGGTTTGCTACCAGGTTTCCCGGGTCACATCCGCGCGCCGAATCTCACGCCCGACAAAGACACGGGCATCGGTTCGTGGAGCGACGGCGAAGTCGCGCGCGCGATTCGCGAAGGTGTGACCAAAGACGGCCGTCCGCTGTTTCCGATGATGCCCTACGGCTCGTACGGCAAATCGCTGAGCGACGCGGACACGCTGGCGATTGTCGCGTACTTGCGCACGCTGCCCGCGATCAAGAACGACGTGGGTCGTACGCAGATCGATTTTCCGGTTTCGATGTTCGTGCGCGCGGCGCCCGCGCCGCTCGAAAAGTCGCCGAGCGGTGAGCCGCCGGAGAGCGACGTGGTGGCGCGTGGCGAGTGGCTGCTCACGGTCTGCAGTTGCCACGACTGTCACGATTCGGTCAACGCGCGTCACGAACCGATTGCCGGCAAATCGCTGGCCGGCGGCGGAGAAATGCCGATCCCCGGCAAAGGCAGCGTGTACAGCGCGAACATCACGAGCGATCCCGCGACGGGCATCGGCGCCTATTCGGACGACGATCTTTTGCGCGTGTTCAACGAGGGCAAAGGCAAATCCGGCGCGACGCTCTACGTCATGCCGTGGCGTTACTATGGCGGCATGACCGACGCGGACAAGCGCGCGTTGATCGCCGCTCTGCGCAAGGTGCCTGCGGTTCAGAACGTCGTACCAGCTGCGACATTCGCGCGCTAAGCTGAACCCAAATCAAAAAACGATCCACGCCGGCGAAGCGGTGTAAACTCCGGCTCGCGTGGAAAGCGTGAGCACGACTGAAACACTCTCGGACGGTGTCGCGTCGAGCGGCGGCAGCGCGTTGCCGAGCGGCGATCTGCGCGTCGATCAATGTCGGCTCGGACCGATCGGACTCGGTTTTTACAATGCGCTGTATTGGCCGTATCTGCTCTCGAGCTGCACGGTCTTGTTTTTTCCGGCGCTGCTGCTCTGGGCGCTCACGTTTTGGGACCCGAAGCGGCGTTGGCTCGCGAAATACACGAGTATTTGGGGCGCGCACTATTTGGCTTGGGCGCCGTTCGCGAGCGTGCGCGTGCAAGGGCTCGAGCATGCGGAGCGAGAGCGCGCGTGCGTGTACGTCGTGAATCACCAATCGATGGTGGATATCTTGGCCGTGTTCGCGACGCACATTCCGTATAAGTGGGTGAGTAAGGTCGAGAATTTTTACGCGCCGTTTCTCGGTTGGAACATGTGGCTCAACGGTTACGTGCCGCTGAAGCGCGGCTACTTGCCGAGCATCTTGCGCATGGTGCGCTCGAGCTTGAAGAAGCTCGAAGCCGGTCACAGCTTGTGCGTGTTTCCCGAAGGCACGCGTTCGCCGGATGGTAACTTGATCGACTTTTACCGCGGCGCGTTTTGGGTCGCGACGCGAACGCGCGTGCCGATCGTGCCGATCGTGATCGAAGGCACGGGCGCGATCTTGCGCAAGAAGAGCTTGCAGATCCGGCCGCAGCCTACGCTCGTGCGCGTCTTGCCGGCGATCGATCCGGCCGAAGTCGGCTATGACGATCGCAAATTGCGCGCGCTCGTGCGCTCGCGCATGGCCGCCGAGCTCACTACTATCCGAGGAGTGATGCGCTGAGCGCTTGCTCAGCATCGCGCCGAAAAACCAGCCAAAAGACCGCGCGCGCGCGCGCCGCAAAAAGCGTCGCGCTTGGCAAAGACCCGGATGTGCTATGCGAGGATGCCCGACGGCGCAGGTCGACCATGCGGAACCCGCTGTATTTACGGAACAATCCAAGCGAAAACCGCTACGTAAACACCTACGTCGAGAACCGTTTCGCGGAAGAGAACGCGTTCTTGCGCAAGCCGCGCCGCAACATCGAACCGTGGCCGAAGTTCGCGCAAGCCAAGCGCGATTCGTTGCCGGTGCCGACCTGGCCCGGTCACGAAGCGGCGATCGAATGTTATTGGCGCTGTTGGGAGATCGCGTTTCAAAACTTTCGCCCCGCGAACGAAGAAAACGCGTTCGTGAGCGATTACTCGTCCACGATGTACGACGGCTGCTTGTACATGTGGGACTCGGTGTTCATCGCGCTGTTCGGTCGCTACGGCGATCGCGCGTGGAAGTTCCAAGACACGCTCGACAACTTCTACGGCAAGCAGCACCCAGACGGCGGCATCTGCCGTCAATTCCGGGAGAACAACGGCAGCGAGTGCTACAGCCGCTTCGATCCGGCGGGCAGCGGTCCGAACGTGCTCGGTTTTGCCGAGTGGGATTATTTTCAAACCTTCGGCGATCGCGCGCGATTAGCGGAAATTTTCCCGGTTTTGGTCTCCTACGGTCAATGGCATCGTCGCTATCGCACTTGGCCGAACGGCAGTTATTGGGGCACCGGGCTCGCCAGCGGCATGGACAATCAGCCGCGCACTCCGCAGGGTGAGAGCATCGATCACGCGCACCGCACTTGGGTCGACACCAACATGCAAGCCGTGCTCGCGAACAAGATCGTGCTCGACATCGCCACGGTGCTCGATCGTCGCGAAGAGGTGCAAGATTTTGCCGACGAGAACGCCGCGCTCGTGCCTTGGATCAACGAGCACTTGTGGGACGAATCGAGCGGCTTCTATCACGATCTACGCCGCGATCAGTCGCGCCTCACCGAAGTGAAGACGATCGGCGCGTTCTGGGCGCTACTCGCGGATGCGGTGCCAGCCGAGCGCCTCGCGCGGTTCGTCTCGCACTTGGACAATCCGGCCGAGTTCAAGCGCGCGCATCGCGTGCCGAGCTTGTCCGCGGACACGCCCGGCTTCGATCCCGACGGCGGCCTCTGGCTCGGTGGCGTGTGGCCGCCGACGAATTACATGGTCGTGCGCGGGCTCGCCGCGCGCGGCTACGAAGATTTGGCCTACGAAATCGCCAAAAATCATCACGACAATATGGTCGAGTCGTTCGAAGCGACGGGCTCGGTCTGGGAACACCACGCGCCGGATCACGAAGGCGAAGGCCGCGGCCGCAAAGACTTCGTGGGCTGGACCGGCATCACGCCGATCGCGGTTTTATTCGAGTTCATCTTCGGGCTGCGCCCGGAGTTCATGCAGAACAAACTCACTTGGCACATCCGCGGTGTCGAGGGGTTCAGCGTCGAACGCTATCCGTTCGGTCAAGCCGGGCTCTTGAATTTGAAGCTCGCGCCGCGCGCGACCGTGCTCGACAAACCGAGCGTCGAAATCAGCAGCAACGTCGACGTCAATGTCGAACTGGTTTGGGCAGGCGGCAGCGAAGTCGTCGAAGTGCGCGCGAGATCGAAGAAGGCGTAGTCGCTATTCGGGAGGGTGCAATGCAAACCACGGTGATGATCGATGGCGAACTCGTGCCGCCCCAGCGCGCGCTGGTCAGCGTCTACGATCGCGGCTTTTTATACGGGGATTCGGTGTTCGAGGGGCTCCGCACGCATCACGGCAAATTGCATTTTTTGGACGCGCACCTCGCGCGATTTGCGCGCAGCGCCGAGCGCGTGCTGATCCGATTGCCGATTTCGCTTGCGGTCTTGCGCGATGAAATCCTCGCCGCGGTGCGCGCGCACGGCTCGCCCGAGGTGTTTCTGCGCTTGATCCTCACGCGCGGTAGCGCGACGTCACTCGGGCTAGACACGAGCTTGAGCGAAGGTCCGCGTCGCGTGCTCTTGGTCGGCGATTTGAAATTGCCGCCAGCCGAAATTCACGAACGAGGCATCGCGGCGATCACGCTGCGCGTCGCACGCGCGGGCGACGAAGCCGCCGTATCGAGCGCCAAACTCGGCAATTATTTGTCGGCCGTGCTCGCGTTGCAGAAAGCGCGCGAAGCGGGCGCGGCCGAAGCGCTGATCGAAGACGCGCACGGCTCGATCCTCGAAGGCGCGACTTCGAATTTATTTGCCGTGATTTCCGGCGCCCTCGTGACCGCGCCCGAGTCCGCGGCGATTTTACCCGGAATCACCCGCGCGCGCGTGCTCGAGCTCGCGCCCGAAGCCGGCATCGCGGTCGAGGAGCGCGCGTTTTCGCGGGCGGAGCTCGCGCGCGCGGACGAAGTCTTCATCACGTCGAGCATTCGCGAAATCGTGCCGGTCGTGAACATCGACGGCAGAGCGGTCGCCTCGGGCACCCCCGGCCCGATTGCGCGCGAATTGCTGCGCCGATTTCGCGCCTCGGTCGCGAGCTGAACTACGAAACTCCGAACGCGAGGTCTCGGGCGTGGAGGGTTTTATTTTTGATGGTCACGCGGCGCGCGCGGCGCGGCGTAGCCTTCGGCGTCGTGTGCAGTCACTCCGCCTTGCGCGGCTAGGTGTTGCTGGCCGCTTCGGCCGAGGCTGCGGCGCGCATCGGGATGCGCAGGCGACCGCCTTCTTGATAAGCAATCGCGCTGATCGCTTTGTCGAAGAACGCGCGCAAGAAGCCGATTTCGTGGGGCGGATCGGTGATCAGCCCCGCGCTTTGAATCTTCTTCATCGTGGCCACGACGTCGAGCGCGCGCACTTCGCCTTCGCGCGAGAGCACGCTGAGCGCGCTGTCTTTCATCATGCGCACGAGCTGCTCGCGGCGTTCGGGCGTGAAATAGCGATCGGTTGCGGCAATCACTTCGGCTTCGAGCTTCTTTTGCAGCTCTTCCGGCGCGGGTTCCGTGCCCGGAGTGAGCCCTTCGCCGACCTTCATCAACATTTCGTCGACCACGGGTTTCGGCGGAAACCAGCCACGGAATTCGGGCAGCATGTGTAAAGCCTGCGAGTTCTTCGCCAAGTCCTGTGCGTCTTCGTCGCTGAGTTCGAGGCCTTCGGAATCGAACGGGTGTTCTTGCGGCTCGCCCGGCGCTGGATCGAGCAACGAAGCCGCGCTGGAGAAACCGAGCGGCTCCGGCAGACCGCGCGAGGCGTGCGTCTTGCGCGCGCTGGCAATGCGCGCGCGCGCCCAAGCCACCGGCACCTTCACTGGCCGATAATCCGCGCCGGGCAGCGCGCGCGAGAGCGCCTCTTTCAACTGGGTTTGGCTCAATTCGCCGACGTTCACGCGATGCACGCCGAAGTCGTCGTGCAAAAACACGAACGCGCTGTGCGCGCGGCTCGTCGCGGAACGCGACGTGATCGCCAAGCAAACGCTGCCCGAGCTGTCCGGCGCGAGCAGCAATGCTTCCTCGATTTCCGGCGATTTTTCGCCGCTCAGGCTCGTGACGCGGCGCTCGGTCGGGATATTCACGCCGCGCGCTTTGAGCACGTTCAGGCCGCGCCGCGCGGTTTTGCGCGCGGGACCCTCGGCGCGTTCGGCGGCCGCGTTGACGGCCGCGGCGTTGCCCGCCTTGACCCAGGCATCGACCAGCGCGCTCGCGCTGTCGCCTACGCGCTTCAGCGCGGAAAGGGCCGAATCAGCGCTCGCCGAAAGATCGGCCGCGGCGAATTGGGCGCTCGATTGCTTGATTTCCTTCTCGCTCATGACATCTCCAAAAAGCTGAACTTCGGGCTCCTTGCCCGTTGAAAAAAATGAACACGCGCTTCACGCGATCGCGGCGATGGCTTCGATTTCGATCCGCACGCCGCGCGGTAGCGCCGCGACCGCGACCGTCGTGCGCGCGGGCGGCGCGCTCGGAAAATGACGGCCGTAGGCTGCGTTGAACTCGGGGAAGTCCGCCATGTTCGTGAGGTACACCGTCGTCTTGACGATGCTCTCGAGCGACGCACCGGCCGCGCTCAAGACCGCGTTGATGTTGCGTAGGATGCACTCGGTCTCGTCCGCGATGCTACCGCTCACGAGCTCACCCGAGATTGGATCGAGCGGAATTTGACCGGCCAAGAACAACAAGGAGCCGCTTTGAATGGCTTGCGAATAAACCGAAAGCGGCTTCGGCGCGTCGAGCGACAAAATGACTTTCTTCGGCTCGGTCATGAAAACCGAGCGCATCTTGGCTAGGGTCCTGCGTCAAATCAACCTGCAAAACACGGCAAATAGCCGAGAGCTCGCGGATTACGAGCGCATCGCGCGGCGGCCGTCGATGGCGCGGCCAAGCGTGATTTGATCGGCGAATTCGAGATCGCCGCCGTGCGGCACGCCGCTCGCGATGCGCGAGACGTTGAGCCCGCGACCGCCGAGCTCGCGCGCGAGCAAGAGCGCAGTCGCTTCACCGTCGACCGAAGGCGGCGTGGCCAAGATCACCTCTTTGACGCCGTCTTCTTCGATCATCCGGAACAGGTCGCCGAGTGGCAATTCGTCCGGGCCAATTCCGTCGAGCGGCGAGAGCAAGCGCCCGAGCACGAAGTAGCGCCCGCGCATGGCCGCGCTCTTTTCGATCGCCAGCAGATCCTGCACGCGCGCGACGATGCAAAGCAGTGTGCCGTCCCGGCGCTTGTCGCGGCACACCGGGCAGCGCGCGCGTCCGCTTTCGTCGACCTCGGCGATGTTGTTGCAGCGCTCGCAGCGGCGCACGCTTTCACCGAGCTCGGCCAGCGAGAGGCCGAGCTCGCGCGCGTATTCTTGGCTTTCGGTCGCGAAGTACAGCGCGAAGCGCGCGGCCGTCTTTTCGCCCACGCCAGGCAAACGCGCGAGCAGATCGATCAATCGATTGAGGCGATCGGGCAGCATGGTTCAGTTCGCGAAACGACCGAGTTTCAAGTCCTTGAGCCGTGCGCCCAGGATCTCGATCGCATCGGTGATGCCGCGATGCTTCTTGGCTTGCGCGATCGCTTCGCGTTGCTTTTGCTCGCGCAGCTCGCTGTCGATCGTGGCTAGGGTTTTGATGGTTTTGGCACGCGTGGAGTCGAACTCGAAACTGACTTTCGTCGCTCGGCCGAAATGTTCGCTCGCCACCGTGTTCAACAACTCTTGAGCTTCCTTGTCGTCGAAGCCGTGTCCGAACATGCCGCCCGGTTCGAAGCCGAGCTTGAGCTCGCCTGGCACGATCTCCAAAATCGCGGCATGCGCGAGGAACGCCGCGAGCTCGGCGCGACGCTCGTTCACGCGGTCCGAAATCGCGCGAAATGCCGCCAAATCTTCGGTCTTTGGCGGCTCTTGCGGCAGTTTGGGCAAGGGCGGCGCGGCGCGCAATAACGGCTTCTTCTCGGCTTCGGGCTGATCGACGAAATCCGGAATCGCAAAGTCCGGATCCGGTTCGGGCTCGAGCACGCGCGCCGACACCGCACGCCGAATCGACGCGTCGCGCGGCGGCGGATCGCGCCGCGCGGGCATCGGCTCGGCAATGTCGCGCACGCTCGAGTCGGCGCGCGCATTGCGCAACGGAAACTCCGTGGCCGGCTCGCCGCTCGCCGCGCGTACCGCAAATTCACGCGCGGGTTCGCGGCCGTGGAGCTCGCGCGGTGGAGGCTCCTTGTGGCTGTCGGTCGCGGTTTCGCTGCGCGGGCTTTCGGCGCGAGGTTCGCGCGGCCGCGCTTCGGTGCCGCGCGCGCCGAGATCCGGCGTCGGCGCGGGCCGACCCGGTCCCGGGCCGTTACCGCGCGGCGGAGCGCCCGGACGCTCGGGTCCTCGCGGTGCTCCGAGCCGTTGCTCGAGCGCCGCGAGCCTGCGCACGAGCTCGTCGATCGGCAAGAGAGGCGGCCTTCGCGCGAGGCGCACGAGCAGCATTTCGAGCGCCGCGCGCGGCTGTCCGCTCTTCACGACCTCGTCGAAGCCTTGTGAAAAGCCTTGGTGCAGCCGCACCAAGTCGTCTTGATCGGACAGGCCGGCGAGCGCGCTCACGTCGCGCGCCTCTTCGTCGGCCAGATCCAACAAACTCCCGGGTTCCTTGCAGACTTTGGCCACGACCACGTCGCGGAGCAGCGCGAGCAGATCGCGGGCGACGTGCGCCGTGTCGTAACCTTGGTTCGCGAGCTCGGCGATGATCGCGAGCACGCGCTCGGCATCGCCGTGCACGAGCGCGCCGGCGATGTCGTACAAAACCTTGCGGCTCGCCACGCCCAGCACGCGCGCGACGTCTTCGCCCGTCAATTTATCGCCGCCCCAGGCGATCACTTGATCGAGCAAGCTCATCGCATCGCGCATGCTGCCGGCGGCTTCACGAGCGATGATGCCGAGCGCGGCATCGTCGCTTTGGATTTTTTCTTGCTCGAGCACGTAACGCAAGCGCGCAGCGATCGTCAGCGTCGGGATCAGCTTGAAGTCGAAGCGTTGCACGCGGCTCAAGATCGTGATTGGGACCTTGTGCACCTCAGTGGTCGCGAAAATGAATTTGACGTGTGGTGGCGGCTCTTCGAGCGTCTTCAAGAACGCGTTCCAGGCGTTCTGCGAGAGCATGTGCACTTCGTCGATGATGAAGATCTTGAAGCGGTCGCGCGCCGGGCGATAAGGCAGGGAATCCTGCAATTTTCGCACTTCGTCGACACCGTTGTAGCTCGCGCCGTCGATCTCGCGCACGTCCACGTCCGTGCCTTGCGCGATCTCGGTGCAGGCGGCGCACTTGAGGCAGGGGTGAATCGTCGGCCCGGGATCGGTGCCGGGTTTCGTGGTCTCCGGATCGCCCAGACAGCACAGTGCTTTGGCCAAAATGCGCGCGCTCGTCGTTTTGCCGACGCCGCGCACGCCAGTGAACAAAAACGCATGTGCGACTCGCCCAGCGTCGATCGCGTTGCCGAGCGTGCGCGCGACATGGTCTTGGCCGACCAGATCCTCGAACCGCATCGGCCGCCATTTGCGGGCCAAGACCACGTAGCTCATCGGGGAACACATCGCGTAGCAGATCGCGCTCGGGCTGGCGAGCGAGCGCGGCTCCGTCTGCCGATCCGCGCCGTTTGCCGCGATTGAGCGACGCGGCCACTCGGGTTAACGTGGGAGAGTGCGGTGGTTCGCTGTGGTCTTCGTCGCGTTCAGTGCTTGTGGCGGCGGAGCCCGAGCGCCCGAACTGCCTCCGCCGAGCGCGCCTCTTGCCGCCGCGCCGTCCGCGCTCGAAGCCAAACCGCTGAACACGACGGGGCTCAGCGTCGAATCGCTCGCGATCCCGAGTTCGCGCGCGCGGGTGCGCGTGATCGCGCCGCTCTTCGGCGCTCGGCTCGCGCTCGCCAGCGCGCGCGACTTCGAAGTGCGCTGGTTGAGCGAAAACTTGGACGCGGACGGCCTCGGCATCGACGTCGAGCTCGACGCGAATCGCCCGCGCCGGCTGCCCGCGTCGGCTGCGTCGATCCTGCTCGGCTCGCTCGTGCCAGCGGGTGAAGAGCCGAGCCTCGGCGAACATTGGCTGTTTGTCGCGCCGATTTCCGCGTCCGCGCTCGTGCCGCGAGACGCCGCGGGTGCACGTGCGGCCGTCGCGGTGCGTTTTTCGATCGGGGAGGGAGCACCGAGTGCCACCGAACGCGGAGCGGTTTGGCTGCACGAACCCGAAGGCACCTACAACGGCCCAAACGACGCGCACATCCCATTCGAAGCGATCGCATTCTCCGCCGAGGGCGCTCCACTACCATTGCGCTGCGAGATCCGGCTTTCGGGAAAGCGGCACGGAGAGCTCGATTTTCCAGGTCCATTTTCGATCGCCGAGCTCGAAAGTGGCGACTACGACGTCACCGCGTTCGTCGCGGGTAACGCGAGCAGCCGCACGATCACCGTCAACGCCGAGCTCGGGAGGCCGAAGTGACGGGCACTTTTCTGGCCGGCGTGCTGAGCGCGTGGACGACCGTGCAGTTCGGGCTCGGCGTGTTCTTCTTGCTCGCGTACTTCGTTGGGCGGCGTGAAGTCGAGTACTTGGTGTTCGGTTTGCTCTGCTTTGCGCTCAGCCTGATGAGCCTCGGTGTGGCGATCGACTACCACGGCGTGCGTGGCTCCGAAGCGCTCTTCGCCGACCAAATCAGCATCAGTGGCGCAATCCTCGCCGCCGCGCTCAACGTGCATTTTGCGCTGTGCTTTTTGGGACGCAAAGACGGGCTGCGTTTGTGCTGGCCGCTCTACGCCTTGGCCGGCTTGTTTTTGGGTGCCGATTGGCTCGGTGCGCTCTGGGTGCCGGGCAAATTTCGGCTCGTCGTTTCGAACGTGTTCGGACAGCGCGTCGAACATTACGTCGGCGCCGCGAGCGGGATCGGCGATGCGTTTTACTTCGTGGGTTTGCTGGAAACGCTCGCGACCGTCGTGATTTTGCTGAAAGCATACCGCTCGGGTCGTCGCGAGGCGCTCGCCTCGTTGATCGGCATCGGCCTCACCGTGCCCGCGGTGATCAACGACGTCGGCCTAGCTTCCGGCGTGTTTCCCAACTCGGTCGCGCTGTTGCCGCATGCATTTTTGATTTTTGCCTTCGGCGTCGCGGGCACCATTTTGCTGCGCTATCGACTGGCCGCGGGCGGGCTCGAGCAGACCACGCAGCGCCTGCAAGTGCGGACGGACGAGCTCAGGAGCTCGTACGCGGAGCTCAAGGTCGTGCAGAGCGAGCTCGTGAGCAAGAATCAGCTCGCGGCGGTCGGCGAGCTGGCGGCCGCGATCGCGCATGAAGTCAGAAATCCGCTGGCCGTGATCGTCAATGCCGTCGCGGGGCTGCGCCGCGCTTCCGGGCGCGAGGAGGATCGCGCCATCTTGCTCTCGATCATCGACGAAGAAGCCGCGCGCTTGAACCGGCTCGTGACCGATCTGTTGCGCTTCGCGCGGCCGATCAACGTCAAGCGCTCGCCCGTGTCGTTGCTCGAGCTCGCCAATCGTTCGCGCTCGCAAGCGCTGGACTGCCACGAAGTCGTGGTCACGGTGGATCCGGATCCGGAGGTGCAAACCGTGTGGGTCGACCCGAGCTTGTTTCGGCTGGTTTTCGACAACCTGGTGCAAAACGCATGTCAAGCGATGCGCGACGGCGGCCGCGTGGACATCGTCGTCACGCGCGGCAAACTCCCGCACGGCCCGGCCATCTCGATCCAAATCAAAGATCAAGGTCACGGCATGGAAGCCGAAGTCCGTGAACGCGCGCTCGATCCGTTTTTCACCACTCGCCCGAGCGGCACCGGGCTCGGCTTACCGATCGTGCAGCGCATCGTCGAGGCGCACGGCGGGCAGCTCGCCATCGAGAGCGAAGAAGGCGTGGGCACGAGCATTACCTTGCTTTTGCCGCTCGGCGCGCCGCAAGCCGAAGCCGCACAACACGACGACGCGGACGATCGTGTGGCATAAGCCTCCATGATGCAGCCACTCAGCCGCGAACGAATCGTCGCGCTCGACAAAGCGCACGTCTGGCACCCCTACACGGCGATGGACGAATACATCGCCGAGACCGATCCGCTGGTCGTCGCGCGCGCGAGCGGCGCGCGTTTGTACGACGCGAACGGCCGCTCGTATCTCGACGGCAACGCGTCCTGGTGGAGCTCGACGCTCGGGCACAATCACCCGCGGCTCGTGCGCGCGCTCGCGGCGCAAGCCGAACGCTTGTGTCACGTCGCGCTCGATCGCCGGACACACGAAGGCGCGGCGCTCTTGGCCAAAAACTTGGTCGATCTCGCGCCGAGCGGGCTCGAACACGTTTTTTACAGCGACAACGGCTCCACCGCGGTCGAGGTCGCGCTGAAAATGGCGCTGCAATATTGGGCGCAAAATGGCCGCCCGACGCGCACGCGTTTCGTCGCCTTCGACGGCGCGTTCCACGGCGAGACTTTGGGCGTCACTGCGCTCGGCGGCGTGGAAGTATTTCGCCGTCCGTTTTCGTCGGTGATCATGGATTGCTTGCGCGTGCCGTCCGCAGCGGACGGCTATGAGCGTGCCTTCGCCGCGCTCGAATCATTTTTGGAAAGGGACGCGGATCGGATCGCGGCAGTCGTGCTCGAACCGATGGTGCAGGGCGCGGCCGGCATGCGCATCTATGCGCCGGAATTCTTGCGCCGCGCGCGCGAACTCACGAAAAAACACGACGTATTCCTAGTGCTGGACGAAGTGTTCAGCGGCTACGGCCGCACCGGACCGATGTGGGCGAGCTCGCACGCCGGCGTCGCGCCGGACATCATGTGCAGCGCGAAAGGCTTTACCGCGGGCATGCTGCCGATGGCAGCAACGCTCGCGACGCGCCGCATTTTCGAAGGCTTCTTCGGGGGCAGCGAGCGCGCGTTTTTTTACGGCCACACCTTCACCGGCAACCCGCTCGGCGCCGCCGTCGCGCTCGAGGTACTTCGGATCTACGACGAAGAGCACGTGCTCGAGCGCGCGGCGCTCAAAGCCGAGCGCATTCGTCAGGCGTTCGAAGGTTTCGCCGAGTTGCCCGGTGTGGTCACGACGCGCTCGCTGGGGATGATCGGCGCGCTCGAGCTCGGCGGAGGGAGCGGAAAAGGTTACCTCGAACGCGGCGGACTCCGCGTGTATCATGAAGCCTTGCGCCGCGGCGCGTACCTGCGACCACTCGGAAACGTGATCTACATCGTCCCCGCGCTCAACATCAATGATAGAGACTTGGACGAGCTATTGGCGATCGTCGCCGATTCGGTGCGCGCCGCGACCACAGCGAGTTGAACTTCAAGATGGCCCAAAGAAAACGTTACTTGTTCGTGTGTGTGAATCGCCGACCAGACGGCGCGCCGAAAGGCTCCTGCGCCGCGCGCGGCGCAGTCGAGCTGCATGAAAAGCTGAAGAGCATGCTCAAGCAACGCGGGCTTGCTGAACTCGAAGTCCGCGCTTGCACCGCGAGCTGCCTCGATGTGTGCTGGGCGGGGCCGACGATTGCCGTAGAACCCGACAACTACTTCTACGGTCGTGTGAAGGATGCGGATTTGGAAGAGATCGTGCAGGCGCTCGAGCGCGGTGAGCGCGTCGAGCGGCTCGTGCTCGGCCCAAACGATTTCATCGAGCCGAAAGAGCTGAAAAAAGCCGGACTCTGATTTCGCGCGCGCCTCGCTCAGGATGTCGCAGGCACCGCGAGGCGGCTTCAGTCCGTGAGCGGCGCGAACAAGTCGTCGAGATCGCCTTCGGTGAGTCGCGAAGGGGCGCCGCCCGAGCCGAGCAATGTGGCGGCGAGTTGTTGCTTCTTCTGCTGCAAGCGCAGCATGCGTTCTTCGACGCTGCCGGCGACGATCAAGTTGTAGACGAACACCGGTTTCGTTTGCCCGATCCGGTAAGCGCGATCGGTGGCCTGCGATTGCGCGGCCGCGTTCCACCATGGGTCATAGTGGATCACCGTGTCCGCGCTCGTGAGATTGAGCCCGGTGCCGCCAGCCTTCAGGCTGATCAGAAACACATCGGCGCGGCGCGCTTCGAATGCGTCGCAGACTTTTTGGCGATCGACCGTCGAGCCCGTGAGCTCGACTTGCGGAATGCTGCGCTCTGTCAGGCCCGCCGAAAGCAACGCCAGCATGCGCGTGAATTGCGAAAATACGAGCACGCGCCGGCCCTGCTCGAGCTGCGTGGTGAGTAGCTCGAAAAACAGCTCGAATTTGGCGGAGCCGCGCACTTGGCGCGCGGACGGCGTGGTCACGAGCCGCGGATCGCAGCACACCTGGCGGAGCTTCATCAACGCGTCCAGGATCGCGATCGTCGAACCTGGAATGCCCTTCTTACGGATCGCGCTGCGCACTTCGCTGTGCGCGGCCGCACGAATGCTCTCGTACAGCTCGCGCTGATCGCCGCTGAGCTCGACGGGTCGCACGAGCTCGGTCTTCGGCGGCAGATCGCGCGCGACGTGCTCCTTCATACGTCGCAAAATGAATGGCGCGACCGCGGCGCGCAGCGCCTCGAGTTTCTGCGTGTTGCCGTCACGCTCGATCGGCACGCGGAACGAGCTGCGAAAACGATCCGCGTCGCCCAGAAATCCCGGCATCAAGAAATCGAACAGCGACCACAGCTCTTCTAAATTATTTTCGACGGGTGTGCCCGACAAACACAATCGATGTCGAGCCGAGAGCGCCGACACCGCTTTGTTGATCTGACTGCGCGGATTTTTGATCGCTTGCGCTTCGTCCAAAATCAGAAGGTGAAACTCGCGCTCGCGAAAATGCTCCAGATCCCGCAATAAAAGCGGGTAAGTCGTGAGCACGACGTCCGCCTCCGGCAGCTCGCGCCGGCGCGCTTCGCGTTTCGGTCCGTGCAGCACGAGCACGCGCAAATGCGGGGCAAATTTCTTGAACTCGCGCTGCCAGTTGCCGATCAAGCTCGTGGGCATCAAAATCAAATTGGGCGCGTTCATCCGCCCGGACGCCTTCTCGCTCGAAACGTGCGCGATGGTTTGCAGCGTCTTGCCGAGGCCCATGTCGTCCGCCAGCACACCGCCCACGTCGCAGTCGATCAGATGCTGCAGCCAGTCGAGTCCTTCTTGTTGGTAGGGGCGCAAAGTCGCGTTCAGCTCGGCTACCGGTTTGGCGGTCTTCGGCTGTTTCGCCTTGCCGATGGCGCGGCCGCGCTTTTGCACGTCGCTGTCGCCGCCCCAGAGTAACGTCGCGGCGTCGCCCAGCGCTCGATCCAATTTCGCGATCGAGCCCGCGCGCGAACCCGGAAAGCAGAGCGCGCCGTCCAGCGCTTCTTCACCGCGATAAAGCTCGAGCAAGACCTGCAGCACCGAGCGCAAGCGCTCCGGCGGCACCGGCAAGTAGCGGTTTTCGCCGAGCGGAACCACGCGGAAGCGCGCCGGCATCCGCAGCAGTGCCTCGAGGCTCGATGCGTCCGAGCAGTCTTCCAGTAACTCGAGCAGCGCCGGCACGAGGTTCACGCGCTTGCCTTCGATTTCTATGCCGAGCTCGAGGCTGAACCAATCGCTGCGCCCGTCGTCCGAGTCGACGTTCGCGTACCAAGGCACGTCCGGCGAAACGACTTGGTACGGATA
>DATATR010000022.1:0-9881 GCA_036268695.1 Polyangiaceae bacterium | reverse complement strand
TTCGCGAGCACGCTTTCTTTGCGCACCAAGGCCGGATGCACGCGCAGCTCGATCTGCTCGCCGCGGTCGTAACCGATGCCGAGGTGCTTGATGCGATAACCGAAGCGATCGGCAAATTGGAGATCGATCTCTTCGAGGTTGCGGATGCCTTCGACCAGCAAACCCGCTGAATTCACGTTGCCGCCGAACGCGAGCATGCTCATGACCAGCAATTTTTGCGCGGCGTCGTGGCCGTCCACGTCGAGCGAGGGGTCCGGCTTTTCAGCGTAGCCGAGCTCTTGCGCTTGTTCGAGCGCGGTCTCGAAGCTGAGCCCTTCGCGCATGCGCGTGAGGATGTAGTTGCAGGTGCCGTTCAAAATCGCGTGCACGCTCGCGACCGAATCGCTCGCGAGCGCTTCACGCAGCGTGCGGATGATCGGAATACCGCCGCCGACGGAGGCTTCGAACGCCAAATCGACGCGATTTTGAATCGCCTTCGCTACGAGCTCCGGCCCGTGTTTGGCGATCAAGAGCTTGTTCGCCGTGACCACGCCTTTGCCCGTCGCGATCGCGCGCTGCAAAAAATCGAACGCGGGGTGTTCGCCGCCCATCACCTCGACCACGAGGTCCACGCGCGGATCGTTGAAAATCACCTCCGGATCGGTCGTGATCCATTCCTTCTTGCACTCGGGCACGCGCGGTTTGTTGGCGCTGCGCACGAGTACGTGCGTGACTTCGATCTCGGCCCCGGCGCGCGTCGCCAAGAAATTTTTGTTCTCCGTGAGCAGCCGGAGTACGCCGCCGCCGACCGTGCCGCAGCCGAGCAGGCTGACGCGGACAGGGGATTTTTCGCGTTCCTGAGTCACACTGGCCTCCGATTCAGCCGAGACACTGTCGCGACTTCCACCGCTGGGTCAAGCGGTTCCGCGGCTTGCGACGCGGTTCAGCCGGTCGAACCCGTTTCGCCGGAAACTTCGTGCGCGCTGATGCTCGGCTCGGGCACGACCGTGGCTTCGAGCCACGAGAGCTTGGGTCGGATGTGGGCGCGGATGGCACGCTGCGGCGCGTTTTGCATCTCGTTCTCCCAGCTTCGGATCCGCGGTCGGCCTGCGTTGGCCGCCACGGCGATCGGCATGCCCGTCACCGGATCGCGATCGAACACGAAGAACGAGTGGCTGTGCAGTTTGCCGTCACTCCGCAGCCCGAAAATAGTCACGATATCGAACGGCCGATATTCGTCGCGGTGCGCGTAGATGTCGGCGAAAAACGCTTGATGGTCGTAAAAAGCGACGCGCGCTTCGGGTGCTGCCTCGCTCAGCTCGAACCACTCCGGGTGCGCTGCGGCGAAGCTGATGAACGTCTCCACGCTGCGGCGATTGTCGAGGTTGAACGAATCGAAGTTGAGCTTGCCCGAGACGAGTTCGGGTCGCTCGCCGCGCGCGCGAAACCAAGCGCCGCTCGAGCGCTCGAGCGTGTCCATCACGAAGTCGATGCACACTTCTGGCACGTGCGGTCGGCCGCGCTGATCGAAGACCCAATAGCGATCGTCATTGAAGGTGTAGCGATCTCTGCCATCGAGGTAAGCGCGTCGCCACGCTGGACGGAGCTGGCCGTCTTGCTGACCTTCTTCGGTTTTCGGTTCGTCGAAGGGCAGCGCTTCGTCGACTTCGCTCGCGACGACGCGCGACAGCACGTCGACCACGCGAGCGCGCCGTTTCGCGAGCGCGCGCGCTTGCGCGATTTTCTCGCCGAGCGCCGCCGGAACGCGCTCGCACTCGAGCTCGAAGCGAGTCTCGACGCGCCGGAGCGCCGCGGGCACCCAATCACTTCCGAAGCGCAAGGCGACGAGCGCGCCGCTGTCGCTCAAGCGATCGATCCGCACTTCGTCGGCAAAGGTTTCTGCCGCGACGCCGCGCAGATCGCGAGCGAGTGCCGGTCCGGGCTCGGATTTCGGCAAAAACACGCGATCGAAGAGCAAGAGCGTCGCGCGCTCGCCGCGTTCCGGCCCTTCTTTGTATTCGTAATCGCCGTTGTGGCGCACGAGCGAAAAACGCTCGCGCCCGCGCTCGAGCACGATTTCCGGCTCGCGAAACAAGAGCCCGAGCGCGAGAAAATTGACGTACAGCGCGCCAAGCTCGGGCGACTCGGTGTAGAGATAATTCTCGGTCAGAAAAACTTCACGCGCGAGCTCCGGGTTCTTCTTCACGCGCGTCAGCACGCGCTCGAACGCTTGCCAGGGATGCAGATCGGTCGCCATGTCCGCACGGAGCGCGCGCGCTTCCGCCGAAGCGCGCCGCTCATCGAACTCGGGTGCGCGCGCGAACACGACCGGCTCGGCGCGCGCGCGGCCGAGCAAAAACGCGCGCGCGAAACCGCCATTGACGACCGCGCCGGAGAGCGCGGGCTCGGCTTCGAGCCGCGCGAAAGCGTCTCGACAAGAGACGCTTTCCTCGCTCTCGGCGGCTGCCGCTTTCGCGGGAGAATTGTGGGGGGCGCTCAGTGCCGCGAGCCGCGTCGCGGATGCGGCGGGTTCGGCGCGGCGCAAATCGTGGCGCGCGCAGCCGCCCAGCGCGACGCACGCGCACACGAGCGAGCGCGCCAAAATCCCAAGCCAATCGTCTTGGATCTGCCAGGCCACCGAGCTCAAAAGCGTACCTTCCTCGAGCCTCACTTCGCAACTCCCCGGAGTTCTCAGGGTCAATTTGGGGCTTCGAGCTTCGATGCTAAAAGGCTCGCCATGCCCGAGCTCGAAACGCACTTAGTAAACGACCCCGCTGCGCACACCTTGGCGATCGATATCGGCGGCACCGGCATCAAAATGATCGTGCTCGACAGCGCCGCAAAGCCGGTGAACGAGCGCGCGCGAACGCTCACGCCGCATCCCTCGACGCCCGACGCCGTGTTCGGCGTGATCGAAACGATGATCAAAGCGCAGCCCGCCTTCGACCGAGTTTCGGTCGGTTTTCCCGGCGTGGTGAAGCGCGGCGTGACTCAAACCGCGCCGAACCTCGGCGGCGACATCTGGCACGGCTTCGCGCTCGAACAGCGCATTCACGAGCTCGCGGGCCGCCCCACGATGGCGATGAACGACGCCGATCTACAAGGCTTCGGCGTAATCGCGGGCAGCGGCGTGGAGCTCGCGCTCACGCTCGGCACCGGCGTCGGCGCTGGCCTCTACGTCGACGGACGGCTCGTGCCGAACCTCGAGCTCGGCCATCATCCGTGGAAAAAAGAGAAAACCTACGAAGAGCGGCTCAGCGACGCCGAGCTGAACGAGATCGGCAAAAAGCATTGGTCACGTCGCGTGCTCGAAATGATTCAGCAGCTCGAACCCATCTTCAACTACGACATGCTTTACCTCGGCGGCGGCAACGCGGAGCACATCAAGGGCGTGGAATTGCCCGCGAACGTGAAGCTCTTCACGAACGTGGAAGGCATGACCGGGGGTGTTAAAATTTGGGCTTTGAATGCTCGGTGACTTTGCGCGAAGAGAGCTGAGTAGTTTCGACAACTGCGTTTTTTGCAGCGTGACGGCGGTTGGGCTTGGCCGCTCACGCTTTTAGTAAAACAGCTCGCGCCTGTCCGGTCAGATCTCGTTGGGTCCCGACTGCTTTCTAGAACCGTGATCAGCCCCGCGAGCCAGCAATGTTGTATTATTTCCGTGCACGCGACCGTCAGCCTTCGCGCGCGCTGGGGCGCGAAGGACATGAGACCGCGGCAGCACACGGACAAAAGAAAAACAGCCGCGAGCTCTCGGCTCACGGCTGTTTCCCAGCGAATCACGTCACTCAGTTACTGGAAGGCTGAGCCGTCGACTCGCGCTTCGCCACTTCGTCCAGGTATGCTTGGCTTGGTTGCGGCATTTTCTCGAGCGCTGCTTCGAGCACTTCGTCGAGCTTGTGCACGAACACGAACTCGAGCTCGTCCCGCACTTCCTTCGGCACTTCGTCGAGGTCCGCCTTGTTGCGTTCCGGGACGAGCACGCGCTTGATGCCGGCGCGGTGCGCCGCGAGCGTCTTCTCTTTCAAGCCGCCGATCGGGAGCACCCGACCGCGCAGCGAGATTTCGCCCGTCATCGCTACGTCGTGCCGCACGCGGATGCCCGTGAGCAGCGAGACGATCGCGGTGAACATCGTGATGCCCGCGCTCGGGCCGTCTTTCGGCATGCCGCCCGCGGGGATGTGGATGTGCACGTCGCTCTTCTCGAGGAAGTCTTTCGGGATGCCGTATTTCTCGGCGTTGGTGCGGACGTAGCTCAAAGCCGCGTGCGCGCTCTCCTTCATGACTTCACCGAGTTGACCGGTGAGCTGCATCTTGCCCGTACCGAACATGCGCGTCGCCTCGATGAAGAGGATTTCGCCGCCCACGCTGGTCCAGGCCAGACCCGTCGCCACGCCGGTTTCTTCCGTGCGCTCCGCCACTTCACTCGTGAACTTGATCGCGCCCAAGAACTCGCGAAGATCGTCCTCGCTCTTGATGGTGCGCTGGCTCGAGTCGCCTTCGGCGACCTTCACCGCAACACCGCGGATCACGCTCGCCACCGTGCGTTCGAGCGAACGCACGCCGGCTTCACGGGTGTAGTGCTCGATTAGCTCCTCCACGGCTTCGTCCGTGATCGTGAGTTGCTCGGCTTTGAGTCCGTGCTCCTCGAGCTGCTTCGGAATCAAGTGCTGGCGCGCAATCGCGAGCTTCTCACGCCGCGTGTAGCCCGGGATTTCCAGGATCTCCATGCGATCCCGCAAGGGCGGCGGGATCGGGTCGGCGATGTTCGCCGTGGCGACGAACATCACGCTCGAGAGATCGTACGGAATCTCGAGGTAGTGATCCGCAAACGTGTTGTTTTGCTCCGGGTCGAGCACCTCGAGCAAGGCCGCGCTCGGATCACCGCGGAAGTCGTGCCCGATCTTGTCGACCTCATCCATCATGAAGACGGGATTGATCGTCCCGGATTTCTTCATGCCTTGGATGATCTGACCCGGCAGCGCGCCGACGTACGTGCGCCGGTGACCGCGGATCGCCGCTTCATCGTGAACGCCACCCAAGGAGACGCGCACGAATTTACGGCCGAGCGCGCGTGCAATGCTCTTGCCGAGCGACGTCTTACCGACGCCAGGCGGCCCGAGCAGGCACAGGATCGGACCCTTCTTGTCCTTCTTCAGCTTGCGCACTGCGAGATACTCGACGATGCGCTTTTTGACCTTTTCGAGGCCGTAATGGTCCTCGTCCAAGACGCGGCGCACTTCGGCAATGTCGAGATTGTCGTCGGTCGCGTTGGTCCAGGGCAGATCCAAAATCCAGTCGAGGTAAGTGCGCACCACCGTGTACTCGGCGCTTCCGACTTGCATCGAGCGCAGGCGCTTGAGCTGCTTCTTGGCCACGTTGTCGGCTTCGTTCGGCAGGGTCGCCTTCGCGATCCGCTCTTCGAGGCCGTCCAGATCGCCTTGATCGCCGTCGTCTTCGCCGAGCTCTTCTTTGATCGCTTTGAGCTGTTGGCGCAGCACATACTCGCGCTGGTTCTTGCCCATCTCTTCTTTGATCTGGGAGTTGATGCGTTCGCGCATCTTCAAGATCTCGAGTTGACGGGTGAGCAAGCGCAGCACCTTACGAATGCGCTCTTTGACTTCGACCGTTTCGATCAGCTGCGCTTTTTCCTCGACCGGGGCGTCCAAGTTCGCGGCCACGAGGTCCGCGAGCGCACCGGGCGCTTGAATCGAGTCGATCAACGAGCCGGCCTCGCGCGGCAGCTCCGGCATCAGCTGGATCACTTGCTTGGCGACATCACGCAAGCTCATCGCCAGCGCTTCGGCTTCGACGTCTTCGGTCGAGGGCGTTTCGACGCGCGTGACTTTGGCGCGCATGAACGGCGCGGTCTGGGTCAGCGAATCGAGCCGAATGCGCGTCAAGCCCTGCAAGATCAGCGAGTAGTTGCCCGAGCTGTGCTTGAGTGCTTTGAGCACACGCGCAGCGCAACCGACCGGATACAAGTCGTCTGCGCTGGGATCGTCGGTGGCGGGATCTCGCTGCGCGAAAATCGCGATCACCGGCGTCGAAAGATTGTGCACGTCCTCGACGAGCGCGACCGATTTCTCGCGACCTACGTCGAACGGCGCAACTGCGCCCGGAAAAAGTACGGCATTCCGAATCGGCAAAACCGCAAGCTCGTCTCCGAACTTGATCTCCTCCTCGGTCGGAGGCGGCGGTTGCGGCGGCGGCGGCGGCGGCTTTTTCTTTTCACTCATGTGTTCCTCATCTTGTCACTCGCGACGGGCCAAGCACACCCTCTATTTTCTGCCGCTTTGCTTCGATTCGGGGTGGCTCGGTACGGCGCCGTCTTTGATTCAATTTCAGAACCTAACCACAGCAATACGTCGCGCTAGCCCTCGAGGATTACAAGCCCTTCGCTCGAGTACGACTTGGGCGACTCGCAACGCGCGGCGGCACGCGCACCTATCTGGTATACGCACGACCGTGCGCGCTGTCTTCTTCGGAACCCCGCCCATTGCGGTGCCCGCTCTGCGCGCGCTCGCCGAAGTGGCTGAAATCGTTGGTGTGGTGTGTCAGCCAGATAGGCCGAAAGGCCGAGGTTTGCAGCTTCAGGCTCCGGCGGTGAAGATCGCGGCGCTCGAGCTCGGCTTCCCAGTGCACCAACCCGTCAAAGTGAAGACCGGCAATCTGGACGAGTGGCTGCGCGAACGCTCGCCGGACGTGGCGCTGGTGCTGGCTTATGGCCGTATTTTGCCGGCGCCGGTGCTGAGCGCACCGCGCCGCGGCTGCATGAATCTGCATGCGTCGCTTTTGCCGCGCTGGCGCGGCGCAGCCCCGATCAATTGGGCGATCATGCACGGCGACAGCGAGACCGGCATCTGCCTGATGCAAATGGACGAAGGCCTCGACACCGGCCCTGTTTACGCGCGACGCGCGATCGCGATTGGTGCCGACGAAACCGCGGGCGAATTGACGGAACGGCTCGGCTTGCTCGGCGCCCAGGTCGTGCACGACGAGCTCGCGCGCGCGGTCGACGGAGAGCTCGAACCGATCCCGCAAGAGCACGAAAAAGCGACGTACGCGCCGCCGCTCGAGCGCCAGCACGGCGCGCTCAATTTCTCACGCTCCGCGCGCGATTTGGTGAACCTCGTGCGCGGGCTCGCGCCGCGTCCGGGCGCGCACACGCCGCTCCACGGCCGGCCGCTGAAAATCGCGCAAGCTCGGCTCGATTCGGGGCCAGCGCGCGGTGAACCGGGGCTCGTCAGCGTCGAACAAAAGCGCGTGCTCGTGAGCACGGTCGACGGCGCGTTCGAGCTCTGCCGCGCGCAACTCGAAGGACGCAAAGAGCTCGCCGCGATCGAGTTGATTCATGGCCGCGCGCTCAAAGCGGGCGACATCCTCGGCCAATAGCTCCAAGGTTAGACCCGGTCAGTTCAGGTTCCGTCCTCGCGGGAACGGCCATCCGGCCGTCGCCACGCGGAACTGCACACCGAAACGCAAAGCGCGCTAGCATCCGCTCGCTTCAATGGAGCAATCAGGGAGCTTCATCGAAATCATTCGGTCCGAGTTTCCGACGTTTCGAATCGTGCCGAAGCGCGGGCACTGGCCGTCGCGCGCGATCGACTTGGCGCTCAAATGCCTGACATTGGGTGGCCAAACAAAATATCTCACCCGCTACCACACCGTGATCGGCAACACCTTGTACGTGCCACCGACCTGGGAAGCGATGAGCGACGTCGAGCGCGTGATCCTGCTGCGCCACGAGCGGGTTCACTTGCGACAGCGTCGCCGCTACGGTTCCGTCGTGATGACCTTCCTTTACCTGATTCCGTTCTTTCCGCTCGGCCTGGCCTATGGCCGCGCCCGCATTGAATGGGAAGCGTACGAGGAAACCTTGCGCGCGACCGCCGAGCTCCTTGGGCTCGACGCGGCGCGTTCGCCCACGCTGCGCGCGCACATCGTTCAGCGCTTCACGGGTCCTGACTACGGTTGGATGTGGCCGTTCGAGCACGCGGTACAGGCCTGGTATGACCGCGCGCTCGCGAATCTTCCTGCTCCGGCCTGAGTACTCAAGAGCGCATGTCCACTGTCATCGGCATCGATCTCGGCACTACGAACACGGTCGTTTCCGTCGTTCGCGACGGCCAAGCTTCCGCGCTCACCGACGACGCCGGCCAGACGCTGATCCCGTCGGTGGTTTCGTTTCATCCGAACGGCAATGTGCTGGTCGGGCGCGGCGCCAAAGAGCGGCGCATCGTCGATGCTGCCAGCACGATTTACTCGATCAAGCGCCTGATTGGCCGGAGCTGGGACTCGGAGGAGGTGCGCCGCGCACGCTCGCGCTTCCCGTTCGAAATGCGCGAGGGGCCTGGCCAAGCCGCGCTCGTCGTCGCGCGCGGCGAAACGTACACGCTGCCGGAAATCAGCGCGTTCGTGCTGCGCAAAGCCAAGAGCGTGGCCGAAGCCGCGCTCGGCACCACGATCGATCGCGCCGTCATCACCGTGCCGGCGAACTTCAACGATCTGCAGCGTGCGGCGACCAAAGTCGCGGGCCGCGTCGCCGGCCTCGAAGTCTTGCGTATCTTGAACGAGCCGACCGCGGCGGCGCTCGCTTACGGCTACGGTCGCTCGAGCAACGAGCGCGTCGCGGTCTACGATTTCGGCGGCGGCACCTTCGACGTGACGCTGCTCGATCTGTCGAACAACGTGTTCGAAGTGCTCGCGACCGCTGGGAATACGTTCCTCGGCGGAGACGACATCGACCTCGCCATAGCCGAGCGCATGAGCGAAGTCCTGCTCGCGCAGCATCGCTTGGACGCGCGCACGGACTCACAAGTCTTCGAGCGCTTGCGCGCGGCAGCGGAAACCATCAAGCACCTGCTCTCGACCGAAAACGAAGCGCGCGTGACCGTGAACGAGGTCGGTCATGGCGTCGGCGGCCGCCCGGTGCACTTCGATTTCTCGATGACGCGCGGCGAGCTCGAGCGGCTAGCAGCGCCGATCGCGGATCGCACCTTCGACGTTTGTCGCGAGGCGCTCGGGATCGCGCGCTTGTCCGCGAACGACTTCGATCAGATTTTGTTGGTCGGCGGATCGACGCGCATCCCGCTGGTGAAAAAACGCGTCGAAGAGTTTTTTCGCAAGCCGATCCGCGCGAACATCAACCCAGATGAAGTCGTGGCGATCGGTGCCGCGATTCAAGCCGCGGCGCTGAGCGGCGGCGATCGACGCAAAGGCACGATTCCGCCCGCGCCGAGCCCGGCCGCGCGCCAAACCCAACCCAATTTCAGCGACGCGCAGAACCCAGCCGGGATCGCCGCGCGCAAACGTCAGAGCACGCAGCCGCCCGGCGCGCGTCCGCGCTTTCAAAGCTCGCCCGAGATCCCGAGCACGCAGCCATTTTTCGGGCGCCCGCACATGCCGACGCAACCCGGGCTGCAGCCCGGCTCCGAGCGCCCGCGCATGCCGAGCGTGACCAACGAATCGACGCTGAGCGCGCTCGGCAAAGCGCCGTCACAGCAGCCTGGACCGTCGACACTCGGCGGGCTCGGGCCGCGCGGTCGCACGAAGACTGGGGCAGGCCTCGGGCCGCAAGCAGACGCGGCGCGAGCTCCAGCGCCAGCAGCCGCGCCGCCGCCGCGCCCGATTAGTGGCCCGACGCTGGTGAGCGCATCCGAGGATGCACTGCGCGCGCGTGAAGCCATGAACGATGCGCTCGGCCTGCCGCTAGTCGGCGCGCAAGGTCCGATTCAGTCCGGGCTGAGCGCCAATCAGATCGCGCAAAAGTACGGCAATCTGCCGCTGGTCACGCCGGCAGAGGCACAGCCGTCGGCGCAGCGCGAAGAGAGCGTCGCGTTCTCGCTCGGCGACGGCGATTTCGAAGAGCTCGAGTCCGCGCCGATTCAACCCGGGCTCCA
>DATATR010000021.1:0-11740 GCA_036268695.1 Polyangiaceae bacterium | reverse complement strand
GACGACCGTCGTTGTGCTCGTCCTCGGCGGTCAGATGAATCAATCCACGTGCACTGAGCAGGCGCGCTGTTTCGGCAATGAGTCGATTGCGCTCCGCCCGGCCCGGGCGAATCGACGCCGAGCGATGCAAAGCCGAGCTTGCAGACATGGGGTCGCGCTCCTTCGAGCTTCGGATATTCGAGCTCGATGCCGCGGCATCGAACGCGCAACTCGCGCGCTCGACGTGCGTCGCGTCGCGGAGTGCTGACGCTTTTGGTCTTACAGGCGCGAGGATCAGATGTCCAAATTTCGGACGTTCAGCGCGTTCTCTTCGATGAACTTTCGACGCGGCTCGACTTGGTCCCCCATGAGCACACTGAAGAGTTCGTCCACGCGCACGGGATCGCTCACTTTGACTTGCAGGAGCGTCCGCGCGTCGGGGCTCATCGTGGTGTCCCACAACTGGTCCGCGTTCATTTCGCCAAGACCTTTGTAGCGCGTGATCTGCATTCCCTTGCGGCCGCGCTCTGCGATGAATGCTTCGAGCGCTTCTGCGTCGGGCAGCGTCTGCGCTTCGCCTTTTCCAACCCTCACGGTATAGGGCATCGGCCCGATCGAACGAATGTCTTGCTCGATCGACAAGAGCTCTTGGTACTCGGCGGATTCCGCCAGTTCCCAATCTGCAACCGCTGGTCGCGCCGAGGCACCCGGCCGGAACTTGACGTTGATGCGTCCCGCGTCATGTGCCTTCTCCCACTCCACGCTCACGGTCAGCGGGCAAAGATCGGGATAGCGGTCTTCCAAGTATTTTCGCAGGTTCTGCGCCGCAGCTTCCACCGCCGCGCGATCACGAAATTCCGCCAGCGCCATGGACTTGGTGCGCAAGAGCGCAGCGACGACGCGCGCATCGCAGCGGCGATCGATCTTCGCGAGCACGTTGCGCATCGAGCGCAGCCGAGTCGCCAAATTGAAGAGCGGCAAGCCGGCGATCTCGTGGTTGCTGCCTTTGGCTTGAACCGTCAAATCCTCGATGCCGTTCTCGATCAAAAAACGATCGAGCGCGGATTGATCCTTGAGGTACTGATACTTTTTTCCTTTGCGCACGCCGAACAGCGGCGGTTGCGCGATGAATAAGTAGCCGTTTTCGATCACGTCTCGCATCTGGCGGTAGAAAAACGTGAGCAGCAGCGTACGGATGTGGCTGCCGTCGACATCGGCATCCGTCATCAGTATGATTTTATGATAGCGGAGCTTCGACAAATCGAAGCCGCCGTTGTCGCCGATGCCGCAACCGAGCGCTGAGATCAGCGTCGCGACTTCTTGGGACGAGAGCATGCGATCGAGGCGCGCGCGCTCGACATTCAAAATCTTGCCCTTGAGCGGCAAGATGGCTTGAAAATGCCGGTCGCGTCCTTGCTTGGCGCTACCGCCGGCGCTTTCACCTTCTACGATGTAGATTTCACTGATCGTCGGATCTTTGCTCTGGCAGTCAGCGAGTTTGCCGGACAGCGACGACCCGTCCAGCACGCCTTTGCGCACGACCTCGCGCGCTTTGCGCGCAGCGTCGCGCGCTTTGGCGGCCATGATCGCCTTTTCCAAAATCTTGCGCGCTGTTTGCGGATGCTCCTCGAAGTACCGGCCCAGGTGTTCACTGACCGCGTTTTCGACTATGCCCTTGACGTCACTCGAGACGAGCTTCGACTTGGTTTGCGAATCGAAGCTCGCATCCGGGTGTTTGACGTGAATGACGCAAATCGCGCCTTCGCGCGTGTCGTCACCGGTGAGGCCATTTTTGGCTTCTTTGAATAGATTGTTGGCTTGCCCGTAGTTGTTCAGCGAGCGGGTGAGCGCCGCGCGTAAGCCAGTGAGGTGCGTGCCGCCGTCCTTGTTGTGGACGTTGTTCGTGTAGCAAAGGATTTGCTCTGCGTAGGAGTTACTCCACTGCAGCGCGAGATCCACGATCGCAGTGCTCTTGCCGTCGCCGGTCGGGAATTCACCGGTGAAGGCGATCACGTCGTCGTGGACGGGTTCTTTGGCCTGGCTGAGTAGCGAGACGAACTCGCGGATGCCGCCTTTGTACACGTAGCTCTCGCTGCGGCCCTGCGCGCGTTCGTCCACGAGCTTCACGATCAAGCCCGAGTTCAAGAACGCGAGCTCACGCAAACGATTGGCGAGAATGTCGTAGCTGTACTCGAGATTCGAGAAGATCTCGTGATCCGGCTTGAAGGTGACCTTGGTGCCTGTCTTGTCGGTTTCGCCGATCGCGGCGAGCGGCGCTTGCGGCACACCACGCCGGTACTCCTGAAACCAGACTTTGCCTTCGCGCTTGATCTCGAGCCGCAGCAGTTCGGACACGGCATTTACGGCGCTGACGCCGACGCCATGCAAACCAGCGCTGACTTTGTAACTCGCGTGATCGAACTTTCCGCCGGCGTGGAGCACGGTCATCACGACTTCAGCTGCGCTAACGCCGCGTTCCTCCATGATGTCGACGGGAATGCCGCGACCATTGTCCTCCACCGTCACCGAGCCGTCGAAATGGACGGTGACGGCGAACTGATCGCAAAAGCCCGCCAAATGCTCGTCCACCGCGTTGTCGACCGCTTCCCATACCAAATGATGGAGCGCCGAGCCGTCGTGCACGTCCCCGATGTACATGCCAGGGCGTTTGCGCACGGCCTCGAGCCCCTCGAGGACAGTGATGTTTTTGGCGTCGTACGTCTCCGCGGAACGCGGTTGTTCTTGTGCCTCAATCGTCAACTTGGAGGTCCTGGTTGTGCGCGAAGGCGAGCTAAAAACGACTCGGTGGTAGACCGGGAAATGCGCTCGTCTTCGACCGCTTTTATATAGCCATTCGGAAGCCGCGGCGCAAGCCGAATCCGGCATAAATTCCGCTGTTTTTGACGAATCTACGGATCCGAAATCAGAGCTTCCGAAGAGCTCCGGAAATGAGACTCCAATCGGCCCGTTCGAGCCCGCTCGCGCCGGGCGTTGGAAACAATTCCGGGCGCGTCGTGGTCACGAAAACTTGACTCTGCGTCTCACGCAAAAAAGTGTAGACCGCACCGGTGCGCGCCGGATCGAGCTCGCTGGACACATCGTCCAAAAGCAGAACTGGGTGAGCGTTGCGCGCTTCGCGTACGCACTCGAGCTCAGCGACCTTGAGCGCCAGCGTGAGGATGCGCTGCTGGCCTTGTGAGGCGTGATGACGCGCCGAACGGCCGTCGACCTGCAGCTGAATCTCATCGCGTTGTGGGCCAAACGAGGCCGAGCGCTGGCGGGCGTCGCGGCTTCGGCGCAGCTCGAGCTCGCGCGCGAAATCACCCGGATCCACGCTGCCGCCGGGCTTGTATTCCGCTTTCAAGACCAAGCCTGGGTCGGCCATGCTGGCAAACGCGGGCCCGAGCGCGGCCAGTAGGCGCGACGCCGCCTCCCTTCGGGCGCGCGCAAAACGAGCACCGTGTTCGGCCATGACTTGCTCGAACGCTTCGAGCTCGCGCGCGTTCGGACCGCGCACGTCGAGCACTGCTTTTCGTTCGCGCGAAGCGCGTGTGTAGCTCAGGCGCGCTTCGCTACTGGCGGGATCGAGGTAGAGCGCGACGCGGTCGAGCAGCTTTCTGCGCCCAGCAGCGTTCGCGTTCACGAGCTCGAGATCGCCAGGATGAAAAACCACCGCCGGAGTACGCGTTGCGTAGCTAGCGAGTCGCTCCGGCGCTTTACCGTCAATCAGCACGCTGCGTTCTTTGTACCCAATCGCCGCGCGTTGCTCGCGCAGGTGATCGCCGTCGCGGATCGTCGCGCGCACACTGCCAATCTCTTGGCCGTCTTGAATCAGAGTTTCGAGCTTTTCGGCGCGGAAGCTGCGGGTGACCGCAACGAAGTACAAGGCTTCGAGTAAGCTCGTTTTGCCTTGGCCGTTGTCGCCCGAGATGACGTTCAAGCCCGATGCTGGCTCGAGCTCGACGCTGCTGAGATTGCGAATTGCGCGCACCGAAACGCTGACGAATTGAATGCGCGCCGTCACGGCATCTCTGCGAGCGGCGCTTCAGATGCGCATCGGCATGATCACGGACAAATACGCGCCCGCATTTTCGTTGGCTGGGCGAATCACCGCGGGGTCGAGCTCACCGCTCACCGCGAGCTCGATATCGGCGTCTTGAATCGCGCTGAGCACATCCAAGAAATAACGAGCATTGAAGCCCACCGTCAGCTCAGGGCCGGCATAGTCGACGCTCACTTCATCGAAGCCTTCGCCGCTGTCCGGGCTCTCGCTCTCGAAGCGCATTTTGCCGCCGGACAAGGTGAGCTTGATGCCGCCGGTACGATCGCTCGCCGCGACCGACACCGCACGGAGCGCGTCCGCGAGTGACAGGCGTGGCGCGCGTACGGTTTGCTCGCTGTGCTCCGGGATCACTTGCTGGTACGGCGGAAACTGCGCGTCGACGAGCTTGACGCTGAATTGAAAGCCAGCGAGCTGGAAGAAGGCATTCGGGCCGCTTTGCGTGATCCGGATCTCGCTGCCAGCGTCGCCCTTTTCTTCGGACAAGGCTTCGTCGCACAAGCGCTTGAGCTCGAGCACGCCCTTGAGCGGGATGAGCATCGTGGCCGACGCGTGCTTGCCCGGCTGCACGGCTTCCATCTTCGACAAGCGATGACCGTCAGTGGTCACCATGCGCACGTGATCGCCGTCCCACTCGAACAAAGCGCTGTTCAAGTGCAACCGCGTTTCGTCGGTCGAAATCGAAAAATACGTAGCCGCAATCAAATTCGAGAGCGTCGAGATCGCGAGCGACAGCGGCGGCGCGGTCTCCTCCGGTTGCGGCAAGCTCGGGAATTCTTCGCCCGGGATGCCGTGCAAAGTGAAGCGACGCGAGGCGCCGACGGCGCGGATCGTCGTTGCCGCGCCACCCGAAGTTGCGATCGAGATCTGCCCCTCGGGCATCATTTTCACGCGCTCGAACAGATCGCGTGCGCCGATTGCGATCGCGCCGCCGTTTTCGACTTTTGCGGGGATCTTGCCGCTCACAGCCAAGTACAAATCGGTCGCTGCCAGACGCAGCTGATCGGTGCCCGAGACTTCGAGCAACACATTGCCGAGCACCGGCATGGTGCTTTTTTTGTCCGCGACGCCCTGGCAGCGCGCGAGAACTCGGAGGAGATCTTTTTTGGCAACGACGACGTGCATGGGGCGCTCACGTGTACCCGCGGTTGCGCTGAGGCGCTAGAGCCGCGTCAGCTGGCGGGCGTTTCGGCCTGTGGCCCGGATCGGGACTTTGAAACAGCCTGACCGAGCGCTCTTCTTCTCTCTTAATTAATAAATTTAAAGGGAAGTCTTAGTAGGTCCTGTGGAAACTGTGGACACTCCGATAAGCGGCGAAGTTTATTCGGCTAATCACGCGAACGGCTGTGGATTGGCCTTGGAGGCAGCTCGGGTCGGACTCGGGACAAGTTGCCTCGCTCGGCCTTCCACAGCCCGTGTACCCGAGAGTTCCAAAGGGTTTTCCCCAGCCTTTCCCGAGCCCGCTCGCGCTCGAACGCGGGGCTGATTTAAGCCTTCGAAGCGGCTGATTTGGCGCGCTTGCGGCTGCTGCTTGGCGATTTTTTGGCGGCGCGTTCAGGCGGGACGCCGAGCCGCGCAACCGCGTCGACCAAACGTTCATGGCTGTGCTGATAAGCGCGCGGTCCGATGCGTTTGTCGCGCCGAGCCTGTTCGAGTGCGACCAGCTCGCGGAGCAAAATCTCGCGCGCTTTCTTCTTGTCGCTCGCGGCGCTCTTGCCGGCGTCAACGTCGTCGAACGCACCGCGTGCTGCGAACACGCCGGTGATGACCAGCGCGAGCGCGATGAAGAGTGCGATTTGACGACCCGGTCCAGGTGTTGGAATACCGGACAGCGTCGCGACGAAGTCTTTGATTTCGTCGTCACGGCGACGGAGTTGCTTCACCGCAACGAGCACGCGCTGACCTTCGTTGTTCGTGGTCGGCACGGGCCGATCGAAGCCCTCGACGTCCAGATTCATCGTGGGAGATGCTTCGGCGATCACGCGCATTTCGGCCACGTGAGGCGGCAAGCCCATGTGAAACGCGACTGAATCGTCGTTGGTTTTCGGCACTTGAAAACGAAACGAAACGTCGTTTTGGCCCGGAGAAAACGTGCCTTTTAGCTTCGCGCCCACGCCGTCGACTTGCTCGAAGCGGAGGTCGGTCATCGAGTCTTGCGCTTTGAACGCTTTGAAGCCTTTCGGCAGTGGAACCACCACGTTCTCTGGCACCCAAGTCACGAGCCCGACGTTGAACACGCGAAAGAGGACTTCGCATTGAAACACGTCGTCGCGCGTGGCGATGTACAGGTAGCCGCGCAAGCCGATCATCGCGGCGTCGATGCTGGTGGTCGAGGGAAAGACATGCAAAAGCACGCGCTGTCCCATGTCTTGCCGCAGATTGAACGGGCTCGACGAGTAGCTGGCTGGACCGTGCTGAACCGTGACGCGATAGTGATGATCGCTGTCGACGGTGAGGCCCGCGAATTCCGCGTTGCCGCTCTCGTCCGTCTTCGCGAAGGTTTCAGAGCGCGACTCGCCCTCGGAGATCTTTTGGAACAAGGTCCCGAGACGGACTTGCGTGCCGCTGAGCGGCGCGTCGTGTTCGTCGACGATGGTTGCTGAAATCGTGCCCGCCGGCAGCGAGGCACTCGGCTCGCTCGCGTCTTGCGGCGCGCTGTTCACGCCGGGGTGGCCAGGCGGCATCTGATCGCCGGCGCTCGCGTCGCCGTTTGCTCCGCTGGGTGCGGCATCGTGAGCGGGCGGCGCGGCGCTCGCGCTGGACGCCGCTTTGCGAATCGCGCTCGCGCTCGAACTCGGCGCGGTCGCGCTGCTGGCCACGGCTTGCGGCGCGCCTTGCGCAAGCGCCGCCAGCGTCAGGCCGACCAGCGAGAAGGCGACGCTGCGCCTGAGCTTCATGATTTGGCCTCGCTCGCCGCGCCGCAGTCGGGACAGGCGGTCTCGGTCTCTGGATAGCGCGCCGGGCAGGCGGCACAGAGGCGTTCGCCGGATCCGGCCATGGCTGCGCCGCAGCCCTTGCAAAATCGCGCATCGAGCTCGTTCGGCGTTTGGCAAGCGCTGCAGGTGCGCGTCACCTTCGCCGGTTCTTCGGGCGCGGCGGGCGCGTGTTCGGGATTACTCTTGGCTTCGACTACGTCGTTCGCACTCGGCGAGGCTTGTGGCAAATCTTCGTCTTCCTCGGGCTTCTGCGCGAGTTTTTCGACGCGCCGACCGAGCTCACGCTCGACTTGCTTGCGCGCCTCCGCGAGGCTCTCGTCCATGCTGCGGATCAGGCGTTTGGCTTCGGAGCGATAGCGCGCCGAGTACTCCCGAAAATCCTCGTCGCTGATTTTGCCGACGCTGCGCTCGTACTCGAGATCCTTCAGCGCGCGCAGCACGGCGCGCTTCTGCTCTTCCTCGGCCGAACGCGTGCCCAAGCTGAACGCCTCTTCGAACGACAACTCGGACTCGCCCGCGAGCGCTTGCACGCTGCCCCAGAGCAGCGCAATCACGAGTAACAGCGCGCCCGCCGCCAGCGTCAACACGACGAGCTGAACGCCGTAAAGCGCCCCGAGCACGATCGCGATGAGGAGGGTCGTGAGCGGCGCGGCCCAGCGGACCAGCTTGATCTGGAGCGATCGATCGATCATCCGTCAGTCGCGCGGACTATTAGCATCATCTCGTCGTGGCCGCGCAAATGCGCCGAACGCGACGACCGCGCCGAGACCGAGTCCGAACAAGCCCGCCGCCCCGAGGCGCGATACGGGCAAGGCTTTCGCGGGCTTCATTTCCGCGCTCGGCGTGCCGCGCGCTGCGGGTCGTTCGTGGGCGTAGGCCATGCTCGGCGCCATCGCGATCCAGAGTGCGAGTGCAATGCCGGCAGCAGCGCCCGCGCCCGCGCGAACGTAGGCCCATGCGCCGACTTCGCCGAAACTCAGCTCCGGGAATAACGACGTGACAGTGCCGCCAATCAAGATCAAGAGCCCCATCCAAATCCAAGACACCAACGGGTTGACGTGGAATTGGAAAGTGGCGCGCTTCGATTGCGGATCGATCGTGCCGACGACGGTGTACAGATCTTCGTGCAGCGAGCGGAGCATGCTGACTTCGGTCGTGGGACCGTCGGGCTGCGATTGATAGAAGAATTTGGCTGGGTTTACCCTGCCGAGATGCGTGCCGGCGCGGCTCACGTCGAGGTCGGCGAAGAGCATGCGTTTCTCGATGTCCGCTTGCTCGGTGGGGCTGCATTTCGGATTGCCCGGGCACATGCGCGAACCCAGATAGGTGAGCTCGTATTGGCCGATTTTGTAGTGATCGCCGGGCATCATCGCGGTTTCGCGATCGATGTTCCAAGCCGTGCCGGTGAAGCCGAGGAACATCGACACGATGCCGAGATGCACGATGTAGCCGCCGTAACGACGGCGATTTTTTTCGATCAAGCGGAACAGCGCGAGCGGGATCGATTCTTCTTCGCCGCGTTTTTGCGCGGCGCCGAGCCGCGCGCGCACGCCGCGCACGAACTCCTGCACGATCACCGCGACGTTGAACGCGCAGAGCGCGATGATCACCGCTGGCAGCGTCGAGCCGAGCTTTTGAATCACGATGCCGATCGCGCCGGGGTAGAACGGATCGCGCGCGACCAACGGCGGGTAGCCGAGTGATTTACCGAACGTGAAGTGCAAGACGACCATCGTCGCCATCGCGATGAGCGGCGCGCGGAAGGCTTTCTTGATCGATTCACCGCTGGTTTTGCGCCAACCGAACAGCGGGGCCAGCCCCATGAGCGCGAAGATGACGATGCCGATCGGGCCCATCCAGCGGTTGAAGTGCGGCGGTCCGACCGTTGCGCTCTCGCCCCAGAGTTCGCTGATCTTCGGGTACATCGTGGACACGAGGATGAACGTCATGCCGCCGAGCAGCGCCCAGTTGTTCGCGACGAACATCGCTTCGCGGCTGGCAGCGGCTTCGATTTGCCCCTTGCTCTTCAAATCCGGCAAACGCCAGACGATGAGTCCGAGGCTCGTGCCCAAGATCACGCCCATGAACCAAACGAAGTAAGTGCCGATGCTGCTCTGAGCGAAGGCATGCACGCTCGTGATGATGCCGGCGCGGGTCAGGAACGTGCCGAAGATGGTGAGAAAAAACGTGAGGCAAATCAAAAACACGTTCCACACGCGCAGCATGGTTCGCCGCTCTTGGATCATGGTCGAGTGCACGTAGGCGGCCGCGGTGAACCACGGCAGGCAAGCCGCGTTTTCCACCGGATCCCAGGCCCAGAATCCGCCCCAGCCGAGCTCCTCATAGGCCCACATCATGCCGAGCACGTTGCCGATCGAAAGGAACAGGAACGCGAACAACATCCACTTGCGGACCGCGACGACCCACTCGTTGTCGAGCCGGCGCGTGACGAGCGCCGCGACGCAAAACGCGAATGGCACCGAACAGCCGACGAAGCCCATGTACAAGCAGGGCGGGTGAATGATCATCCAGTAGTTCTGGAGCAGCGGGTTCAAGCCCTCGCCGTCGGGGCGCGCGCCCGCGATGTTGGTCTCGAACGGGTTGGCTGCGAACAGCATCAAGATCGCGAAGAACGCGACGATGGCCATCAAGGTGGCGATCACGTACGGCTGAAGCTCGCGGTAGCGCCCTTTGAGCCAAGCGACGCACGCCGCGACGTAGCCGGAGAGCAAGAGCGACCACCACAAGAGCGAGCCGTCTTGGCCGCCCCAGAGCGAGGTCAGAAGATACGCGGTCGACATTCGCCGATCGCTGTAGTGCGCGACATAGCGAATGCGAAAATCGTGCGAGACGAAGGCGTACGAGAGCAGCAAGATTGCGAACAGCACCAGGGCTGAAGTCGTGTACGCGCCGAGTCGCGCGGCTTGGAGCAAGCGCGGACGTCCGCGGCCAGCTGCCAGCGCGACGGCAAACGTGTACGCAGCTGCGACGAGGATCGCGTAGACGATGCCCGTCCCTAATTCAGGGAGTGATTGCCACATGCGAGTGGCGCGAGCTTAGCGCGATCATCCGGGCCGGGCACCAGCGATACGGGCGCTCACTCATTCGGGTGCTTTTGCCCCTTGGCGACGCGCAAGGTTCGGGGGCGGGTCACTCCGAATTTTGGCTGACGCTGGTTCCGACCGGATCGCCCAAGCACACGCGGCGAATGTTGCCGCGAGCCATGCGGAAGACGCGGATCGGCAGCCCGTTTTCACGGCAAAGCGCGACCGCCGTCGAGTCCATCACACCCAAATGGTCGTTCAGGAAGCGATCGTAGCTGACATTGTCGAGCAGCTTCGCGTCGGGGTGGCGCTTGGGGTCGCGGTCGTACACGCCGTCCACCTTGGTGGCCTTGAGCAGACAGTTCGCGTGGATTTCCATGGCGCGCAGCGCAGCTGCCGTATCGGTGGAGAAATACGGGTTGCCTGTCCCCGCCGCAAACACGACCGCGTGCCCGCGATCGAGGTGGCGGATTGCGCGCCGGCGAATGTATGGCTCGGCGAGCTGTTTGATTTCAATCGCGGTCATCACGCGCGTTGGGACGCCGCTGCGCTCGAGCGCGTCTTGCAAGGCGAGCGCGTTGATCACGGTCGCGAGCATGCCCATGTAGTCGCTCTGCGCGCGGTCCATGCCTTCACTCGCGCCGCGCAGGCCGCGAAAAATGTTCCCACCCCCAACCACCAAACCGATCTGCACGCCGGTTTGGTGAACTTCCGCGAGCTCGGAAGCCGTTGCCTTGAGCGTCGCCGTGTCGATGCCGGAGCCGCCGTCTTTTCCGCTCAGCGCTTCCCCGCTGAGCTTGATGATGACGCGGTGATAGCGGAGCTTCTGGCTATTTTCTTCTTCCACACAGCGACGCCTAGCGCTGTCGTCGAACGCAGGCAATGGCGTTCGAATCTGGCTCGTAGTAACGGAGAGCTTCTCCATGCGAGCTGCTTCGCGTCCGAGCCGGGATCTTCGTCTTTGTGCGTTGGTTTTTATGACAACGGTTTGCGCCTGTCATGGAAATCACGAGGCGTCGCCCACGGCGGACGCGGCGGCCAGTGTCGGCCCCGGCAAACTCACGCCCGAGCTCGCGAAGCAAGTGCTCGCCAAGATCGGTGATCGCGAAATCACGCTCGGCGAATATGCCGAGACGCTCGAGCGCATGGATCCGTTCGAGCGGCTTCGCTACCAATCGCCCGAGCGGCGCAAGCAACTCTTGAACGAGATGGTGCAAGTCGAGCTGCTCGCGGAAGAGGCCAAGCGACGCGGCTTGGACAAGCAACCCGAAACCCAAGAGCGCCTGCGGCAGATGCTGAAGGAAGAGCTCTTGAACGACGTTCGAAAAAGCGTGCCCGGTCCGAACGACGTGCCCGAGGCTGACGTGCACGCCTACTACGACGCGCACCACGACGAGTTCAAAGAACCCGAGCGCCGGCGCGTCGCGCACATCGTCATGGCGAACGAGGCACAGGCTAAGGCGGTGCTCGAGAAGGCACGCGCGGCGAGCCCGAGCGAATGGGGCAAGCTCGTGGCAGAAAATTCACTCGATAAGCCCGAGAAATCCGCGGCTCCTGCGCCGGAAGAGCTGGCGGGTGATTTGGGCATCGTCGGCCCACCTGGACATCCGCGCGGCGCGAACCCGCGTGTGCCCGAGGCGCTGCGCGCGGCCGTGTTTCAAATCGACAAAGTCGGCGCTGTGCTCGACCATCTGGTGCCAGATGGCGGTAAGTTTCAGATC
>DATATR010000020.1:0-17126 GCA_036268695.1 Polyangiaceae bacterium | reverse complement strand
AATGCGCGCCGCGCCTTCTTCGGCGAGTTGTTCGAGTGCACGGCCGAGGTGTTTCGCGCGCAACGGATCGGTTGGGCGCACGCGTTGCAATAGCTCGGGCGCGAAGCTCGGAATGCCCTTGAAATGCAGGGTTTCGCCCTCGGTGAGCGCGTCCCCGATGCCGAGCTTGCCGTGGTTCGGGATGCCGATGATGTCGCCCGCGAAGGCTTCGTCCGCGAGCTCGCGATCTTGAGCCAAGAACAATACCGGATTGTGCACCGCGAGCGGCGTCTCCGAGCGCACGTGCAAAAGCTTCATGCCGCGACGAAAGTGACCCGAGCAGAGTCGTACGAACGCGACGCGATCGCGGTGCTTCGGGTCCATGTTTGCCTGCACCTTGAACACGAAGCCCGTCACGTTGTCTTCGGTTGGTTCGATCGTGCGCTCGCGCGCGGGTTGCGGGCGTGGTGGCGGCGCGAGCTCGGCGATGCCGTGCAAGAGCTCGCGCACACCGAAGTTGCTGATCGCGCTGCCGAAGAACACGGGAGTCATGTGGCCGCCGCGATAGGCTGAAAGCTCGAACGGCGGGCACAAGCCGCGCGCCATTTCGACCTCTTCGCGTAGTGTTTTTACGGCATTTTCCGGCAAAAGCTGATCGAGCTTCGGATCGCCCAAGCCTTTGCACGGTTCGCCCGCGACGCCGACGCGATCGCGCACGCGTTCGAGCAAGACCAAGTGATCGTGGAGTAAGTCGTAGCAGCCGAGGAAATTGCGGCCCATGCCGATCGGCCAGCTCGCGGGCGTGACGTCGAGCGCGAGCGTTTGCTCGATCTCGTCCATCAAGTCGAACGGATCGCGCCCCTCGCGGTCGAGCTTGTTCACGAAGGTAATGATCGGCACATCGCGCAAGCGGCAAACTTCGAACAGTTTGCGCGTTTGCTCTTCGATGCCGCGCGCGGCGTCGATCACCATGATCGCGCTGTCGACGGCGGTGAGCGTGCGATAAGTGTCTTCGCTGAAATCCTGGTGGCCCGGCGTGTCGAGCAAGTTGAACGTGTTGTTGCCGTAGTCGAAGGTCATCGCGGAGGCGCTGACGGAAATGCCGCGCTCGCGCTCGACCTTCATCCAATCCGAGCGAGCGCGACGCTGTTCGCCGCGGGCCTTGACCGCGCCGGCGAGCTGAATCGCGCCGCCGAACAGGAGCAGCTTCTCGGTCAGCGTGGTTTTGCCCGCGTCAGGGTGCGAGATGATGGCGAACGTGCGCCGGCGTTCAACGGAATTGGCGAGGGCGATCATGAGAAATCTCGCGCGGCATAGCAGCCGAAGCGGGAGGCAACAAGCAAGGCCCAGCCTTTGCCCGGCTTCGAAGGTTGGTCAAAGCCGCAGATTCGCGCCTGATCACGGCTTTGGTTTAGCCCGGCGGCAACTCGCTCAACCCAACACCCAAAACCTTCCTCGCGATCAAATCCAGCGCCTCACGCGGACCGGTGAAGTGAAACGTCTGCTGCACGTGCGTCGCGCTTTCGTTCGGTGCGAGCGCGAGCGCAGGTGAACTCGATTCGATTTCGTAGAAGCCGCCCAGCGCGGGTTTGCCCGGCGCGGGCGGGCCGTCGTTGTAACTGTTCACGACGTCCCCCGCATACGGATCTTTCTGCAGCTCCCACATGCTGTTCACGTAGCGCTTCGCGCCTTCGGGTCGCGTGTAGAGCACGAGCGTGAGCAATTCTGCGGGCTCGCTGTAGCTGCCGAGCGCGTTCTTCGCGCGCGCCGGGCCGAGGCCGATTTTGCTGCGATATTGTCCGTCGCATTTGAACAGCAGATAGCCGTGGCCGTCGATCTGCAAGCGATCGGCGGGGACTTTGCCGAAATAGCGATCGTTGACGATCTCACCCGTGCCCTTGGGATCGAATGGGACGATCACGCGCGTGCCGGCAACGGGCGCGAACATGCTCAAGATCCAGATGCTGAGCAGCCCGGTTTTTTCCTGCCACGGATCTTTGCCCGCGTTCGTCACGCGGTTGGTGGTCGCGAAGCCGACCCAGTGCACGCCTTCCGGAATTGGCAAGCCGAGCTGCGCGCTCGCTCGAGCTGAATCAAGCAAAGCGATCTCGCGCTCGACGTGGACTTTGAACTCGCGCTTGCCGTAGTTCTTCACCGTGATCGTGTGGCTGAACGCGATGCTCGTGGCTGATTCGTCGGTGATCTCCCAAGCGCCTTCTTGGAGCTCGTGCGGGGTTTGCCAATTGTCGAACGTGAACGGCTTTTGCGGCGGGAAATACAGCCCGAATTGCCCGCCTTCGGGGCCGAGCCAAAAGCGATCTTCGCCGCCGTAGTTGTCGAATGGCGTGCCGGTTTTGCCCGCTTCGATGAAGGCGCGGTTGATGAAGCCGAGGCTCTTGCCGCTGGCCATCACCGCGCTGGTCATCACGCGCGCTTGATGGCCGCTCGAGATTGCGATCTTCGCGCCGCTCTCCGCGCTCAGGACTTTGACCGCGCCGTGCTGGCCGAGGAACCGAACGTCATCGTCGAAGCTCACGCCGCTCATTTGGGGTGCGGGCGTCGCGCTGCTCGCCACTGGCTCCGCACTCGGAATTTGGGTTGGGGTATTCATGGGCGTCGCGCTCGGCGTGGTTTGCACCGGCGGCGCGACGGGTTCGCGGCAAGCCGTGAGGCACGCGACGGAAAAAACCAAAGCCGCACTCGAACAGCGCTCGACCCGCATGCGCAAAAGCTTAGCGCCACAGGCGTGCGCGACTCAATCAGCGCGCGCGCCAAGCGCCCGCAAATTGCAAGAGCACCTGGGACGGCCCGGGATGCGAACCGCAAACCCAACCCAAAAGCCCAAAGCCGAACGACGCGTCGACCACGGTGGCCACGTTTTGCCCGTTCAAAACCACCTGAAACACCGAATCGAAAAAACGCAGCTCGACTTCGTTGATCGTGCCGACGCCGCCGATCAAAGGCGAAAATTCCCAATCGACGATCGAGCTCACGTGCGTGGTTTTGCTGATCCACGCTTCGCGGCGCAGCCGCCAGGAACGAAATGCGGGATAGATCTTGAGCTGATAGGCGGCCTTGGCGTCGCCTTGCGCGTGCATGCGCGCGTACACACCGAAGTCCGCGCTCGCGTCGAAGGCGACGCCGCGTACGGCCACGCAGGCATTGCGCAGCTTCGGCGCGAAGCTGCCCCAGCGTTCCCAATTTTCCTTTTCGACCGAGACGAGCGCGCCGTCGTTTCGCTGCTGCGTGGCCGTGCCGCCACCTGGCAATGGCTCACGACTGAAATCTAGGACGAAAAATTGTTCGCCGCGTTCGACCGCGACGTGCCGACCCCATCGCTGCGGCCGGCGGCAATACGCGCAAAATGCCGAGCCGTAAGTGAGCGGACCGCCGCAGTTCTCGCAGCTCAGTTGGCGTCCGCTCACGGCGCGACCTCGCGCACTTCGAGCCAGCGAAACAGCGCGCGTTGCGTCTTTTTTCCGGACGCGAACGAGCCCACGCCGATCGCCACTCCGCCGATGCCGAGCGCCGCGTCGTGCACGGCACAGACTTTCACGCCATTGATCCAGGCTTCCAGCGTCGGGCCTTGAGCGCGCAATTCGAGCACGTTCGTGCCCTTCGCGAACACGGCTTGGTGCGCCACGGGTCCGCTCAAGTTCGTGTTGTCGCTCTGCTCCGGCGCGGTGAACAAGCGCGCGAGCCGATAGTGTTGGTCGTGCGGTGTGACCGCGAGCTCGTACCAGAGCGACGCGTCGTCCACGCTTTGCTTGCGCACCACGACACGCGCGCGAAGCTCGTTATCGTACACGTCGAAGCTCGCGCGCACGCAGGTATCACGAATGCGCAGATAGGGCTGATTGAACCAGCGCATGCCGCTCAAGAGCGTGAGCATGATGCCTTGATCGGTGGCGGCGAGGCTATCTCCGTCGTCCCAGGTTTTGCTGCGCACGGTCATGCCCGGAAGCGGCACTTTGCCGAAGTCGTGAACGGCGAGCACGCTGCCCGGGACAATCGCGGGCAGCGCCGCGAATGGCTTGCCGTGCGCGTCGTACGCGATGCGCACCGCGCAGGCGTCGCACTCGATCGCGTTTTGCCGAATCGATTGAGCGCAAGATGGGCAGGTCGACATGGCCGAGGCGCGTGCGGCTTCACATCTTACGCGAAGCGATCGCTTTGCGCCGAAGTCAAAGCGTGCGCGCAGGAATGCGCGGGTTTTTCAGCGCGTTTCTTCGCGTAAACCGAGGTTGATTTCGGTCTTCGTGCCGTCGACCAGCACTTTGCGTGTGATGTGACCGGGCAACCAAACTTCGTACGCGTGCTTCTCGCCGGGCGCGAGATCGACGACGAACGGCGAAGTTCCGACTTCCTTGCCGTAGTGAAAGAACTTGGCTTTGGGCGGAACGGTCGTGATCGTGACGCGCGTGACGCCCGCCGCGGGCGCCGCTGAGGGCGCGGGTTCGGCTTTCGCCTCGCTCGGCGCATCGAGCGGCGCGGGCGGCGCAGCGGGGAAGTCGGCGGCGGTCGCGCTCGGCGCGAGTTCTCGTGCGGTTGCGGTCGCGGGCGCACTCTCCGCACTCGGGCTGACGGGAGTTTGGGGCGGCGCGACTGGCTGGACCGCGAGCGTCGCGACGTCCGGCGCTGGCGCGCTGCGATGCAAATAGCGATAGCCGAGCACGCCAATCGCAAGCCCCGCTGCGGCGAGCAGCGCAATGCTGGCACCACCACGCTGAGGCCGAAAATTCGGCGTCTCGGTCGCGCTCACCGGCGCGCTGGTTTCGGTCGCCGTGGTGCTCGACGGCGGCATTTCGCTCACCACGGGCGCGGCCGGGCGCGCGAACGCGGCTTCCGGAGTGGGCAAGGTGACGACCGGCTCTGCTTCGCGGCCTGCCGCTTTCGGTTCGCTGGCGGTCGGCGCTTCAGCTTTGATTTCGCGTTCACTCGCGGGTTCGCTCGGAGCTGGAGTCGATGCGCGCGCGGGCACGACGGGCGCGATCCCCATCAGCGTCGATGAACGGAGTGGATTCAGCCGCAGGTTGGCCGCGACCGGCTCAGCCGCGGCGGGCGCAACCGACGCCGGCGGAGTGGATGGCGCGGTTTGCACTGGCGCGGCTGCCGCGGGCGGCGCGGAGGAGCGCGTGAGATTCGGAGCCGGCATGCCCAGCAACGTCTTCGAGCGCAATGGGCTAGTTTGGTTGGGACGCGGCGTGGCCGTCGCGGACGGCGGAGCAGAAGCGCGCGGCGGCGCAGCCGACGGACGCGGCGTAACGGACGGCGCAGCCGGCGCCGGATTCGACGCACGCGCCGGCGCAACCGATGGCGAAGCTCGCGGCGGAACCGAAGCGCTCGGCGCGATCGAGGCGGGCTTTGGCGCCGCGACGGCGGGCGCTTTCGGCGAGACTTCGGCGCCCCAATCGGTATCGATGTCGTCGGTGGAAGGCGGAATTGAGGGCAGCGAGCGCGGCGGCTCACTCGACGACGGCCTCGGCGGCACGGAAGACGTGCCGGCTCGGGCGCCGGAGCGCCCTTCTTGCTCCTTACTCACGAGATCTTTTTGGTCACACCGACCAGCTTGGGTCAAGAGAGCCGAGCGAGCTTCGCTGCGAATTGCGCCGCGCAAGCTCGTGGAACCTTTTCATCTCAACGCAATCGAGCTTCGCGACGCAAAAAGTGTCGCCATTCGCTGGCTCAAGCGGGTGGCGCCCCCAAAACCAACACTTTCGGCTCGGTGAATTCCTCGACCGCGAACGCGACGCCTTCGCGTCCGATGCCGGAGTCCTTCACGCCGCCGTACGGGTAATTGTCGACGCGCAACATCGGCGTGTCGTTGATCAAGACGCCACCGTAGCGGAGCGCGCGGAACGCTTTCAGCGCATGCCCGACGTCGGCCGTGAAGATGCCTGCTTGCAAGCCGAAGCGCGAGCGATTGCAAGCCGCGATCGCGTCGTCGAACGAATCCACCGCTTCGACGATCGCCACGGGGCCGAAGATTTCGTCGCGACAAACCCGCATGTTTTCAGTGGTATTCGTGAGAATTATGGGGCGCACGAGCTGTCCGTCGGCGTTGCCGCCGAGCAGGATCTTCGCGCCACCTGCTTTCGCTTCTTGGACCCAATCGAGCACGCGGCTGACGTGCCGCGCCTCGATCAGCGGCCCGACGACCGTGTCGTCGCGCAGCGGATCGCCGCACACCACGTGCTCGCTGTACTTCACGAATTTTTCGACGAAATCTGCGAACAGCGCGCGGTGCACGAAAATGCGTTGGGCTTTGATGCAGACTTGGCCCGCATTCGCCCAGCACGCTTCGCTGACGCGCGGGATCAGCGCGTCGAGATTCACGCCTCGATCGATCACGCACGGCGCGTTGCCGCCGAGCTCGAGCAGCACGTGCTTTTTGCCCGCGATGCTCTTCAAGCGAAAGCCGAGGCTATCGCTGCCGGTGAACGAGAGCACGGCCATGCGCTCGTCCGTGACCAGCTTCTCCGCGACTTCGGGCCGCATGTGCAAGATGCTCAAGAGCGGACCCTGCATGCCGCATTCGAGCAAGAGCTCGCCGAGCGCGTGGGCGGTGAGCGGGCTTTGTTGGGCGGGTTTCAGAATCGTCGGCGCGCCGACTGCGAGCGCGGGCGAGAGTTTGTGCGCCACCAGATTGATCGGGAAATTGAACGGCGAAATGGCCGCGATCGGGCCGCGCGGCACGCGCTCGAACAGACACAATTTGCCTTCCACACCCGGCAATTGATCGATCGGCAAGACCTCGCCGCCGAGCGTGCGGCTCGCGCCCGAGCCGAGCGTGAACGTGAGCACGGCGCGCGAAACTTCAGCGCGCGCATAGCGAATCGGTTTGCCGCTTTCTCGCGTGATCAACTCGGCGAGATCTTTCGCGTGCTCGCGTAGCTTCTGCGCGATCGCGAGCAAGAGCTCGGCGCGTTCGTGCGTCGCGGGCCGCGCGCCTCGTTCGAAAAATTCATGCGCCGTAGTCAGCGCGAGCTCGAGCTCGCTCTCACGCGCGAGCCCGACTTCGGCGACTGGCTCGCCATTGAACGGGTTCTTGATGACTTCGACTTGATCCGTCGTGCGGAGCTCGCCTGCAATCTGAGTCCGATATTGCTGCAACATTCCAGTGTCCCCTATGTTTCTGTGACCAATGCGTGTGCGCGGATCGCCGACAATTACCGCGTTTTGCGATGCAAAGCGGGTGCCCGCTTACATGTAGGCGCACGAATACCGCGCTTCGTTCACATTCGATTGCTCAATCTGCCTTTACAGCCGAGAGACCCAAACCGTATAACCAAGACCACGCATGAGGATCTTGGCGGCGCTCGTCCTCGGGTATTTCTTCGTCGTCGGCAAGGTCGGCGCGGAGCTCGGGGCCGATCCCGCGAAGCCCGAAGCGCTGCATGCAGGCCTGACCAAAGCTGCGCGCGGTGACCTCGATCACGCGCTCAGCCTCTCGCTGACCGAGCCCGCGGCACCGTTCGATCCCACGCTGGATACGCCGAAGCGTGCGGTCGCGCCGGGCAGCCGCGTGATTTCGCTGCCGCTCGGCTGCCGCTCGGTCGCGAAACCGTACGATTTGCTGGTGCACTTTCACGGCGCACCAGCGGTCTTGGAGACCGCCTTCGAACGCTCGGGCATTGACGGCGCGCTCGTCGTCTACAACCTCGGCATCGGCTCCGGCGCCTACGAGACGCCCTATTCCGAGCCGAACTCGTACGACCACATGCTCGAAGGCGTGAGCCTCGGCATTCGCGAGCTTTGCCCGAGCGCGGCCGCGCCGAAGCGCGTGGCGCTGAGCGGCTGGAGCGCGGGTTACGGCGCGATCCTGCACATCATCGATCGCGCGAAAGACGCGGCGCGCGTGGATGCGGTGTTGCTCGCCGACGGCATGCACGTCGGCTTCGAGCCCGAAGGCTTTCGCCAAGTGAACGCGCTCTCGATGGCGCCCTTCACGCTCTTCGCGGACGAAGCGATCGCCGGTCACAAGCTGTTCGCGATCACCCACTCGTCGATCCAAACGCCGTACGCCAGCACCACCGAGACCGCCGAGTTCTTGCTCGATGCCGAGGGCTTGCCGGTCGATCGCCGTGAAGTGCCCGGTCCTCGTCCGGGCATGATTCAAACGTCACGCGCGGATCGCGAAGGCTTCCACTTGCGCGGCTACTCCGGTGACGACAAAGCCGCCCATTGCGATCACCTGTTCGCATTCGGTGAGCTTTTGCTCACGCCGCTGCGCGAGCGCTGGGAAAAGCTGTAGTCGGCTGAATTGGGTGAGCGGCGCGGCGCCGCGCCGCTATTTGCACGGGATGAACGTGCTGCCGCACTTTTTCTTGGGCGCGGCGCTCGCGGCGGGCTTCGCGGTGGCAGATCTCGCCGGTGTCGTCGGCGGCACGGGCTTGGTCGGAGTGACGGCCGGTTTCGTCGTGCCTGCGACGGGCTTGGTCGTGGCCGCGGCCGCGGGTAGCGCGGTAGCGGGCTTGGTCGCGGCAGCGGTTGCCGCTTGCGCGGTTGGCTGCGAGATCGCAACGAGTGAAGTCGGGCTGAGCGTGAGTTCTTGGGTTTGAGTAGCGCCGGCTTTGGCCGTGAATTGAAAGTCTTTCGCGGCGAAGCCCGCGCGCGTCGCGGTGCAGGAGTGCTCGCCTGCGGCAAGCGCGACCGCGCCGCTTTCGGCGCCCGGCAACGGCTTACCCTCGCAGATCACCGCTTCGCAATTTTGCGGCTCGCATTTGAAGAGCACGTGCGCGGGGCCGACGGTCGTGCTCGCGCGAGCGTTCGGTCCCGGCGCTTCGGTCGCAGCCGGCGGCGCACCAACAGCGGCAAGCGCTGCGCTCGCACTGGCCGCGAGTGCCGACGCTGACGCGCTCGCCGCAGCTTCCGCCGCGCTCTCGTGATTGTGATAGAGCACCACTGCGCCGAGCGCAGTGAGCGTGAAGCAGATCACCGCGCCACCGATCAAGAGCGGAGCAGCCGAGCGTTTTGCCGCTGCGGGTGCCGGCGCGAGTTGCGCCGCCATCGGGACCTGGGGCGGAGCCTGCATTGCGGCGCCTTGCGTCGGCGCAGGCTGCGCGGGCGCGGCCGGCGGCGGCAGCGATTCGGGCTGAAAAATCAGTGGCTGCGCGATCGCCGCGGCCACGCCTCGGAGCGCCACCGCATTCTGACTCTGTGGCGCGAACAGCGTCCGCGCGATCGCCGTGAAGGAGCTCGCGAGTTCGCTCACCGACGCAAAGCGCGCTTGCGGCTGCGGCGCCAGCGCGCGCTGAAACCAAGGATCGAACGCCGGATCGAGCGAAGCGCCGAGCTCGCGCGCCCGCGCAGACGCCGAATCGAGCGGTACGGTGAGTTCTTGCCAGAGTGCGCCCGGGTCGATCGGAGACTTTCGCGCTGCGCGATGCAGCGCGCCGCCACTCAGCGCAAAGAACGTGACCAAGCCGACGGAAAAGACGTCCATCGCCGGCGTCGAGCGCAGCGCGGGATCCGCGGCGTCCGGCGCGACCCAACCCACGGTGCCAGCCCAACCGGGAGGCGGCGGCGAAGCCGAGCGCAAGAGCGACACACCGAAGTCGCTGACGCGCACCCAGCTCGCGTTTTCGGGCGACACGAACACGTTCTCCGGTTTCAGATCGCGGTGCACGATGCCAGCGCGATGCGCCGCGTCGAGCGCGCGGCCGAGCACGTCGAGCGCTGCGGACATGTCGGCGGGCGTGAGCGGCCCGCGCAGCCGCACGCGATCGGCGAGTGACGACCAGGACACGCGCTCGGCGACGAAAAATGGCCGCCCTGAGTTCGCGTCGATGCCGAAATCGTAGGCCCGCGCGATGCCTTCGACGCCGAGCCCGGACACCGTGCGCGCGGTTTGCTGCACGGCCGACCAAAGCTCGGGTTGCGCCAGCGCGCTCGGCCAAAACAGCTTCAGCGCGAAGGTGCCGGTGCTGTGCATGTCGCGCACGCCGTAGACTTCGCCGGTCTCGCCGCTGCCGATGAAGTCCTGAATTTGCCAGCGCCCGGACAGGATCGCGCCCGGATTCATCAGCGGTTGCGGCGCGCTCACGGCGCGCCTTTCAGCGTCTGCACCGCTTGCATCACCTTGGCCGCGTCCGCTTCCGCGTCCGGCACCACGACGAAACCGAGCCCGACGAGCTCGCGATCTGGCGCGATCTTTTCGACGAAGACGAGCAGCGTGCCGACGCCTTGTTCGCGCAGCTCGGGGCTTCCGCCGTTCGAGCTATTTTTGCTTACCTCCCACAACTCGACCGGCGTGCCGCTGGCATTGACGGTGATTTGCGGTTTCTTGAAGCGCTTTTTCAAGGCTTCGTATTTCACTTTCTCGATCCCGGCAGCGAGCGTTTGCTTTTCGAGCGCCGCGAAGATGGCCGCCTCGTCTGCGCTCGCGATTTCGACCGCGCTGAGCAGCGATTTGCCGTCCGCGCCGACCGCGACCGACCGCTCGCTTTCCTTCGCGTACTTCCAACCCGAGGGTGGTTTGATGTTCGAGCCCTTGTCGCCGATGAGCAGCGCGATCGCGTCCGTCGCGACGCAGTTCTCGCTCAAAGCTTCGCACTTGGGCGGCGGTGGAGGCGGTGGTGGAGGCGGCGGCGCTGCCACGGCCGACGACGGCGCGACGACGGGTTGGTTGTGGTGGCAACCGGTGGCGCTCAGCACGAGCGCGGCGCACGCCCACAAGAGTTCGGTTTTGTTAGACAAAGGATCCAGACAAAAGCACAAATTCAGGCCCGTTGGCAGAGGGTCGGGCTGGCCGTGGTCCCGATTTACGGCTTTGAATCCGGCGCTTCGAGCGGCGCGCCGCCGAGCTGATCGGCCTTGCGCAAGGCTGGAAACAGCGCTGCCCACACCAGCACCACGAGGCACGTGCCGATGCCACCGATGATCACCGCCGGCACCGAGCCGAACCAGGCGGCGGTGAGGCCCGACTCGAATTCGCCGAGCTCGTTCGAAGCACCGATGAACACGTGGCTGACCGCGGCCACGCGCCCGCGCATGTCGTCCGGGGTGTTGAGTAGGACCAGCGTTTGGCGCACGAACACGCTCACCATGTCGGCGCCTCCGGCGATCGCGAGCGCCAAGAGCGACAAACCAAAACTACTCGACATACCGAACACGATCGTAGCCACGCCGAACAGCGCGACGCAGCCGAGCATGATCACGCCCGCGCGCCGCCGCAGCGGTTTGTAGGCGAGCGCGATCGCGACGACGAACGCGCCGATCGCGGGCGCGCTGCGCAAGAGCCCGAGTCCGCGCGGGCCGGTGTGCAAAATGTCGCGCGCGAACACGGGCAGGAGCGCGACCGCACCGCCGAACAAGACCGCGAACAAATCGAGCGAGATTGCGCCGAAAATAATCTGGTTCTTCCAGACGTAGCGCACGCCCGCGACGACATCGGCGAAGCTCCGCCCGGCCTGGTGCGCTTCGCCCTGACTGTGCTGGAGCAACAAGACGACGACGGTTGCGACCTCGAGCGCAACGCTCGACCGATACACGACGCTCGCGCCGCGCACACCGTACAAGATGCCGCCGAGCGCGGGCCCGACCACGACCGCGACCTGCCACACCGACGAGCTCCAGACCACGGCGTTTTGAAAATGCTCGCGCGGCACGAGGTTCGGCAAGAGCGCCTGCGCGGACGGCCCTTCGAGCCCGCGCGCGACGCCGATGCAGACGAGCGCGCCGTAAATCGCCGTCACTTGCGCAGGCCCCGCGCGAGTCGACAAATACAAGCTCAGCGAGCAGAGCGTAAGCCAGATGTGGCACAGCACGAGCACGATTCGGCGATCGAAGCGATCGGCGGCGTGACCCGCGAACGGCGCACAGAGAAACGCCGGCAGAAACTGAGCGAGCCCGACCAAGCCGAGGTTCAAGGCTTGGCCGGTGAGCGCGTAAATCTGCCAACCGACGGCGACACCTTGCATCTGCGTGCCCAGCGTCGACAGGAAGCGTCCGCTCTGAAACAAACGAAAATCGCGATGCCGAAATGCGACGAACGGGCCGTCGTTGCTCGCGAGCGTGGCGCCTGGCATGCGCGCCGAGCCATATCGCTAAACCGAGCGCGCCGCACTGCGCCTCCGCTGACCCACGCCTTGCCAAGCTCGAGCGGCCGGGTTACGCCTCGTCCGCCTACTGAGCCCCGCGAGGGGAGGTGGATTCCACCTTGGGAAGTCCGGTGAAAATCCGGCACGGAGCCGCCGCCGTAACCCCGAGTATTCGCGCAGCACGAAGCCACTGGCCCTGAGCCGGGAAGGCGCTGCGCGGATGGGAAGGGAAGTCGGAAGACCTCTCTCGGGTGTGCCGTAGCAACCGCTGCGGCGCGGTCACCACGGAGCGCGAGCTCGCTCGGGAGTCAGCAGGTGTCGAACATTTCACAGCGCGCGAGCGCCGTTTTTTGGATTTTATTTTGGGTTGCCGGGTGCGGCTCGGTCTCGCAAAAAGACGACGCGAGCGTCGCGGACGCGAGTAACGCCGGCAGCGCGGGCACAGTCGACGAAACGTCGGACTCCGGCGCGGACACCGCCGTTGCCGAAGGCGGCAGCGCGGCGAGCGGCACTGACGGCGCGGCCTCCGCCGAAGCCGGCGAAAGCGGCGCCGCGAGTGACGCCGCGGCGGGCGCGTCTTCAGAGCCGAGCTGCGCTTCACGCTTTGCGACTTCGGTCGTGTCGTTCACGGCTGGACCGGGGCCGACGACGGGGCAAGACCAATTGCCGGACATCGTGCTCGGGCCGCCGAAAGGTGGCGGCGCGAGCACGGGTTCGCTCGACGTGTGCACGCTCGGCAATGGCGGCGTGATCACGCTCGGCTTTGCGCCCAGCCTGATCGTGGATCGGCCTGGGCCGGACTTCATCGTGTTCGAGAATCCGTTCGACGTGAACGGCGACCCAACCAAACCATTCGCAGAGCTCGGCACCGTCGCGGTCAGCGACGACGGCGTGACGTTCCACGAATTCCCGTGCACCGCGACGATGTATCCGTACGGCAGCTGCGCCGGCTGGCATCCGGTATTCGCCAACGCCGACACGAACGACATCGATCCGACCGATCCCAGCGTCGCGGGCGGCGACGCCTTCGATCTCGCCGATCTCGGCCTGAGCGAAGCGCGCTTCGTGCGCATCACCGATCGCGTCGATCAAACCGGCACCGCGGGCACGTTCGATCTCGACGCGATTTCGATCGTGCATGCCAGCTGCCCATGAACGCGCGCGTGCTGCGTGGGCTCGTTCGGTTGAGTCTTCTTTTTTGGGGGTGCTCCTGTGGCGCCCAGCGCGTCGCGCCGGAGAGCGAAGGCACGAGCGTTGCGCCCGGACCGTGCGGGCGCGGGCTCGTGGTTTTGGAATCGGACTATCAATCGAGCAACGTGAGCTTGCTCGCTTTCGACGGCACGGTGCTCTCGCCCTCGTTCGCGAGTTCGAGCACGGAAAACGCTGGATTTAGCCTCACGCTCGGCGACGACGCGGTGCCGCCGTTCAGCGCCATGACGGGTTCGAATCTCGTCCTGATCGATCGCACGCCGAAGGGCGTCTTGCACTTCGTCGATTTGGCGAGCGCGCGCGTCACGTCGGAGCTCGTGGTCGGCACTGGCTTTTCGGCGAACCCGCACGATTACCTCGAGCTTCAGCCGAACAAAGCTTACGTGCCGCGCTACGACTCGAACCCGAATCCCGGTGAGCAGCCGTTCGACGGCGGCGGCGACATCCTGATCGTCGATCCGAGCGTGCCGGCGATCACGGGGCGAATCGAGCTCGCGCCCGCGCTGAGCGGCGAAGCCGCGAACTTCACGCCGAATCCGAGCCGAGTCGTGCAGGCGAACGGGCGCATCTTCGTGCTGCTCGCGTCGTACGCGATGGACTACACGAGCGCGACCACGTCGCGGATCGTCGAGCTCGATCCGAATGCAGATTCAATCCTGTCGACGACCTTGCTCGACGGCTTGAAGGGTTGCGATTCGCTCGCGCTCGCGCCGGATCAAAGCGAACTCGCGGTCGCCTGCACGGGCGGCGACACCCTGAGCGACACGCCGAGCATCGCCGCGGCCGGCATCGCCTTGGTCGACCTCGGCGCGGAGCCCAAGCTGACCAAAACATTTCCCGCCGCCATCTTCGGGCAAAATCCGATCGGCTTCGGCATCGCGTATTTCGGCCAAAATCAGCTGCTGTTCGACACGTTGGGCCACCTCGGGGCAAACCCGGTGCAGGATTCCTTGGTCAACCTCGACACATCGAACGGGGACTTCGGGCTGATCCTCGAATCGCAAACCCAGCCGTTCACGCTGGGCGATGTGCGCTGCGCGCCCGCGTGCAACGCGTGTTTCGTCGCGGACGCGGAGCGCGCGGGCGGCAGCGTACTGCGCCTGGTCAGCGACGAAGCGGGTGCGCTCGGCGCCCCCAACCCAATTCGAGCCGAGACGCAGATCGGGTTGCCACCGCGTTACTTGGGCGCGTTCTGAATCGAGGGCGGCGCGACGGACGGCGCGCTCGGTGCCGCGGTTGCGCTTGCCGCCGCCGACGCGGGCGCAGCATCGAGTGTGGGCGCTTCGCGCTCGCTCGGACGATCGCCTTCGGAGACCTCGGGATCGTGCAGATCCCCTTCGGCTTCGTCGTCGTGATCGTGGTCGCGTTTGCTCGAGTTGCGCGGCGCCTCGCCGGGCCCCGCGTAGTCGACCCAATACGTGTTCGTGTCGCGCACATCCATGTGCACGAACGACGAGTTCGGATAGTAGCCAACGCCGACGTCGGTCAGCGTGCGCAGGTAATCGCGGATCGCGCTATTTTCGACGCCGGGAATGCTGAAGTCGACGGCGCGGCTCAGCTTGTGCCGCGAGTCCTCGAAAAACGAGCGCGTGCGAAAGCCGCTCACGACCCGGATCGGGCGCGTGCCGAAATGGTCGCTCACCTTCGCGAGCAGCCGAATTAGCCTGGGATCCGTCTCCGGGTGCGGCCCGCCGGCGCCGAACAACTTCGTGATTTCGCTCTCCGCGCTGGGCGTCACTTTGCCCTTCTTGTCCACGGCGTAACCGCGGAAGTGACTCGAGTACGTGAACAGATCGACGTAGCCTTTGCGCAAGCCGATGCGCGAGAACTTGTGCGTGCGCTTGTCGTCGAAGTCGTCGTCGGTCTTGGCACCGATGCGATCGCCTGGGCGCGGGATGGTCAGCACTTGGCCCGCGTGAAGCTTCACACTGCGCTTGATCCCGTTCGCGCTGCACAAGGCTTCGATGCTCACCTTGTAGCGCTTGGCGATCGATTCGAGTCGCTGCCCAGCGTAGACCTTGTGTGTGCGCGGCGCGTCGTCCGAGTCGCTGTCGTGATCGGAGTCGTCGTCGCGATCGTCCTTGTGTGTCGAGGCGGGCTCGACGTCCGTCGGGTGCGCCGGGGGATAGAGCGCGCGCGCTTTGCTCCCGTCCGGGTCGTCGAGGCCCGGGATGACCAGCTTTTCGCCGACCTTGAGCCGCTCGGATTTGCCGAAGCCATTCGCATAGCGGATCGCCTCCACGGATACTTTGTAGCGCTTGGCGATCGAGCTCAGCCGCTGCCCCGCATAGACCACGTGGAAGCGCTGCGGCTCGCCGCTCTCGCGCGCGGCGGCGGGCACAGCGCATAGAACGCTGCATAGAGTCCACAGAGCGATGCTTTGGCGAGGCGGGCTGAATTGAGTCATCGAGGCTTTTCGGCCGAACGAGCGAACCGGCGGGTCACCGCTTCTACCTTGGATTTACGCGGGATCTACAGCAATTTGCGGACGCTCGGCCGGCAAAACGCTGCCCAGGTCCACCCATCCTGTAAGCCCTGGCCCGGCCGCGGGCCAAATTCGTTCGTTGCCGAGCCTCAAAAGTAACGTTCTGTTGCAACCGAAAGCTTCCACGTGCCGACTCCATGGGCACGGAAGATGGAGAGTTTGGACTATCGTGCGGCCGCTTTTGGCGTCGGCCGGGGGCACTCGTGATCATGACTTGGCGTGCGCGTCGCTTCTCACCTTGGATTTTGTCGGTCCTGTTCGTCGCGCGCGCGGCGCACGCGGAGCCCGGTGCGTCAGAGCTCTCGAACGCGCGCCAGGCATTTCAGAGCGCCGTGGCGCTCGAAGGCGAACAGAAGTGGGCGCTTGCCGCGCAGAAGTTGCACGAAGCCATCTCGATCAAAGACACGCCGGGGCTTCGCTTTCATCTCGCGCACTGTGAGGAGCGTCTGGGCTCGCTGGTCGAGGCAGCGCTCGACTACGAGCGCGCGAACGAGCTCCTGCGTCACGGCGCGAAAGCGCCGGACGTCGAGAAATTACTCGGCCCGGCGAGCGCGGAATTGAAGCCGCGCGTTCCGCATCTGACCCTGCAATTGCCGGCGGATGTTGCAAATCCGCTGGTCGTGCTGGACGGCAAACAAGTCGCGCCGAGCGAGCTCAGTTCGGGTTTGGCGCTCAATCCCGGCGCTCATCAACTCAAGGTGTCCGCGCCGGGACGCATGAACTTCGAGCGAGCGTTCTCGCTCAAAGAAGCCGATCGAGTTTCGATCGCGGTGAGTCTGCCGAGCGAGCAAGCGCCGGGCGTCGTCGTTCCGACAATCAGCACGACTCCGAGTGCTCCGGGCCCGGCCGCGCAAACGCCCGCAGCGGAACCGCCGCCAAGTGCCAAGCCGCCCGCGCCGAGCAGCCCACGCGCGCCCGCGAAATTGTATCTGTTGATTGGAGAATCCGCGATCACCGTCGCAGGGCTCGCGGTCGGGATCGGCTATAGCGTGGCCGGATCGTCCGCGAGCGACCGCGTGCTGTCGACGCAGGCCCAAATCGACCAAGCCGCGCCGGGCAACGCCGCGGCCTGCAGCGCGCCGAATGCTTCTTTGAGTGGCAGTTGCGCCAATCTGCGCAGCGCGATCGACGACCACGATCGCGACGGGACTGTGTCCGCAATCGGCTTCATCTGCGCAGGCGCGGGCGCGGCGGCCTTGGTCACGACTTGGCTCGCTTATCCCAGAGTGCGCGCTTCGGGCTCGAGTCCAGCGGTAGAACCAGTGGTTGCTTTGGGCCGCGTAGGGCTCGTGGGCCGGTTCTGATCGCGCTCTAGTGCATCGATTCACTTGAATCGATGCACGTCGAGACAGTCAAGTTCTCGAGTCAGATCAAGGCGAACTCGAGGGAAGTTCAGTACCCTCACCCTTGTG
>DATATR010000019.1:0-19472 GCA_036268695.1 Polyangiaceae bacterium | reverse complement strand
ATCTGGGCGATGCTGGACGGAGCAAGCTTGTGCTCTGAGTTCGCACTGCACGACCAAACGTTGAGCGGCGTGCCCCAATAACGCTCGCGGCTCAGCGCCCAGTCGACGTTGTTCTTCAGGAAATCACCAAAGCGACCGTCTTTGATGTGTTCCGGTAGCCAATTGACCGCTTGATTGTTGGCGAGCGCGCGGTCGAGCTCTGCCGTCGTGCGGATGAACCACGCCGGCCGCGCGAGCTGGATCAGCGGATCTTCTTCCGAGCGCCAGCAGAACGGGTAATCGTGACGATAGAGTTCTTCGAACACGAGCAGCTTGCGTGCGCTCAAATCCTGGATGATGTCGCGGTCACAACTTTTGACCCAGCGACCTGAAAGCGAGCCGAAGCCCGGCTTGAATTCGCCATTCGGCAAAACGGCGCAGAGCAGCTCGACCGCGAGCGGATCCTGGTAACGCGCGAGCTGACGATTGTGCGCAACGCTGTCGTCTTCGCCGAAGGCCGGCGCGATGTGCACGATGCCGGTGCCGGTGTCGAGCGTGACGAAGTCTTCGACGATCACGCGCCACCACAGCGCGTCGTCCCCGCCGTTTTTCAGCGCGACGCGCGTTTCGCCGAGTGACTTCGCGTAGAAGTCGAACGGTGGTCGGTAGCGTTTACCGGCGAGCTCTTCGCCGAGCACGCTCTGCACTGGCCTGAGTTCGCGCCCCAGTTTCTCGGCCAACGCCGTGCGCAGATCGCTTGCCACGATCAAGCGCGAAACGCCGAGTTCGAGCGGCTTGCTCGGCTTTTTGCCTTTGCCTTCGAGCTCGGGGCCAAGCTCGACGATGTCGTATTTCGTATTGGGGCGAACCGCGGCGTAGCCGTTCGACGGCAAGGTCCAAGGCGTGGTCGTCCACACCACGAGCGCGGTGTCCGCTTGGTCGACGAGCGGGAACGCGACGTACACGCTCGGGTCGTCCACCGTTTTGTAGCCCGAGCCGACCTCTGCGGCGGAGAGCGCGGTGCCACCTTGAGCCCACCACCAGACCACCTTGTGGCCTTGGTAGAGCAGCCCCTTCTTGAACAATTCGGACAGCGCCCACCAGACGCTCTCGACATAACTCTTGTGGTAGGTGACGTACGCGTCGTCCAGGCTAACCCAAAAACCAATGCGCGAAGTGAGCCGCTCCCAGTCGCTCGTGTAGCGGAACACGCTGTCGATGCAGCGCTTGACGAAGGGTTCGACGCCGTACTCTTCGATCGCGGCTTTGCCGTGAATGCGCAGTTCCTTCTCGACCTCCACCTCGACTGGCAAGCCGTGCGTATCCCAGCCGCCTTTGCGCAGGACCTGCTCGCCGAGCATGGCGTGATAACGCGGGAACAGATCTTTCATCACGCGCGTGAGCACGTGGCCGTTGTGCGGCAAACCGTTCGCGGTCGGCGGGCCTTCGTAGAAGACGTACTTCTTCGCGGAGCTCGCGCCTTCATTCAAAGCCTTCGCGAAAATGCCGTGCTGCGCCCAAAAATCCAAAATGTTCTGCTCGTACTTCGGGAAGTCGAGCTCGGTCGGGACGGCTAAAAACGGCGCTTTTGTCATGAGGAGTGCCCGGCGTGGCTATACCACACCCCGGTTCGCGATCCGGTCGCGAGAAACCGGCCAATTTGCCGGCAATGGAGCAGCTCAGGCTATTTGGATTTGGAGGGCGGAGAGCAGCGGCAGCGGGTTCGGCGCGAGCGCCGCACCGACCACCGCGATCCCATCCGCACCCGCCGCGAGACACGCAGCCGCATTGCTCTCATCGACACCGCCGAGCGCGAACAAGCGGGGCGCGCCTGCCGAGCTGACGAGCAGTTGCCTTGCCCGTTCGAGCGCGGCGGTTCCAAGCGCCGGATTGCCTTTGCGCTCGGCCGCGATTGGTGAGAGCAGGACTGCGTCGGCGTCAACGGCGCAGACGCGCGCCGGCTCGTGGCACGCGCGCGAAACGAATAGCGACGGGCCAAGATAAGCGCGCGCGTCGCTTTCGAGCAAGCCGTGCTCGGGCAAGTGAATCGCGTCGGCGCCGAGCACGCGCGCCAACTCCGCCCGTTCGGCGACGCCGAACCACTGCTCGTGATTGCGCGCGACGCGGCGCAATTCATGACCGAGACTCAGGCGTGCGCGGAGCGGGAGCTGATAATCCCGCAAGATGAAGAGCACGGACTCCGATTTGGCCGCGCGAGCGAGCGCCGCAAAACGCGCTAGCACGAGCTCGGAACTCGCTCGCGTCACGTCGGAGATGACGATCAACCGAAGCGAGCGCGCAGCGCGGATCGCGCTCGCTCGCTCAATCATCGGTCTTCCGCAAGCCGCGCGCGCCAATCACGGCAAGCAATCCAGCAGCGATTGCAGCACCGACCGTGTCTGCCACCCAATCCCACAAGTCGGCAGAGCGATAAGGCACGAACGCCTGACACACTTCGAGCAGCGCGCCGAATCCGGAAGACAGAAGAGCTCCGCCGAAAAGCAATTTGCCGTAGGTCAGCTCGGGCGCGAGAACCCGAAGCGCCCGCACGAGCACGAAAACCAAACCGGCAAATGTGACCGTGTGAAGGAATTTGTCGGTCGGCATGAAGCCGACCTCGGGCAGGCGTCCGAGTCGGATCAGTCCGGTGTAGAAGATCGTCGCGACGTAAATTGCCGCCGGCAGCACGTGCGTAATCGATTGCTTGACTGAAAATTTGGCTCGATCCACGGGCAGCTCTCAAACGTGCGCCGTGTCTTCGAGCTCGCGGCGACTCGTCTCGGGCAACACGAGCCAAATGATAATGAGCGCAATCAAAGGAAACACGGCCGTACTGGCCATGATGGTTCCCCACTGATGCGTTTGCACGACGAGCTCGGTCAAGATCAACGGCGAAATGCAGTAGCCAATTCGGCCGATCAGGTTGTTGGACCAAGCGAACGCGGCGCCGCGAAATTCGGTCGGAAAGAGCTCGGCCGTGAAAGCGTTCAGTACCGTGAGCACGGTGTTCACGCCGAGCACTGCCAACACCAAAGCGAGCGTCAGCCAGAGTTTACCGTGCGCGGTGTAGGCTGCGGCCACTCCGACGATCGTGCAAAGAAAGATCAGCGTGGCGCCGATTTTACGGCCGATCACGTCGAGTAGCTTGCCGGCCGCGAATGCCAAAGGCATCGATGCGAGCGCGGCGAGCTTGATCGCTCGCGCGACGTCAGCGTCCGACATGTGGCGCTCGGCCATGGCGAACTCTTTCCAAAACGTGACCGCGTTCTGCGTGCACACGTAGGTCAGAAACCAAATCGCCGCGAGCTCGAGCATGCGCCGCCGATGTCCGCTGCGCCAAATCTCGAACAGTCCTTTTTCGGCCCGTTCCACGTTGCGAGTGAGGAACCGATTGGTTTCGCGCAACCCGCGCCGCGCATACGCGAGCGTGAGCAACGGAATCAAGCTGACGAAGTAGATGCTGCGCCAACCAAACGGCGTCTTCAGCAGCAAAGGCACGAGGCCCGCGCAAACGATCGCGCCGAAGCCGCTGGCCGCACTAACCACACCGAGCACCGTGCCACGGCCTCCGGCCGGGAATTCCTCGGCCGCGATCACCATGCTCGTCGCCCATTCGGCGATCAGGAAGATGCGCGCGATCATCTGCAGCAGCGCGAACACGTACACGTTCGGCGCGAGCCCGGACGCAAACGTGAACAGCGTGTAGCCGAGGATCGTCGCGGTGAGCACCGGCTTTCGGCCCCAGCGATCCGCGCGCCGAGCCAGCGCGAATGCCAAAATCGTCCCGCAATTGATGAAGCCGACGAGCCGTCCGCCGCCGGCGATGCCGACGTGCAAATCGGCACGAATGTTGGGCAGCAGCTGGGTCAGCGCAAAGAAGTCATAACCTTCGAAGAAGCTCGCGACGCTCAGAAAGAGCATGAGCTGGCGCTGATAACTCGAGAGCTTGGCCGTCGAAGCAGAAGCGTGCGCGGCGCCGTCGCTCATTCGATCAGGCCAGCTTCGGGGCTCGAAGCGTTTGCATAAAGTTGTTTGGGCATGCGCCCGGCCAGGAACGCGTTGCGCCCGGCGCGCACTGCGTCGCGCATCGCTTCGGCCATCAAGACCGGCTTCTTCGCGTGCGCGATGGCGGTGTTGAGCAAGATGCCGTCGCAGCCGAGCTCCATCGCCACCGCGGCGTCGCTCGCGGTGCCAACACCAGCGTCGACGATCACCGGGATTTTGGCTTGTTCCAAGATGATGCGCAGGTTGTACGGGTTGCGGATGCCGAGTCCAGATCCGATCGGTGCTGCGAGCGGCATCACCGCAGCGCAGCCGAGATCTTCGAGCTTTTTGCAGACGATCGGATCATCGATGCAATACGGCAACACCGTGAAGCCTTCCTTGACCAAGAGCTTCGCCGCCTCGAGGGTTTGCTCATTGTCGGGATAGAGCGTCTTTGCATCCCCGATGACTTCGAGCTTGACCAGCTCGGCAATTCCGAGCTCGCGCGCCAGGCGCAGCGTGCGCACCGCTTCCTCCGCGCTGTAGCAGCCCGCGGTGTTCGGCAAAATCGACCAGCGCTTGCTCAGCAGCAAACTCATCAGCGAACCCTGGCTACGATCCTTCAGATCCACGCGGCGCAGCGCGACTGTGATCAGCTCGGTGCCAGAAGCTTCGAGCGCGAGCGCGGTTTCTTCGACGCTCTTGTATTTTCCGGTGCCGACGATGAGCCGGGATTGAAAGACGTGCGCGCCTAATTTCAGCCCATCTTGCTCGGTCATGGGCCGGAGTTAGCGCTATGCCTCCCGCGCGGCAAGCCAAACCACGAACCATTCGAGAACCGAGCTACACTCGCGCGCAATGAGCGACGTATTCATTCACCCGACCGCGTGTGTCGACGACGGCAGCCTGATCGGCACTGGTTCGCGCGTTTGGCATTTCTGCCATGTCATGGCCGGCGCGGTGATCGGCGAAGATTGTAGCTTGGGACAGAACGTGTTCGTCGCGAGCGGCGCGATCGTAGGCAATCGCGTCAAGATTCAGAACAACGTCTCTGTCTACGACGGCGTGGAGCTCGGTGACGACGTCTTTTGCGGGCCATCCGCGGTGTTCACGAACGTGAGAAATCCGCGCGCAGAGCTGTCTCGCCGCGGCTCATTCGAGAAAACGCGCGTGCTTCGCGGCGCCACAGTCGGCGCGAATTGTACCGTCATTTGCGGCACTGAGCTCGGCCGGTATGCGTTCGTCGGCGCAGGTGCCGTCGTGAGCGGGCGGCACCCAGACTATGCACTCTTACTCGGTGTGCCAGCGCAGCAAGCGGGCTGGGTTGGTCGGCATGGCCACGCGTTGCGCGAGCGCGATCGCGATGGGAATCTACTTTGCCCGGAGAGCGGCTTTCGCTATCGCGAAGCTTTCGGCAAGCTCAGCTGCCTCGATCATTCGGAAGAGCTCTCGCTTTCGTCTAGCGCGCCGCGATGACCGTGTCTTTCGCCAAAGCGCCGAGCGCCGCTCGCCGAGCGATTCCTTTCTTCGACGGCTCGGCCCAGGCGGCCGCGCTGGCGACCGAAATTCAGGCCGCGGTCGCGCGTGTGGTCCGCGCCCAGCGTTTCATTCTCGGCGAAGAAGTGGCGGCATTCGAAGCGGAGATCGCGCGCTATCTCGGCGTTCGCCACGCGATCGGCGTGTCGTCCTGCACCGACGCGCTGACGATCGCGCTGCTCGCGCGCGGGATTGGTCCGGGCGACGAGGTCATCACCACGCCGTACACGTTCTTCGCGACTACGGGAGCGATTTTGCGCGTCGGCGCGATCCCGATTTTCGCCGACATCGAGCCGCTGAGCTTCAACCTGGATCCAAGCTGCGTTCAGCGCGCGATCAGTGCAAAGACGCGCGCGATCCTGCCCGTGCATTTGTTCGGACAGAGCGCGAACATGCAGGAGCTCGCAAAAATCGCGCGCGCTCACTCACTCGCGTTGATCGAGGATGCGGCGCAAGCATTGGGCGCGACAGAAAACGGCGTTCGCGTCGGTACAGTGGGCGACTCCGCGTGTTTCAGTTTTTTCCCGACCAAAAATCTCGGCGCGTTCGGCGACGGCGGCCTATTCACGACCAACGACGACTCGCTCGCAACAGCGGCGCGTTCGCTGCGCAATCATGGCTTTTCTCCCAAGCATCATAGCCGACGCTTGGGCGGCAACTTTCGGCTGGACGCGCTGCAAGCGGCGATCTTGCGCGTGAAGCTACCGCACTTGGAGCGTTGGAACGCGCTGCGCCGAGGTCACGCCGAAGCTTATCGCCGGGCACTCGCGGAGCTCGAACCACAACTCACGTTGCCCAGGGAAAATGAAGGGCGAACGCACGTGTACAACCAATACGTGCTGCGAAGCGCCGAACGCGACGCGCTTCGCTCTCACCTGTTCGAGCGCGGCATCGCCACCGAGATCTACTATCCCATCCCGATTCACCTTCAAGATGTCTGCGCGCAGCTCGGCCATCATGTCGGCGATTTCCCGATCGCTGAAGCGTGCGCGCGGGAGTGCTTGGCCTTGCCGATATTTCCGGAGCTCGAAGCGTGGATGATTTGCGGGCTAACCGAAGCAATTCACGATTTTTTCAAGCCTTAGCCCGCGTGCTCGCTTTCGAACCGAGCGCGAACACGCCCGGCGCGACGAGCGCGCAGCCGCTGCCGAAGGCGCGCACGAGCGGCGCCTCGCTCCGAGCCACGAGTAGCGCACCCCCCGGAGACAGCACGCGCAGCAAACTCTCGATCACCGTCGCGCGTGCCTGCTCACCGAAGTAAATCAACATGTTCTTGCAAACGATGATTTCGTAGCTGCCCGGGGGCAGCCCGTTCATCACGTCGCGCGTGACGAAGCTCACGTGCGCGCGCAATCCGCGCGCGACGGAAAACGCGTCGTTTCCCGCGGACTCGAGATAGCGCGCCCGAAGTTCGCTCGGCAGCTCGCTCGCTGCAGCCGCCGGGTAAATAGCCGCGCGCGCCGCGGCGAGCGCCGTCTCGCTGCGATCCATGCCAACGACGCGAAAGCCACCCTGAAACGAGCGCGCCGCCTGATCGAGGATCATGGCCAACGTGTAGGCCTCCTCGCCAGTCGAGCAGCCGACGGAAATGGCGCGCACGCGCTCGACGGAAAGCGTCGGCAACACCTGCTCCCGAAGCGCGCGCCACTGAGCTGGGTCACGGTGAAATCGAGTTTCTCCGACGCGCAGCGTGTCGGCGATTTCGGCGAGCAACTTGGGCTCCGCTTCGAGCTTGTCCGCGAGCGACAACGGGTCGAGCGCGCGCGCCTCGGCTATGCCTTCGAGCAACGAGCTGAGCCGCTGTTCCATCCAACCAGAGCACTCGCTCCCGCGGCTGCCAATGCCGTGTGCGCGTTCGAGCAACTCGAACACGCGAGCCATGCCGAACCGCGCCGCACTCATCCGAATTGCGGCGCTTCGCCCAGCGGCGCGAACGCGGGCGCGGAGAGCAGATTGCCGACGTCGAACACGACGCACGGCGGAGACGTCGCGACGACGCCGAGCACGAGTGGGCGAAGTTCCGCGGATATGTTGTTCGGCACGAGCGCGAGCCCCTCGTTCGGCAACTCGAGCAAACCGAGCAGCGCGTCCACGCGCAGACCGGCGCGCCGCTTGAGTCCTGCGCTTTCGCGCACCACGACGATTCGCGCGTCCGCCTGGCGCGAATCGCGTGCGTCGGCGCGGAGCAGCTCGATCAAATCGAGCACGGGCAGCACTTCACCCCGCAGGTTGATGATGCCGGCCAGCGCCGGCGGCGCGTGGAAGACGCGCGTGACCGGCCGCAGGCCGATCACTTCCTGCACGTTCTCGAGCGGCAAGCCGTAGCTCGCGCCGGCTACGCTGACGCACATGCAGCGGTCGCGACTCGACTCGCGCCCGGCGCCTTCTGCCGCGCGAACCGAATCAGACACGCTTCATGTGAAACCGGCTTTGCGCGACGTCGCAGCCGGCCCCTCGAGCGCTCCGGCGTACACGTCGCCGAGCGCGAGCAAGTAGAGCTCACCGCGGTTGGTGCGAGCGTGCAAGAGCTTGCCTTCGATGCGCACCGCTTCGATCCGGCTCACGGTGAGGCCTGCGCCGCTGTAAGCGATGTACAGCGTGAACAAGCGGCCGTCAGCGGCGCTCACCCAACCCTTGTCGTCTTTCTTTGCTTCTGCGGCGTTGAGCAACGCGGTCAGGTGCTCTTCGGTCATATGCTTAAAGTTTTTCGTTTCCGGCCCGAAGTCAAGGCAAGGCCGCTTTTCCCGTGGCCCCGCGGCGCACGGGCCCGTATCGTCCGCAGCGTGAACGCGAGCGAAAAAGGCGAGAACCAGGGCCCGAACGCCGGCCCGCCGCCGGGTGACGCGCACATCGAGGTTCGCTCGCTGCAGAAGAATTTCGGCGAAACCAAGGTGCTCAAAGACGTGAACATGAGCATCGGCCGCGGTCACGTCGCGGTCATCATCGGCGGCTCCGGTGCCGGAAAGACGACGCTGCTGCGGATCCTGATCGGACTCGAACGCCCGAGTTCCGGCTCGGTCGTGGTGAGCGGACAAGACATCGCGAATTTGAACGACCGCGAGCTCAACCGCATGCGCCGCAAATTCGGCATGGTGTTTCAGTACTCCGCTTTGCTCGACTCGATGAACGTGATGGACAACGTGGCCTTTCCGATGCGCGAGCACACGAAGCTGCCGGACAAAGAGATCCGCGCCAAGGTCACCGAAAAACTGAACTCGCTCGGGCTCGAGAACGTCGAGCGCCGCTTTCCGAGTCAACTCTCGGGCGGCATGCGCAAGCGCGTCGCGCTGGCGCGCGCGCTGATGCTCGAGCCAGAAGTCATCATGTACGACGAACCGACCAGCGGACTCGATCCGGTGACGAGCCGCATGGTCGACGATTTGGTGCTCGAGACGCGAAAGCGCTTCGGCGTGACGAGCGTGATCATTTCGCATGACATGCTCGGTGCGCTGCAAATCGCCGATGAAATTTACTTGCTCTCCAAGGGCAGCATCGTCGCTTCGGGGCCACCGCAGGAAATCGTGCACGCTCAAAACGAGTTATTGCACCAGTTTCTCGAGTCGAGCGGCGTCAGCGGAATGAGCTCGTTCGGCGCGAAGCGCAAGACAGATTGAAGCGCGCCGCCATTTTCGATAGTGAGTCGGCATGGCCGCCTCGACGTCGCGCACGATTTTGGTCACCGGTGCAGCCGGATTCATCGGCAGTCACACGGCCGAGCGCTTGCTGCGGCGCGGGGATCACGTCGTCGGCCTCGATAACCTGAACGAGTATTACGATCCCACCCGGAAGCGCGCGAACCTCGAAGAGGTGCGAGCCACCGCTGAACAGGCCGGCGCATTCAGCTTCGTCGAAGGCGACATTCGCGATCGCTCGCTGCTCGAGCAGCTTTTCTCGCGTCACGAATTTTCTGGGGTCGTGCACTTGGCGGCGATGGCCGGCGTGCGCTCGTCGGTCGAAGATCCTTGGCTCTATTGCGAAGTGAATCTGACTGGCACGCTCAACCTGCTCGAGGCTGCTCGGCTTCACAATAACCCGAATTTCGTGCTGGCCTCGACGTCATCTGCGTACGGCAATACCAAGCTGATTCCGTTTATCGAGAGCGATCCTGCCGATCGCCCGCTCGCGCCCTACCCCGCGAGCAAACGCGCCGCGGAATTGATCGGGCATTCCTATCACCATATTCACGGCAACGATTTCACCGCGCTGCGCTTCTTCACCGTCTATGGCCCGCGCGGCCGACCGGACATGATGCCGTACAAGTTGCTCGACGCGATGCGCACCGGAAAATCGATGCCGCTCTACAACGGCGGCAACATGTATCGCGACTGGACATTCGTGAGCGACATCGTCTCCGGCGTCGTCTCGGCCGTCGATCGGCGGCTCGGTTACGAGATCATCAACATCGGTCGAGGCGAGCCCGCGCTGGTCGTCGATTTCGTGCGCGCCGCCGAGAAATTGGCGGGCAAACGAGCGCCGCTCACCTCCGAGCCGATGATGAAGGCAGACGTTTCCTACACCTTCGCCAACATCGACAAAGCGCGCAAGCTACTCGACTATCAGCCGCAAGTTTCGGTCGAAGAAGGGGTGCGACGCTTCTACGATTGGTTCAAGAGTGCGGTCGGCGACCCTGCCGCATAGTGAATCACGAGAACGCGCGCGCGGATTCATCCAAGCGCACCGCCGCATAGCCTTGTTTTCGGAGCAGCTCGAGCACGGCCGCAAAGGTGTCGAGCTTTCGAGCGACAGGCACACGCAGATCCGGCTGCACTCGGAGCAACGCTTCGGGGACATCGCGCGCCTCCAAAAAATCCAAGCCGTGCAGCTCGAGGTTGACGAGCGGCGTTCCGAGCAGCGAGCGAGTCAATAGCCGCGCGGCATTCGGCCCGAGCAGCGAGAGCGAAGTGCCGATGAACGGCATGCGCAGCGGCCCCGCAACTTGAATCGGCAACTCGAGCAGCCCCGAGCCGGTTGACCAATACGGCTTTCCGACGCGATACGGCGTGGTCGGCGCGCGCAGCACGCGCGGCGTGTCCAAAATCGCGCGCGATCCGTGACCGCCGAGCTTCATGCTCAAAAGCCGCGTCGCCTTTGCCGCGTAGTACGGCGGACAGGGGAACACGGACGAATCGTAGCTCATGCCCGCATCACGAATCGTATCGAGGAGCTCGTCGCTCACGGTATAGCCGGGCGCTCGGAAACCGGTTGGGCGCACGCCCAAGAGCGCGGCGATGCGCTCGCTCGCTTCGACCACTTGGCGCCCTTGCTCCGAATGCTCTCGCCGGGTGAGATCGTACCAATGATCGAGCGAATGGTTACCGAGCTCGTGCCCGTCGGCGACGAAGCGCCGCAATGTTTCGACGTTTTCGGCGCGCTCGAGATCTCGCGCGACGACGAATAGCGTGAGCGGCAAGCCCGTGTCTGTCGCGAACGCACGAATCCGTTGGAGCGCAATGTCGTAGACCGCGTTGCTCACCGAGCTCGAGTCGAGCCCATGGATTTGCGCGTAATAGCGAACTTCGTCCAAATCCACGGAGACAGAACACAACCGCACGCGCGGCTTATATCAGCGCATCCAAGAAACGCTGGCAAAAACCTGCAGCTGACGTAGTTTCGCCCACGGATTGATGGCCGAGTTGCGCGAAAAGCTCGAGCGCCGGAGCGCGCGGATCGTGGTCATCGGCGTGGGCTACGTCGGCTTGCCATTGATTCTCGAGCTCGCACGCGCCGGCTTTCGCTCCACTGGTCTCGAGCAGAATGCGGAGAAGGCGCGCAAGCTCAACGCGGCGGAGTCATACCTTCCCGAGATCGACTCAGCGGAGCTCGCGCCGCACGTGCGCGAAGGTCGCCTCGACGCGACTACGAACCCATCGGTGCTGGCGGAAGCCGACGTGGTGATCGTGTGCGTGCCGACTCCACTCAACAAAACAAAAGATCCCGACATGCGCTTCATCGTCGCCGCCGCCGACGAGATCGCACGCTATCAACATGACGACATGCTCGTGATTTTGGAATCGACGAGCTACCCCGGCACGACGAGCGAAGTGCTCGTGCCGAAGCTGACCGCGAGTGGGCAAGTCCTCGGTCGTTCGATTTTCGTCGCCTTTTCCCCGGAGCGCGTCGATCCGGGGAATCGCGTCTACGGCATCCGCAATACGCCGAAAGTGCTCGCTGGTGCCACCACGGCCTGCCTCGAGCTCGGAAGCGCGCTTTATTCGCTGATCATCGATCAGCTCGTGCCTGTGTCGTCGACCGAGACGGCGGAGCTGGTCAAGTTGCTCGAGAACACGTTTCGCGCGGTGAACATCGGTCTGGCCAACGAGCTCGCGTTGATGAGCCGAAAGTTGGGGGTTGATCCCTTCGAGGTGATTCGCGCCGCGGCGACGAAGCCGTTCGGGTTCATGCCGTTTTATCCAGGGCCGGGGCTGGGCGGACACTGCGTACCGATCGATCCGCTGTATCTGTCGTGGAAGCTTCGTACGCTCGACTACGAAGCACGCTTCATCGCATTAGCCGATTCGGTCAACGCCGGCATGCCGGCGCACGTCGTCGAACGCACCAGCGAAGCCCTCAACGACCGCGCAAAACCGGTACGCGGTTCGCGAATCTTGCTCTACGGCGTCGCCTACAAGGCCAACGTGAACGATTGCCGCGAGTCACCCGCGTTCGCGATCGCGCACGGTCTACAAAAACGCGGCGCGCACGTTTCGTACATGGACCCCTTGATTCCCAGCGTGAACGAAGACGGCGTGAAGCAAGCGAGCGTCGCACTCGAGACGGACTTCGGACAATTCGACGCGGTCGTGCTCCTGGCGGCACACGATGCTCTCGACCGAGAGCGGCTCGCGCGACAAGCGCGGCTGATCATCGACACGCGTGAAGCGCTCCACGGCGTTCGCCAGAATCGGCAAAACATCTACGGTTTGTGAGCAATGCACGAAGAGCCCGAAGTCTTCGACTTCGAGCCCTTCGACGCACAACGCTAGTCAGCGGCTCAACCGCCGGCCATCTTCGCGACTTCGGCCGCGAAGTCCGGCGCAATCGGCTTCTCGATCCCTTCACCGCGCTCGAAACGCACGAAGCGGCTCAGCGTCACGTCCGCGCCAAGCTCCTTGGCCAAGGCTGCGCGCTGGTGCTCGATCGTCTTCTCCGCCTCGGTCACGCTTTGTTGCTCGAGCAGGCATACTTCTTTGGCCCACTTGGCAATCTTGCCCTCGATGATCTTCGGGCGCGCTGCCTCGGGCTTGCCTTCTTCGGCCAGCTGCGCGTTGAAGATCTCCGATTGCTTGGCGCGTTGATCGGCCGGGATTTCGTTCGTGTGCAAGTAGAGCGGTGACATGGCCGCGATCTGCATCGCGCTATCGTCCACGAACTTCTCGAACGCGGGCGACTTCGCAGCCGCATCCGTGCTGGTGCGGACCGCGAGCAACACGCCGATCTTGCCGCCCAGGTGTACGTACGAGTGCACGCGGCCAGCGCCGTCCACCGCGACGCGATCCCAGCGGCGAACGGTGATGTTCTCACCGAGCTTACCGACGAGCGCCGCACGATTTTCTTCGATCGTGCCCGAGCCGCCTGGAAACGGCTCTGCGCCGAGATCCGCGCCGGCTTTGGCTTTGAGCGCCGCTTCGGCGACTTGGTTCGCGAAAGCCTTGAATTCATCGTTGCGCGCGGCGAAATCGGTTTGGATGTTGACCTCTGCGATTGCGCCGATTTTGCCGTCGGGCGAGACGCACGTGACCACGAGGCCTTCGCTCGCGATCGCGCCGGCGCGCTTCGCGCTCTTGGCCAAGCCCTTCTTGAGGATGATTTCCACGGCCTTTTCGAGATCGCCGTCAGCCTCGACGAGCGCGGCCTTGCAGTCGTTGAGCCCCGCTTGAGTGCGATCGCGAAGCTCCTTCACCAGTTGCATGTTCACTTGCGCCATCTCTCGTACCTCTCAGTTTACCGCGTCCGAACCGCGGCCACTTCGCGAAGCGTAGACGACTTGCGCGTCGCTGCCAGGGCGCCCGCCGGTGACTTGCGCACCCTCGCGATCACGCGCTTGCTGGAACTCGCGACGGCGCGCGGCGCCGTACACGCAGGCGTCGGCAATCGCGCTCGTGATCAGGCGCACGGAGCGAATCGCGTCGTCATTGCCGGGGATGATGTAATCGACCAGATCCGGATCACAGTTCGTGTCCGTGATCGCGACGATTGGCACGTGCAATTTGCGAGCTTCTTGCACCGCGATCGTCTCCTGTGCCGGGTCGATGATGAACACGGCGCTCGGCACGTTCCCCATGCCTTTCAAGCCACCGATGTATTTCTCGAGCCGCGCACGCTCCTTTTCGAGCTGAACGGTCTCCTTCTTCGGCAGCTGCTCGTAGGTGCCGTCTTCGCGCATGCGCTCGATCGAGCGCAGGCGGTCGAGGCCGCCCTTGATTGTGCGGAAGTTGGTCAGCGTGCCGCCGAGCCAGCGATTCGTGACGAAGTACATGCCGGCACGGCGCGTCTCTTCGCGCACGATTTCTTGCGCTTGGCGCTTCGTGCCGACGAAAAGCACGCCGCCGCCACGCGCGACCGTGTCGCCGACGAAGTCGAAGGCGCGCTTGAACAAGCGCGCGGTCTGGTCCAAATCGACGATGTGAATGCCGCTGCGGGCGCCGTAGATGTACGGGCGCATCTTCGGGTTCCAGCGTTTCGTCTGGTGACCGAAGTGCACGCCAGCTTCGAACAGCTCCCGCACGCTCAGCGGTTGTGACGGGTCACGCAGCTTTTGGTTGAGCTCGCCGCCTTCGAACGTTTCGTTGGGCGCGCCTGCGCCCGATACCAATTCAGCCATTACGCTTGCTCCTTTCGGTTTTTCCTCCGCCCCGCCTTCGAATCAACTCCCGAGGGAGCACCGGATTCGATCGGTCGCGTGTGGGGCGTGTGGTTTTTTGGATTGCCTGGAACTCCCTCGCCGGATGCGAAGGGGCGCGGAACTTACGGCACGGGCCGCGCCCACGCAACCGCAACGTCGCGCTTTACAAGCCGGAGGCAGGCAGCCCGAGATCCACGTGCGTCGCTTTGGGCTTGGTGCGCTGGCTACTGACCACAGGCGCCGGGACCGCGGCGCGCAGAAATGGCCCACTTGGCGCCGATTGGGCTGGCTTCGCGCTCGGAATGATTGCGGAGTTTGGCGCGGTGGCGGCCGGACGTGCCCGCGTTTCAGGCGGGCTCGGCGCGGCCAGGACAGCTGTGGGCACAGTCGCGGCAGCGGTGATCGGCGGAGTAGCCGCGGGCTGCGCGATTTCGGTGCCCGTGCCGGACGCGACGACCGGTATCGGCGATTCTGCCGGTTCCGGCTGCGGAGGCGCGGCAGCGGCCTGAGCTGGTCTCGCAGCGACAGCAGAAACGCGCGCTCGGTGAATCGCAAAGCCGGTCACCAGCACCGCCACAATAGCGACCGCGGAAAATACCGCAGCCAGCCCGGAACGCGATGTTCCCGGGCCGCCGGATCGGATCGCGCGACCGGCAGCGACGACGGGCGGCGGCGTCACACTGTTTGGTCGTGCCACATCGACAATCGGAACTCGAGTGCGCGTGGCGATCGCATCGAGCGGCATCGGCGGCGTGAAGTCGCCGATGATTTCCGTACGATCGGGGCGCTCCAGTGGCGACTGCACGGGCGCGAAGCCGAGCAAAGGGACGGTGCGCGCGGGCACGAGTGTTGCCATTTCGAGCGTAGTGCTGCCGTCGAATGCTGGAGCGGAGACGTGCGTCGTGTTCGCGCCGGCCGTGCTGAAATCGCCGGTGTTGGCCGTGATCGTGATTTGCGTCGTGTACTCGCCGGCGATCGGTTGGGTGCGCAGCAGGTCTGAACCGGTCTCATCCGCGGCGGCGTTGTGCGCGACGCCGTCAGGGCGAGTGGTGAGCTCGCGTTTGGGGCTCGAAGCCGGAGTGCCGACGGCGGTGCGAGCGCCGTAGTTTGCACTGACCGTCGGCGCGTCGGTCGCGGGTAAGCGGCGGTACCGCGCCACGAATTCGCGCAGCTGCTCAGCGGCAATTCGCGCTTGTGCCGGCCGCGCACGACAATCCTTCGCGAGCATGCCCGCAAGAATCCGCTCGAGCTCCGGCGCGACGCCCGGAACGAGCGCAGACAGAGGCGGAGCTTCGCGCGCCAGCTGCGCGAGCAAGAGCTCGTTTGCGTCACGAGCGTCGTCGTAAGGGCCGACGCCCGCGATCATCTCGAACAGAATCAAACCGGTGGCGTAGATGTCCGAGCGACCATCGACCCGCTCGCCCCGCGCTTGTTCTGGCGACATGTAGCGCGGGGTTCCAACCGCGATGCCGCGCGCAGTCACGACGCCGCTGGCGTCCGCGATCTTCGCCACGCCGAAATCGAGCAGCTTTACGCCGCCGCCGGTGACCAAAAAAATATTGGCCGGCTTCACGTCGCGGTGAATGACGCCGATGTCGTGCGCGGCACCGAGCGCTTCCAGTACTTGTTCCGCAATTTCGAGCGCGTCGAGCACGTACAGTCGACGGTTCTTTTTCAGGTGCGCGGCGAGTGTATCGCCGTCCAGGCGCTCCATGACATAAAACGGAACGCCGCTACCCGACGTGCCAGCGTCCGTCACGTTCACGATGCTCGCATGTTGAAGGCGCGCGAGCGCGCGCCATTCGTTGCGCAAGCGCGCCACCAAATCCTCGCGCCGCGCGAGCTCGCGCAGCAGCGCTTTGAGCACGAAGCGCTTGCCCAGCTCGACGTGTTCGACTTCGTAGACCGAACCCATGCCGCCCACGCCGACCAAACGCACGACGCGGTAACGCGTCCCCGCAATCAGCTCGCCGTCTTGAAATTCACGAAACTCGGTCAAGATATCTTCCCGGCGCCGCACGCGCCGCGGTCCGTGCGCGGCCGCGAGCATATCGACAGGCCTTCCTCGCGTCGAGCAGGGCAGTGGCTTGGGAGCTTGGCGCACGAGGCTGAAGTCGGAGCGCGCCGATGCCGAGTTGCGCGGACGGATACGGGAAAATCAGCCGCGAAATGTGGCCTGAACAAATGCGCCCGACGGATTCCGTCTCAAGGCGGTTTCAAAAATTGATAGATCATCAAAAATCCCAAGATCGCACTGAGCAGCAGATTCAGCGCGCCGAGCGCGATGCCCGCGCTCGCCATTCCGGCTCCGCCACTGCTCGCGGGATTTTGACGAGCAGCTTGCCGCGCCACGAGCCCAGCGACGATCGCTGGAATGCCGGTGAGTGGTCCAAGACAAAGCAAGATGCCGCACACGAGCGACACCACCGCTGCGATGCTCGCCGGTGGTTTCTCGCCATGCGGCAAGCCCGTCTTCGGATCGATCGTCAGCGCATGGAGCGCCATCGTTTCGGGCGAGCCCGAGATCGGCTTGCGAGGATCACCTGGCGGCCCGGGCGGACCATAGCCGCCCGGCGGACTCGGCGGGCCGTAGCCACCTGGCGGGCCGTAGCCACCTGGCGGGCCGTAGCCTCCACCCGAGGCGCTCCGTTGCAGCTCGGGCGGCTCCGACGAAATGCCGCAAAACATGGCCGGAACGCTAGACCAAAAGGTCGGCTCAGGTCGAATGCCAAGCATTGGCGAGAGTGATAAGGTGCGCCCGCTGATCATGGCCATCACTCGTGAAACGGTTTTGCACGTCGCCAAGCTGGCGCGGCTCGAGCTCGAAGACGCTGAGATCGACCGCATGCAAAAGGATCTCGGCAACATCTTGGAGTATGTCAATTCGCTGTCGGAGCTCGACACTTCGTCTGTCGCCGAAACGACGCAGGTGGCGGTGGTTGGTGCGCCGTTGCGCGCGGACGAGGTCGAGCCGTGCCTCAGTAACGAAGCCGCGCTGAGCGGCGCCCCCCGCAGCAGCAACGGAGGGTTCGCCGTCCCGGCGTTCGTCGAAGAATGAATGACGTCTTGGATTTGCCCATCGCCGAACTGGCGGATCGCGTGGCGCGCGGGGAGATCAGCGCCGTCGCACTGACCGAGCGCGCGCTCGCGCGAATCGAAGCAAAGAGCAAGCTGCACGCATTTCTTCACGTCGCGCGGGAAGCCGCGCTCGCCAGCGCGAACGCGGTCGATCAGCAGCGCGCGCGCGGCGAAAAGCTCGGCCCGCTCGCAGGCGTTCCGATCGCGATCAAAGACGCGCTCTGTACGGTCGATGCGCCGACCACCTGCGCCTCGAAGATCCTCACGCGCCGCAACGCTGAAGGCAGCGGCGGTTCCACGCCGGAACACGGTTGGCGCCCACCCTACGACGCAACTGTCGTCGCGCGCTTACGCGCGGCCGGCGCCGTGCTCGTGGGCAAAACCAACATGGATGAATTCGCGATGGGTTCATCCGGCGAAAACGGCGCCTTCGGCCCGATGCGCAACCCCTGGGATCCGAGTCGTACGGCGGGCGGCTCGAGCGGCGGCAGCGCGGCCGCGGTGTCGGCGGGATTGGCCGCGGGCTCGCTCGGCAGCGACACGGGCGGTTCGATTCGCCAGCCAGCAGCACTTTGCGGCATCGTCGGCGTCAAACCGACGTACGGGCGCGTGTCGCGCTACGGACTCGTCGCGTTTGCGTCGAGCTTGGATCAGGTTGGGCCGTTCGCGCGCGACGCGCGCAGCGCCGCGCGAATGCTCGAAGTGATCGCGGGCGTCGATCCGTACGACTCGACCAGCGCAAACGTACCGGTTGGTGCGTACGAGGCCGCCTGCGGCAAGGCGATCAAAGGGCTGCGCATCGGTGTGCCCGAAGAGTATTTTGGCGAGGGTTTGGATCCGTGCGTGGCCAGAAGCGTGCGCGCTGCGATCGACGCGCTCGAGAAAGAAGGCTGCAGCGTGCATCCAGTCGCGCTCCCGCACACGCGCCACGGTATCGCGACGTACTACATCGTCGCGACAGCCGAAGCCTCGAGCAACCTCGCGCGTTTCGACGGCGTGCGCTTCGGTTTGCGCATCGAGCCGCCCCGCTCTGACCTTCAAACCATGTACGGCAAGACGCGCGACAGTGGCTTCGGTCCTGAAGTGAAACGGCGCATTCTGCTCGGAACCTACGTGCTCAGCTCGGGTTACTACGACGCTTATTACCGCAAAGCGCAAAAGACGCGCACCTTGATCAAGCAAGACTTCGATCGCGCGTTCGAAAAGGTGGACGCGATTGCCGCGCCAACCAGCCCCACTCCCGCTTTCAAACTCGGCGACAAAGTCGACGACCCGCTCGCGATGTACCTCGCCGATATTTTCACGTTGCCGGCGAGCCTCGCCGGCATCGCCGGGCTGAGCGTGCCGTGCGGCATGGCCGCGGCAACGAGCTCGGAGCCTGCGCTACCAGTCGGATTGCAATTGCTCGCGCCGGCGTTCCAAGAGGAGCGTTTGTTCACCTTGGCCTCCGCTGTCGAGCGCCTGACTGCACCGAACGGTCCGGCGCTCCCGCCATCCTGAGTTGGACACCGCGCAAGCAAACGTCAGCGAACTCGTGTTCGAAGCCGCCGAGGCACGTCATGCCGCGGCGCTCGTCGACTTGTTCGCGCGCACGAACACCCCCTGCCATTGTCAGTACTGGCATTTCACGGGCGACAAGAATGCATGGCTCGATCGCATCTTTCACGCGCCCGAGGAAAATCGCGCCGCGTTCGTGTCCGGCCTCGAGCGAGCAGAGCTCAAAGGCGTGCTCGCGCTCGCCGGCGAGCAGGCCGTTGGCTGGATGAAGCTCTGCGCGGCAGAGCAAGTTCCGAAGCTCTACGAGCAGCGTTTGTACAAAGGGCTCCCCTGTTTCAACGGCCCACGCGACGGCGTTTTGACGATCGGCTGCATGTTGGTCGACGAAGATTTTCGCCGACGCGGCGTGGCGCGTTCGCTGATTCGGAGCGGCATCGCGCTCGCCGAAAAGTCGGGTGCCCGCGCGATCGAAGCGTTCCCGAGACGAAGCGAACACGCTCGAGCGCCCGAGCTCTGGCTCGGGCCGGCGAGCGCGTTTCTCGAGGCAGGCTTCCAA
>DATATR010000018.1:0-7002 GCA_036268695.1 Polyangiaceae bacterium | reverse complement strand
GACGCGGATGGCATCGCTAAAATCGCCGAGTTTCTCGGACTAAATTGACGCGACGCGCCCGACGCAAAAACCAGTGGTTCAATGAGCTTTGCGGCATTCTTCGCGCCGCGAAAAGATTTTCCCGCTTTGACGTAGCCGGCTACGTGCTAAACACGGCGCCCAACCCGGCAAATAGCCTCTTTTCTTGCGACCTCACATGTTCGATCTCAGCGGCAAAGTAGCTCTCGTCACCGGCGGCTCGCGCGGAATCGGTCGCGCCGCGGCCGAGGCGCTGGCAGCGCGTGGCGCGCACGTCGTGATCAACTACGTGAGCAACGAGAGCGCCGCGCGCGAAGCCGCACAAACGATCGAACAAGCCGGCGGCAAAGCCGAGCTCGTGCAGTTCGACGTAGCGAACGGCGAAGCCGCCGAAAAAGCCATCGCCGAAGTCGCGAAGCGCCTCGGCCGTTTGGATATTTTGGTTGCCAGCGCAGGCATCGCGATCGACGGCCTGCTCTTGCGTTTGAAGGACGAAGATTTCGACCGCATCTTCGCGGTCAACGTCAAAGGCGCGATCGCCTGCGCCCGCGCCGCCATTCGCACGATGATGCGCGCGAAGACGGGCCGCGTCGTGTTCTTGTCGAGCATCGTCGGTGAGATGGGTAATGCCGGGCAAACCGCCTATGCGGCGTCGAAAGCGGCGCTGCTCGGCGTCACGCGCAGCCTCGCCCGCGAGTACGCTTCGCGCGGCATCACGGTGAACGCGGTCACGCCCGGCTTCGTCGACACGGACATGACGAGCGGGCTCAGCGACGAGCAAAAGACGTCGATGCTCAGCGCAGTCCCACTCGGTCGCACCGGCACCGCACGAGAAATCGCCGCTGCAATCGTCTATCTGGCATCGGACGAAGCCGGCTACGTGACGGGCCAGGCCCTGCGCGTCAACGGTGGGATGTACATGTAAGTTTTGGGGTTATCGCCCCGGTTTGACAGAAACACGTGTAAGCGGGAACGCCTCTGGTGTAGAGGCGCCCCTGGAGGAATCATGGCTGAGGGTCGCAACGTAACGGCCGAAGTGAAGCGGATCATCAAAGAACAGCTCGATGTCGACGAAAAAGACATCAAGCCGGAGTCCACGTTCATCGACGATTTGGGCGCTGACTCGCTCGGCTTGGTCGAACTCGTGCTGGCCTTCGAAGAAGCGTTCGAGATCGACATTCCGGACGAAGACACCGAGAAGATCCGGAGCGTGCAAGACGCGGTCGACTACATCGAAAAGCACCTGGCAAGCTGAGCGATCGGCCCCAGGGCATGCGAGCCGCCCGGGTTAGCCAATTAGGTGAAGCCCGGGCCCTGCCCATTGTGTCTGAGGAATAGATGGAACGCGTCGTCGTCACAGGAATCGGTTTGGTCACGCCGAACGGCGTGGGCACGGAACCGACTTGGCAGTCGTTGGTCAACGGCCAGAGTGGCGTTGGACCGATCACCCTGTTCGAAGCCACCGATGCTTACTCCACGCGCATCGCCGCCGAAGTGAAGAACTTCGACGCCGGCGAATTCATGGAGCGGAAAAAGATCAAAGAGGTCTCGCGCTTCACGACTTTCGCGATGGCGGCTACCAAGATGGCGCTCGAGCAGGCCCAATTGGATCTGACCGAGGAAGAGCGCGATCGCACGGGCGTGTTCATCGGCGTCGGGCTGGGCGGGCTCGAGAACCTCGAGCGTTGCACGCTCACGCTCGACAAAAAAGGTCCGGGCAAGGTCAGCCCGTACTTCATTCCCTCTCTGATCGCGAATATGGCCGCCGGCCAGGTCTCGATCGCGTTCGGCTTACGCGGCCCGAGCCTCGCGCACACGAGCGCGTGCTCGTCGAGCGCGCACGCCATCGGCGAAGCCTTGCGCTGGATGCAGCGCGGTGATGCCGAAGTGATGATTGCGGGCGGCGCCGAATCGACGATCACGCCGATTGGCATCGCGGGCTTCAGCGCGATGTTCGCGCTCAGCCGTCGCAACGACGATCCCGAAGGCGCGAGCCGCCCCTGGGACAAAGGTCGCGATGGCTTCGTCTGCGGCGAAGGCGGCGGCACGCTCGTGCTCGAAACCTTGACCCGCGCCAAGAAGCGCGGCGCGAAAATCCTGGCCGAAGTCATCGGCTACGCCGCGACGAGCGACGCTTACCACATCACCAAACCAGCGCCGGATCACGCTCACGCCGCGCGCGCGATGCGCTGGGCGCTCAAAGACGCGAAGCTCAACCCCGAGCAGATCGAATACGTGAACGCGCACGGCACTTCGACTCCGATCGGGGACGTGGAAGAAGCCAAAGCCGTCGCGAACACGTTCGGCGCGCATGCGCTCGACAAAAAACTCTGGGTCAGCTCGACGAAATCGATGATGGGCCATTTGCTCGGCGCGGCCGGTGCGGTCGAAGCCGCGGTCTGCCTCAAAGCGATCGAGACCGGCATGATTCCGCCCACGATCAATCTCCAGGACCCGGACCTCGAAGTGCCGCTCGATTTCGTGCCCAACGAAGCGCGACAGCGGCGGGTCAAGCGCGCAATGTCGAATTCGTTCGGCTTCGGCGGTACCAACGTGACGCTGATTTTTTCGGCGTTCGAGGGTTAACCGGGCCGAGCGGCCTCGCCTCGGGTACGAAGCTCATGCAGTGCCCGTACTGCCGCGAAATGGACAGCCGCGTGGTCGACTCGCGGCTCGCCGCCGGTGGCACCGTGACTTGGCGGCGCCGTGAATGTGACGCGTGCAAACGCCGCTTCACGACTTACGAACGCGTCGAGCACACGTTGCCGACGGTGGTGAAGAACGACGGCCAACGCGAGCCGTTCGATCGTCAAAAAGTGCTCCGCAGTCTGCGCATCGCGTGCAACAAGCGCCCAGTTTCGGCGGACGCGCTCGAAGAGCACGCCGAAGCGCTCGAACGCGAACTGGCGGAGAGTGGCGAAAAAGAGGTGCCCTCGCTCGTAATTGGCGAACGAGTCATGGGCCGCCTGAAAACTCTGGATGATGTGGCATATGTTCGCTTCGCCAGTGTCTACAAGTCCTTCCGCGATATCGACGAATTCATGGTCGAGATGGGCAAGCTCGTGCGCGCGCGCGATGCCGAGTGAAAGATGAAAGATCTCGACAGCGAACTGATGCTGCGCGCACTGACGCTCGGTGCGAACGGCGATCCTACGCCGAACCCGCACGTCGGCGCGGTGATCGCCGACGCGCAAGGCAACGTCATCGCCGAGGGCTTCCATCAAGCCGCGGGCCTCGATCACGCCGAGGTGGTCGCGCTCAAGAAGGCCGGCAGCGCCGCGCGCGATCAAACCCTGTACGTCACGCTCGAGCCCTGCAATCACCACGGCCGCACTCCGCCATGCGTGGACGCGATCCTCGCGGCAGGCATCAAGCGCGTCGTGATCGGCGTGCCCGATCCGGATCCGCGCGTGCCGGGCGGCGGCATGGATCGGCTGCGCGCGGCCGGCGTCGAGGTGACGCTCGGCGTACAGGAAACAGAAGCCAAAGCGCTGATTCAGCCTTGGTCCAAGTACGTCACCGAGCACATGAGCTTCGTCACGCTGAAGCTCGCCATTTCGCTCGACGGCCGCATCGCGACGCGCACCGGCGCGTCGAAATGGATCACCTGCCCCGAAGCGCGCTTGCGCGTGCAAACGCTGCGCGCCCGTCACGACGCGGTGATGGTCGGGATCAATACCGTGCTCACGGACGACCCTCGGCTCACGGTGCGCGATCTGCCGGGCCGCAATCCGATCCGTGTCGTCGTCGATAGCAAGTTGCGCATTCCGCTCAGCGCCAATGTGGTGCAGAGCGCGGGTCAAATTCCAACCTGCGTCGTGACCACGCTGAGCGCGCCGATCGCGCTCGAGCAAGCGCTCGAGCAAGCCGGCGTGCGCGTGATCCGCGTACCGGCCACCGCGGAGGGGCGCTGCGATCCGGTGGTCACCTTCCGCGAGCTCGCGGCGCGCGAAGTCGTGAGCGTGATGTGCGAAGGCGGCTCGGAGCTCGCGGGTAGTTTGCTCGCGCATCGCGTCCCGGACCAATTGCACGTGTTCGTCGCGCCAGTGCTGCTCGGACCGCGCGGTCGACCGGGCGCGGTCGATTGGGCGGGACCAGAGAACCCGTCGGATGCGCCGCGAATCGATCCCGCGCATTGGGAGCTGTGCGGCACGGACGCCTACGTTTGGGGTCCGATCGCATACCCGAAAAAAACCGGGCGAACGCTGACCGGCAGCTGAACGAGCCAAAGCAGCCCGAGGTTTGCTGGTCCGCACGGTTGCGACCCCTGATCTCGAGTGTTACCTTGGCCTGAAGTCGCCATGATCCGCGAAATTCTCGAATACCCCGACGCGCGCCTGCGTGAGGTCGCGAAACCCGTCGCTGAAGTGACGCCGGAAATTCAGGCACTCGTGGACGACATGGCCGAAACGATGTACGCGGCGCCCGGCTGCGGCTTGGCCGCGACTCAGCTCGGCATTGCGCACCGTATTTTCGTGGTCGACTGTGCCGGCGAAGACGAACCGAGTGCGCTCAAAGTCTTCATCAACCCCGAGATCTTCGAGAAAGACGGCGTGCAGACTTGGGAAGAGGGCTGTTTGTCCTTCCCCGGCGTGACCGAAGAGATCAAACGCGCCGAGCGCGTCAAAGTGCGCGCGCTCGATCGCAGCGGACAGCCCTTTGAACTCGAAGCCGGCGGCCTGCTCGCGGTTGCCATTCAGCACGAGACCGATCACCTCAACGGCGTACTCATGATCGACAAACTCAGCGCGCTGAAGAAGCGCATGATGGGGCGGAAGCTCGCCAAAGCGAAGCAAGAAGAAGCGCGCGAATGAGCGCTCTTCGCTAACGCGACGGCGGGCGGCTGAAAATCGAGCTTTCCACGGCTGCACCGCGCGCACGCAGCGTGTCGACCACTTGCGGCACGATGCCGCTCGCCGAGAACACGCCTTCGATTGCGCCGCCGGCGGCGGTGCGATCCATCACGAAAGTGAAGATGTCTTGCGCTTGGATCTCGTCGCTGGTCGAGTTGACGATTTCAGCGATGCGCAGCACGCGGTGGCGATCGTCGCGCAAGCGCGCGACCTCGACCACGATCTCGAACGCATTCAGCACCAGTTCGCGCGCTGCTGCGATCCGGATTTGGGGTCGCTCGGCGGCGACCACGCCGGGCAAGCGACTGAGCGCGCGGCGCAAGCTCGGCGCGTAGCGCGCGGCGACCACGCCGTCTGCGCCGTCCGCGATGGCTTCGACCATTTTCGCGCATAGCTCGCCGCTGAACAGCTCGGCGACGATGCGCGAACCCGGCAGCGACGAAGCGACGTGCAGCGCGCCCGCGGTCGATTCGACGTCCACGCCGTTGACCAGAAAATTGGCGTCCGGGCCGCTCGGTTCGCGCTCGCCGATGAATACCGACGGTGCTTCCGCGGTCGACTGAGCCAGCGCGGCGAGCAGCGCTTCGACTCCGCCGTCACGCGGGCCGGTGATGAGCACGTTCACGCGCGCTGCCAAGCATTGCTGCAGGAACGTGGCCATCGCGCGCGAAATCGCGCCGCGGCGCACCAGATCTTCGAGCGTGACGTTCATCCGCCGCGCTTTGCGGATCGCGACGCACGCGCCGCTCGCAGCGATCGACCCGAGCACCGCAGACAAATGCACCCCGCTGAGCACGCGTCGCTCGACCACGCTTTCGCGCTCGCTCTTACTGAGCGGCAGGTGAGCTTCGGCACAGAGCCGCGAGATCGCCCAGCGCAGCGACAGGTCCGAAGAGAAGCCGAGCTCGAACGAGTTTTTGCCGTTTCGGACCGCGAGCACGCGATCGAAGCGCGTGGCGCCGATTTCGCTCACGCTCGGATCCGCGATCAACTCCGTGAGCGGCCCGTGCTCGCAGAGCTCACAGCGTGCCAGCTCGATCGCGCGATCCGCGGGCACGCTGGTCGGCACTTCGTGCAATTCGCCGAGTTCGGTCCAAACCAATTGGAGCACGCCGTCAATGCGTTCACCGAGCGACGGCGGCACCGGAGCCCACAAATCCACGTCCCCGAGGCGCGACGCGACGCGCTCGACCAAGCCGCGCACGACATCGCGCAGCGAAGCCGGCTCGAGATCGGGGCGGTCATCTTGCGTGGTGCGGCCGACGTTGTGCGTGCCCGTGGCTTCGTGCGAGATCTCGAGCCGCGCCGGGCTATCGGAAGAGACCGGGCTCGATGGAGCCGGCATCTTGAGCGGGCCGGGGGCGTGCGTGAAGTCATCGCCGTCCGGATCCGAAGGGCGCGCCGACACATTCGAAATGCCGTCCGTCAGACTCGGCGACGAGCTCACGGCCGGAGATTGCCCAGTGCGAGGCTCCTCGGCCGAAAGCGGATCACTGCCGCTCATTTCGATCCGCAACACGAAGTCGCCGATGTAAATTCGGTCCCCTTCTCGCACGATGGTCGCTTGCGTGATCTTGCGCCGATTGACGTACGTGCCGTTCGTGCTGTTGAGATCCGTGACGATGAAGCGTCCGTCGCGATACAAGAGCCGCGCGTGGCGCTTTGACACATTGCCTTTCGGCAACATCAGCTCGTTCCCCTGCACTCGGCCTACGCTGAGCTCGGTCGCGTCGAAGATCTCGCGTCGCTCGGCCCCGCCCTTTTCGTGGACGATGATGGCAAACATCGGGGCTTTGGCGGACGTCGGTGCGATCACTTGGAAACGATATTCTCCGGGAACTTGGCGCGAAGACCGAGGTTATCATGCGCAACCGCTTGAAACACTCGGGCATCGAGTGAAAATTCGATTCCCAGATGGGTGAAAGCGCGCATTTCAAAGGTGAAAGCCGGCGACTTTCGACGTTGCATCGCGAACCGGCTCTGGCATCGCCGAACCCATGTGGGGAGCCCAAAAACAAAGGGCCCGCCACCGAACGAACGGCGCGGGCCCAACTAGCCAGAGAACGAAGCAACCGTCAGCGGGTGTTTTCGTTCTTCACGTCGCGAGTCACGAGCGAAAGCAATTCACCCG
>DATATR010000017.1:0-28474 GCA_036268695.1 Polyangiaceae bacterium | reverse complement strand
AATCGCCGTCAAGCCCGCCATCGTAAGGAATCGAACGTTCATGGTCCGCTCTGGTACCGGTACCAGCTCGAGACGTCTAGGTTGGACAGTGGTCCCCAGCGCGCAAACATGGCTGCGCTCTGACGATTTCGTAGCGCGCTTGCGACGCGCACCGGGAAACCACTTTAACCAACTTCACTCCTGCGTGATGTCCGACGACGTGTACACGCAGTTCTTGCCGTCCGGACCGTTGCCAATTTCCGGCGGCTCCGCGCCCGTGTCGTTGCCCGTGAACTTGTCGCAGATCACCGGGACCTTCGAGACCGTCACGTGCGTGATGTGCGCGACGTCCCCGTAGTTGGTGTTGATGCCGACGAGATCCTTTCCAGTTTCGCCGACCACGTTGTTGACGGTGACGTTGCGCTGATATTGAGTTTTGCAGTTCCCGCACGAGCGATAGAGCTTGCCGAAGTTCTGCGCGCAGAAATTCTCGATCACCATCGTGCCCGGGCCGTTGTGCTGGAAGATCTTGTCCGAGGCGTTCTTCGCGACGCCGCCGTTGATCGTCATGACTTGGCCGCTCTTCGTGCCTTTTTGCGTGGCCGCGTCCTCACCGACGTCTTCCCAGTAGACGTTTTGAAGCGTGCAGTTGCCGGTGCAGTGCACGCCGTCCGCGGCGGGTGAGCCGAGGATGACGTTCTTCAGCGTCGCGCCGTCCGCGAGTTCGAAGATCGGATCTTGGTCTTCGCTTTGATCGGAGGTGCCGAGCGCGCCCGAACCGACGTAGCGCTTCATGCCGCCGTCGAGCGTGCCGCTCACCTTGATCGTCGCGGTCACTGATTGCGTGCTGCTCGCGCTCGGGATCGTGCAGCTCGGCGTGCCGCTCGACGGCGGCGGCGACGAAGTGCCCGTGCTCGTGGGCGGCGGCGAGGTGGTGCCCGTGCTGGTCGGCGGCGGCGAAGTCGCGCTCGTGGAAGCGAGCTGGATGTAGTCGATCTTGATGTCGTAATCGCTGGAGGCGCTGTCTTTGCCGGTGCTCACGAAGCTGAACGTGGTCGCGCCCGAGACTGTGATGTTGGCGAGCGTCGCGGTGTTCCAAGCGTCGCTCGAGCCGCTCGCGTAGCCGGAAAGTGTGCCGATTTGTTTGCCGTTCACCTGCACGCTGTAGTTGCCGTACACGTTGCGCTTCGCATAGCGGATCACGACGCCGTACGTGCCAGCGGACACGTTCGTCGTGAACGAGAACGAATCGCCGGTCGCGTTCGCTTGCAGCCGCGCATTCGAGCTACTCGCCGAAATGCTGTCGCCCGACGACGTGGTCCAGGTTTGCGACTCGCCCTGAATGGTCGAAGTGACCGCTTCAGAGACGGTGTCGACATCGCCGGATTCTTGCTGCGCGCTGGAGCACGCGAAAATTCCGAGCATGCCGAGAGCAGCAAGCGATCCGAGCGTGCGAGCGAGATTGTATGTAACCATCATTTACTCCTGGATTTCGCTGAGTGCACCGCTCATGCACTCGAGCGCGCGATCGATCACTCTGCGGCGTGATTGAGCGAAAAGAATCCAGTTGCGATTTCAACTTTTCAACGACGCGAAATCGCGCGCACGCGCGCCACACCCAAAATCAAAAAAAACTATCAGCGGCAGAATGCGTCGTGATTCGGTACATTGTTCGCGCAGCTTCCACTGAGCGAAAGCGCGCTCGCCCGTGCGCGCAAAGGCCGACCGACTCTGGAACTAGTTCCAGCCGCGCGCACAGAGCGGTGGCGTCCGGGTTCGCGAATCGCTCACGCCGCTTGCGGCCGCCGGTGCTCAAAGCCGCTACTCGCGCTCGGATATGCCGTGAATCCGCGGCATTTACGGTCGATTCGTGCCTCGGACCCATTTGAGTTAAGAGGCAAAGCGTGACGGCACAGCGTGATACGGAAAAAGGTCTGACCGGCAAGCAGCGGGGCTTCTTGCGCGCGCTCGCGCATCCGCTGAAACCCGTGGTTCAAATCGGGCATGGTGGTCTGACAGACGCAGTGCTGACGGCAATCGACGGCGCTTTGCAAACGCACGAGCTGATCAAAATCAGAATCAGCGCGGACGACGAGACGAAGGCCTCGGACCTCGCGCCCGAGATCGAGCAGCGCACGCGCTCGCTTGTTGCGCAAGTGATTGGCAAAACGCTGGTGGTGTACCGTGGGCGCAAGAAAAATCCGGTGATCGTGCTGCCGCGGACGCAGGCTAAAGAAAAATCCAGGAAATAAGCCGCATTTTACGGCTTATTTAGAACTAGAAACGACACAAGCACATGGGCGATCGCATCGTACGCACGCAAGGGGACGGCAATCTGGCTTGGCTCGACTTGGAAATGACGGGCCTCGACGCGCAGAGCGATGTCATTTTGCAAGCCGCCCTGATCATCACCAACGCGAAGCTCGAGCCACTCGAAGAGTTCGTGTGCGACATCTGGCAGCCCGAAGAAGCGCTCGCGCGCATGACTCCGTTCGTGCGCGACATGCACGAGACGACCGGGCTCAGCACGCGCGTGCGCGCATCGAAGCTCGAACTCGGCGCGGCCGAACGCAAGCTGCTCGAGCGCGTCAGCGGTTGGTGCAGCTTTCAAGCTATTTTGTGCGGCAACAGCATCGGGCAAGACAAGCGCTTCGTGGATCGTTGGATGCCGGGCTTGAGCGGCTATTTGAGCTATCGCACGATCGACGTGACCTCGCTCAAGATCCTGGCCAAGCTCTGGTACGGCGAAGCCGGCGTCTTCCCGAAGCCCACGCTCGGCGAACACGACGCGCTGGTCGACATCAAAAATTCGATCGCCGAGCTCGCGTTTTACCGCTCGATGATTTTCAAAGCCGAGCTCTGAACGTCACTCGGCGCGCACGGCGACTGCGCCACTCGGCGCTGACAGTGACTTCGCTTTGGCGAGCAGTGAAATGAATTCGTGACGCTCGCCGTTCGCGTCGCTGCCGAGCGCGCCCTGCGCGAGCGCACGCGCAGTATCGAGGCTCGCGTGGCTCAAACCCGGCGCGCCGCGCAGCACCAGCGCCGCTTCCGCCACCGCCACGCCGAAGCGAAAATCCTGCGAGCTTTGCGCGGCAGGCGTGTTCGTGTCCGTCACCACGCGCGAAAACTTTTGGCTTCGTTCCGAGCTCGGCGCCTTGTAGCGAATGTTTACCGTGCACAGTTCGTTACTCGCCGCGGCCGGCGCGGTGCTCGGCGCGGTTTGGTATTTCAACGGATCTGTTTTTTGGGGGGTGCCTGGTTCGCCTTTCGGAATCACTTCGTACAGCGCCGTCACGCTGTGACCGGCGCCCATGTCACCCGCGTCTTTGCGATCGTCGTTGAAGTCTTCCTTGGCGAGCACGCGATCTTCGTAACCGATCAGGCGATAGCTCTCGACGCGCGCCGGGTTGAATTCGACTTGCAGCTTCACGTCCTTGGCCACGGTCACGAGCGTCGCGCCGGCTTGCTGCACGAGCACTTTGCGCGCTTCCGAAATCGAATCGACGTAGGCGTAGTTGCCGTTGCCTTTGTCGGCCAGCATTTCCATCGTGCTGTCTTTGACGTTGCCCTCGCCGAAGCCGAGCACGGTCAAAAATACGCCGGATTTGCGCTCGTCTTCGATCAAGCGCTGGAGCTCGCCTTCGCTCGACGTGCCCACGTTGAAGTCGCCGTCCGTCGCGAGGATCACGCGATTGATGCCACCTCGAACGAAGTGCGCGCTCGCGACCGAATAGGCCAGGCGAATGCCGTCACCGCCGTTGGTCGAGCCACCGGCTTCGAGCCGACCGAGCGCCTCCAGCACGTGCGCGCGATCGTCGCCGCGCGTCGTCGGCAGCGCCAGCCCGGATGCTCCCGCGTAGACGACGATTGAAATCGAATCTTGCGCGCGCAGATTCTCGGCGAGCATGCCGAGCCCGCGTTTCAAGAGCGGCAGCTTGTTCTCCGGCATCATCGAGCCGGACACGTCGATCAAAAACACCAGATTGCGCGGCGGAGTCGCGGCCTGAGCGATCGGCGCCGTCTTCAGGCCAAGTCGCACCAAGCGGTGCGCCGGATCCCAAGGGCACGACGCGACCTCGCTGGTGACCGAAAACGGCTCGTTTGCCGCAGGATTTGGATAATCGTAGCTGAAGTAATTGAGCCACTCTTCGACTCGAATCGAGTCTTTCGGTGGCAACGTGCCTTCGTTCAAAAAGCGACGCGCGTTGCTGTACGAAGCGGTGTCGACATCGACCGAGAACGTCGAAAGCGGTTGATCGCCGACGGCGAGGAACGGGTTGTCCGTGTGGTGCGCGTAGTTTTCGGTGTTCATCTCCGCGTCGCGCTGGAGCCTGAGCGGCGCTGACTTCGACGGCCGCGCCGCGATCGGCGCCCCCCAAACATTCCCAACTGCCCGCGAGGAATCTCCGCGTGCCGCGAGCCCACCCGCGCCCATGCCAATCCCATTCAGACCGAGCCCGGATTTAGCCGAGGCTTGGGTTTTGATGCCAGGTCGAGCCGTGGCAGCCGCCACGCTCGGAGCAAACTTCGGTCCATCGAGCTGCGCCACCGGAGCGGGAGGCGCTACCGGAGCGGGAGGTGAAGGCTCGACTTCGCGCGCGTTTTCCGGCGTGTTTTCCGGTGCGACGGGCGACGTGACCAGCGGCGCCACCGCCTTCACCGATTCGTTCGTGCCGACCGCACGCGAGCAACCGGACGCACAGACCAACAAAATCAACGCGGAGCGACCAAGCACTGAGCGAAGCACGACGTTCATGCCCGTTGTGACGCCCGACGCGCGCAAAAGTTCTAACAATCGTGCACCGCGCGTGATTCGACGAATCTACGCGGGAAAATCCGCGGCGAGGAAGCTCCTGGGCGGCGCGGACGTAGCTTGGCAGCTCACCCCGGCTGGATGCCCGAACAGCAACCGGTCGCGCAACAGGTGCTGAGTTGAGCGCAAGTCACTGTTTTCGAAGAGCAGGTATGGCTCGAAAGATCGCAGAACGGCTGCGGGCAGGTCTTGCTGCCGATCGGAGTCGCTTGTGCGATTGGACCCGTGCTCGCGCGACAGTCGATGTCGGCGCAGCAAGCACCGCAAACCGAGCCGCAACAAAGTGGAGTGCTGCCGCCGCACATCGATTTGTTGACGCACTTGTGCGTGCTGAGATCGCAGCTGTCTTCGGTGCAGCCGCTGCCGTCGTTGCAGTCCGAGTTTTGGCTGCACTGAATGCAGCCACCGTTCTTCGGGTCACAGCTGAGGCCCGTGCCACAAGCCGCGTTGTTCGGCGTGTTCGAACAGCTGCCGGCGGAGCAGGTGTCCGTCGTGCACGCGATCAAATCGTCGCAATCGCTGTCTCCGCAGCACGTGGCGCAGCCGCTCGCGCCGCAGCATTTGCCGCCGCTCGGGCAGGTCGCAAAGCTGCAGCTCCCACTCACGCAGCTGCCGACCTGACACGGATCGCTGCTCGTGCAATCGCCGTCTTTGACACACTGCGCGGTTTGCACGCATGTCTTCGCGTTGACATCGCAGCTCGAGCCAGCGGGGCACGCCGTGGGATCAATCGTGTTCGAGCAAGTGCCGTTGGTGCACGAGTCTTTGGTGCAGTCGATTTGGTCGTTGCAGTCATTCGCGCTGCAGCACGCGCCGCACGCACCGGTTGCCGGGCAACAGCTGGTTCCCGCGATGTTGCCGGCACAATGCGGCGCGTTCTGGCATTTGCCAGCCACGCATTTGTCATCGGTGCAGAGGTCATTGTCGTTGCACTGCGAGTCTTCGCAGCACTCGGCGCAGCCGACGCCCGGGCAGCACAGCGAGCCCGCGCCGCAGTCGGTCGCGGTGTGATCGCACAAGCTCGCGGTGCAGCTGTCGTCCGTGCAAAGATCCATGTCGTCGCAATCGGCGGCGACGCTGCAAGCTTCTTTTTTGCGGCAACCATTGGCGGCAGTGCAGTACTCGTCCGCGGCGCAGCTCGCGTTGTTCGGCGCGTGCGCGCAGGCACCGCTGAGGCAGTCGTCGTCGGTGCAGCTCACGCCGTCGTCGCAGTCGGTTTTGGTGCAGCATTCGCCGCAGGAACCGTTGCAGCACTTCTCGGTCGCGTCGCACTTCGGGCCGTTTTTGCAGAGTCCGTCGGCCCCGCATTGATCGATCGTGCAGGGGTCTTGGTCGTCGCAATCTTCGGGACCGCTGCACGCTTTCGCTGGCGCGGAGGACGAACCTGCGGAGCCCGTGCTGCCGGAAATTCCGCCATCTGGTGAGCCTGAGCCACCCGCTGCGAACTCCGAGCCGCCGCAGGCGTAAGCCGCAAACGAGCTCAATCCGAGCAACGCGCAGACGCGCAACCAGTGACCGACGCGGCTAGATTTCACGGCTAAGGCTCCCTCGACAAGGCAAGCCCGAACTATAGCAATCGAGGCCGGAAAAATCGATGTGCGATAGCCGCGCTCCCGCGGGAAATGGCTCGTTTACGCGCGCGCTCGTCATGTTCGGCTGCGCTTTTTCGGCGAGCTCACGGGGCTTCACTCCTCAGCGTCGATCGGCTCTATCAGCGAGCCGCGGATGGGCTTTTCGTGGCGGAGTCGGTCGATCGAGCGCAGAATGCGCGCCGCCGATGCTGCTCGCCGACCCGTCGCTCCGTTTCGAATACGCGCGCGAACCGGACATTTCCGCCGAGCTCGATCGTGAGCTGATCGAGCTCATTAGTTCCTGCTTCGATCAACCGCACAACGCCTTCTTCAAGGCGCGACGCTACGCGCAGGAGCAGCCGCTGCATCGTTATATGCTGCGAGCCGCGAACGGTCAGCTCGCGGCTCACCTGGCGGTGCACGAAAAAACCATCAGCGTCGCCGGTGAGGACGTCGCGATCGGCGGCATCGCCGAGGTTTGCGTGTGCGTGTCCGAGCGCGGGCGCGGCCACGTGCGGCATTTACTCGAACGAGCCCATCGCGGCTTACGCGAGCGCGGGATCGAATTTTCCTTCTTGTTCGGGGATCCCAGCATTTACGGCTCGAGCGGCTACGTCCACGTTCAGGCGCCGATTCGCCGCCTGAATCATCTGACAAAGCATTTCGAGATTTCGCCGAGCCAATTCGCGCTGGTCAAATCGCTCGGTGCGCGTGCCTGGCCGGAAGGCTGGGTCGATTTGCGTGGGCCTTTGTTTTGAGCGAGCTCTCGTTGGACTCGGTACGACAGGCCGCGAGCGAGCTCGCCCAAAAATCGAGCGGCGTGCTCACTGTCGGCGAACAGCGCGCGTGCGAAGCCGAGCTTTCGGAGCTGCGCCTCGCCTGGAAACGCAACCCGAACGCGTTCTCGCCCGACCTCTTGGCAATGCTAAAAAAAATCGCGTCTTCGTTGGCTGAACGCGCCGAGCTGCACAAGGAGAGCGATCCCGCCGCCGTGCTCAAAGAAGCCTTCGGCTATGACGCTTTTCGCCCCGGCCAGCGCGAAATCATCGACACCGTGCTCGCCGGTCGCGACTGCATCGGTGTGATGCCGACCGGCGCCGGCAAATCGCTCACATACCAAATCCCAGCGCGGATCTTGGGCGGCGTCACGCTGGTCATCTCGCCGCTGATCGCGCTGATGAAAGATCAAGTCGATGCCATGACCGAGGTCGGCGTGCGCGCGGCGTATTTGAACTCCACGCTCACACCGGACGAACGCCGCGCGCGTGTTTCGGAGCTGCGCGCCGGTCGTTACGAGCTGCTCTACTGCGCGCCGGAAGGGCTCGAGGCTTCGGTCGGCCGCGCGCTGAACGAGCTCAAATTGAGCTTGATTGCAGTCGACGAAGCGCACTGCATCAGCCACTGGGGTCACGATTTTCGCCCCGCGTACCGAAACCTCTCCGGCCTCAAACAGCGCTTCCCCGAAGTGCCCGTGCTCGCGCTCACGGCAACCGCCACGCCCGAAGTCACCAAAGACATCGTGCAGCAACTCGGCATGCGCTCGCCCGCGCGTTACCGCGGTTCGTTCTTCCGAAAAAATCTGCGCCTCCACGCGCACGCCAAAGGCGACACGCTCGGCCGCACCGGACGCGAAGCCGTGCTGCAAATCGCCAAGAGCCGCGCCGGGCAGAGCGGCATCGTTTATTGTTTGTCGCGCAAGACCGTGGAAGGGGTGGCCGAGTTCCTGAAAAAACACGGCGTCCGCGCTGGCCACTACCACGCAGGCATGGCTGGCGAAATGCGCGCGCGCGTCCAAGACGCATTCCAAAACGACGAGATCGACGTCGTGGTCGCGACGATCGCGTTCGGCATGGGCATCGACAAATCGAACGTGCGCTTCGTCGTGCACCACGATATGCCGCGCTCGATCGAGGGCTATTACCAAGAGCTCGGCCGCGCCGGTCGCGACGGGCTCGACAGCGATTGCGTGCTCCTCTACTCGTGGTCCGAAGTCAAAGCCTACGATCGCTTCGCGGACGCGAGCGACGACGACGCGCAGGCTGAACGCACGCGCGCGCAGTGCCGCGAGGTCTTTCGCATGGCCGAAACGCGCGCCTGCCGGCACGCGCAATTCGCCGCGCATTTCGGCGAAGAGCTCGAGCCCTGCGGTTCATCGTGCGATGTGTGTCAGAGCTTCGAGCTGTTCGGCAAAAAGCCCGCGCGGCTCAGCGCCGAAGAACGCGCCGCGCTCCGCACCGACCGCAAACGCGAGAAGCCAGAAAAAACCGAGCCGGCGCTCGATCCGGATCTCTCGCTGTTCGATCGCTTGCGCGCGCTGCGCAAAGAAATCGCGAAGGAGCGCGGCGTGCCGCCATACGTCGTGTTCTCGGACGCCACGTTGCTGCAAATGGCGAGCGTCAGGCCGCGCACGAACGCGCAAATGCTGACCATCTCCGGTGTCGGTCCGACCAAACTCGAACATTATGGCGAACGCTTCTTGAAACTGCTCGCGGAGTAGCCTCGCGTGCCGATTCAAGCGCCGCGCAACAACTCGAGTCTTTAAGCAATTCGCGCGCGACGCGAGCGGCCCGAAGAACTCGCGCGCATCGCACGCGAAAATCTCAGCGAAAAGAGCTGCTCATGTCGTCCGACTGGGTGCGCACGATTTCCGGCTTCGTGTAACGCGAATCCTTGACCAAGCGCGCGAGCTCCGCAGCATACACGTTCGCGTCGAGCGGCAACTCGATCGTGCGGCCCGTCAAGCCGGAGTAAATCATCGCGTTCGAAAGCTCGACGCTGGCGAGCCCTTCGGGCGCCGGCGCGATCAACGGCTCGCCATCGAAAATCGCATCGACGAAATTCCGCGTGACGGTGTTGTGAAACGGCCCACCCGGCGCGATCGGCAGGAGCTCCGTCGTCGTCTTCGGCATGGTGTAGCGCTCCGGGCTGGTCTTCAAAAATTCCATCATCGAGACTTCATTTTTCGTGAAGCGGAGCCCGTCCGCATCGAGCACGATCTTGCCCAGATCACCGACGACTTCGAGTCGATTCGTGCCTGGCGCTTCCGCGGTCGTGGTGACGAACACGCCCGTCGTTCCGCCGTCGTAGTCGAGGTACGCTGTGACTTGGTCTTCGACTTCGATCTCGTGGAAGCGGCCGAAGCCGCAGAACGCGTGCACGCGTTTCGGCATGCCGAAAAGCCATTGCCACAAATCCAGGTTGTGTGGACACTGGTTGAGCAGCACGCCGCCGCCTTCGCCGCGCCAGGTCGCGCGCCAGCCGCCGCTCCGATAATACGTCTCGGTGCGGAACCAATCGGTGATGATCCAGTTCATGCGCCGGAGTGCGCCGAGCTCGCCGCTCTTGATCAGCTGGCGCAACTTGATGAAGCGCGGATCAGCGCGTTGATTGAACATCTCGGCGAACACTTGTTCACTCTTTGGCCGGGCTTCGTAGGCCGCGATCATCTTCAAGCAATCGGCCTTGTGCACGCCGAGCGGCTTTTCGCACAGCACGTGCAAACCAGCGCCGAGCGCGTCGATCGCGATCGGCGTGTGGTCGAAGTGCGGCGTCGCGATCAAAACGGCATCCACCGCACCAGAAGCGATCAGCTCGCGGCTCGACGCAAATTGCTGCACTTCCGGAAAGCGTGCGAGCGCTTCGGGATCTTCGTCGCAAACCGCGACCAGCTTCGCGCGCGCCACCTTGCCCGCGAGCATGTCCTTCGCGTGCACCGCGCCCATGCTGCCGACACCGATCACGCCCATGCGCAGCTCTCGTTTTTCGCTCATCGTTCGCTCTCGACTGCTCGGTTTGTAACTGTAAACAAGGCTAGTGCTATTACTACCGCCGAAGCCGCTTGCAAACGGAGGCTCGAAGCTCGATGACCATGCCCATGGAGCGCGTCGACTATTTGGTGATTGGCGGCGGAAGCGGCGGCTTGGCCTCGGCACGGCGCGCCGCGAGTTACGGCGCGAAGGTGGCCGTGGTCGAAGCGAGCGCGCTCGGCGGTACTTGCGTGAACGTCGGTTGCGTGCCGAAAAAAGTGATGTGGAACGCGGCGGAGATCGGCGAAGCGCTCGAAGCCGCCAAAAGTTACGGCTTCGAGCTCGAAGTGCGCGGCCACGATTTCGCGGCCCTCCGCGCCAGGCGCGAGGCGTACATCGCGCGGCTGCGTGAAATCTATCTCGCCAACCTGAGGCAGGATCAGATCGAGCTGATCGAAGGTCGCGCGCGCTTCGTCGCGCCCCGCGAAGTCGCGGTTGGTGAGCGACGATTTGCTGCGAAACACGTACTCATCGCGACTGGCGGTAGACCGTGCCAACCGGACGTGATCGGCGCCAATCTGGGGCTCGATTCGAACGGTTTCTTCGCGCTCGATGCCGCGCCGAAGCGCGTGCTGATCGCGGGCGGTGGCTACATCGCGGTCGAGCTCGCCGGTATCCTCAACAAACTCGGCTCGCAAGTGACGCTCGCGATGCGCCACGATCGCCCGCTGCGCGGCTTCGATCACATGCTCGGGGACGGCCTGCGCGATGCGCTCGAGCGAAGCGGCGTGAGCGTACTCACGAACGCGACGGTGATCGGCGTCGAGCGCGGCGCCTTCGAAACGCGCGTCGCCTCACTGGCAGACGGCCGCACCTTGCCGCCGGCAGACGCGCTATTTTGGGCGATCGGGCGGCAAGCGAACACCGAAAATCTCGGCCTCGAAACCAGTTCGGTCGAGCTCGATCTGGAGGGCCACGTCGTGGTCGACGAGTTCCAAAACACGAGCACGCCCGGCATCTACGCGCTCGGTGACGTCGCGGGCCGGGCCACGCTCACGCCGGTCGCGATCGCCGCCGGGCGTAAGCTTTCCGATCGCTTGTTCGGAGGCAAACCCGAAGCAAAGCTCGACTATGCGGATATCCCGAGCGTCGTGTTCAGCCATCCGCCGCTCGGTTCGGTCGGGCTCAGCGAGCAAGACGCGCGCAAAGCGCACGGCGAGGACGTCAAAGTGTACACCACGCGCTTCACGAACCTGTTCCACGCCGTCACCGACCGAAAACCGATCACGGAAATGAAGCTCGTCACCGTCGGCACTGAAGAGCGCGTGATCGGCGTGCACGTGATCGGGCGCGGCGCAGACGAGATGATTCAAGGCTTCGCCGTCGCCGTGAAAATGCGCGCGACCAAGGCCGACTTCGATCGCACGGTCGCGATTCATCCGACCGCGGCCGAAGAGCTCGTCACCATGCGCTGAGTGATGCGAACTGCCGATCGAGCCTATTTTGGCTCGACTATCTGCAGCGCACTGAAGCTTCAGCGCGCGCGTGCAACCAAAATCAAAAAATCCGAACGCGGCGTGTAGCGCGCCAAATCGAAATCTCCGAAGCGCTTTTCGAGCGTGAACCCGGCGCGACGCAACAATTGCTCGAGTTCGGGCAGGAGGTAGTACCTTTGTGGGATCTCGATTCGATGCGAGTCGCCGCCGTCTGCTGGCACGTACTCGTACGTCACATCGAGGCGCTGCGCCGCTCGCCGCACGCGCGTGCGCTCGAACACGTGCCAAACCCGCCGCGCATGCCGCAAGCTGACGATCGCCACATCGCCGGCGTCCGCGCCCGTGTGCTCACGCCGGCGATGAAACTCGGCCGCGTTCCACACGTCGAACGCCAAGAGACCGCCGCGGTCGAGCGCTGCTCGCACCGCGCGCAGGCACGCGAGCGCGTCGCGCTGCGTGAGCAAACAATAGAACCCGTTGTACGGTATGAACACGCGCTGAAATCGTGCGGCGCAGGCAAAATTCCGCACATCTCCGCGGATCAGCTGCACGTTGCGAGTTTTTATTTTGGGGTTCAGCCCTCGGCGACGCGCCAAGCGCAGTAACTCCGGATCCAGATCCAGCCCGACCACGCGATTTGCGGCGCGAGCCAAACGCGGAATCAGCCGGCCATAGCCGCAGCCGAGCTCGAGCACGCGATCGGCACCACGCGCGAGCTCGCCGTAAAACTCGATGTCGCCTGCGTTGCCGCGATGCGTGAGCGCATACAATTCCGCGCCAAGGCGCGCGGAGCTCGGCTTCGCGCGCGGCATGGCTCAGCTCCGCGCTTCTGCTTGTTTCAACTCGAGCTCTTCCCAGCGCACGCTCAGGCGTTCGACTTCGGCTTTGGCCGCTTCGAGCTCGGCCGTGATGCGCGCGACGTCTTTACCGCCACCCGCATAGGTCGCGGGATCCGCGAGCGTCTCGGTCAGCGCGCGCACTTGGTTTTCCGCGGCTTCGATCGCATCCGGCAAGCCGCCAAGCTCGCGCTGTTCGGCGTTGTTTAGGGCCTTTTTCTTGGCTTCTACGCGTGTCGGTCGTGTCTTCGGCGAAGCCGCCGAAGCGGGCGGCTCGCTTGCCGCGCGCTCGCTTTGCGCCTCGGCGCGGAGACGCCGGAACGTGTCGTAGTTGCCGGGATAGCGCGTGGCGCGTGCGCCGTCTTCGAGCGCCAGAATGCTGGTCGCGACGCGATCCAAAAACCAACGATCGTGCGTGACGCAGAGCGCGGTCACGCCGAAATCGACCAGCATGCTCTCGAGTGCACCGAGCGTCGCGACATCGAGATCGTTCGTCGGTTCGTCCAAGATCACGAGGTTCGCGCTTTGACGCAATAGCCGCGCGAGCGCGACGCGTGCGCGTTCGCCGCCCGAGAGCGAGCCCACCGGTTGACGTTGCTTGTGCGAATCGAACAGAAAGCGCTCGAGGTAAGAACGCGGCTCGATCACTTCGCCGCCGAGCTCGATCCGTGAGCCTTCGCCGACCACGTTGTCGAAGATCGATTTTTCGTCGTCGAGCCCCGAGCGACGCTGGTCGAAATATGCAATCTTGGTATTTTGCCCTAAAATCATGCTGCCGCCCGCGGGCGGGAGCTCGCCGAGCAAGGTGCGGAGCAGCGTGGTCTTGCCGCTGCCATTCGGGCCGACGATGCCGATTCGTTCGCCCTCGGTCAGAAACAGCGTGAGCGATTCGATCAGCGTGCGTCCGCCGATCTCGACGCGCAGATCGCGCAGCTCCAAAATCGTCTTGCCGCTCCGCACCACGTCGAGCTCGAGTGACGCGCTGCGCTCGCCTCTCGGAGCCGTAACGGCCTTGGCCGATTCCGCGCGCTCGATGCGCGCCTTCTGCTTCGTCGTGCGCGCCTTCGGTTGACGGCTGAGCCACTCGAGCTCCTTGCGCAAGAAATTCTGGCGATTTTGCTCGGTGCGCTCGGCGTGCGCCATGCGCTCCGCTTTTTGCTCGAGGTAGCGCTCGTAGCCGCCGTCGTAGGCGTAGACTTCGCCGTTCGCGACTTCCACGGTGCGTTCCGCGACGCGATCGAGCAAATAACGATCGTGCGTGATCAGCAAGATCGCGTTCTTGTATGCGTCGATCAGATATCCTTCGAGCCATTCGATCGTTTCGGCGTCGAGGTGATTCGTGGGCTCGTCCAAAATCGCGAGATCCGGGCTCGAAATCAGCACGCGCGCCAGCGCCACGCGGCGCTGCTCGCCGCCGCTCAAGCTCGACACTTTGGCGTCCCGACGGACAATACCGAGATGATCCAAAAACGCAGACACTCGGTGCTCGTGATCCCAACCACCGAGCCGCTCGACTTCGGCGGCGGCGGCTTGCTGCTCTTCGAGCAACGTTGCGATATTGCCGTCAGCATTTCCAAGAGCGCGACTCGCCGCCTCGTGACGGCTAACGGCTCGCGACCAACCGCCGAGCCCGCTGGTCACGGCCTCGAGCGCGCTGGGATCGCCGTCGAAGTGCGGGACTTGTTCGAGATAAGCAATCGAGGCGCCACGCCGGCGCGAAACGACGCCTGAATCCGCGAGTTCACTGCCAGCCAGGATGCGCGCGAGCGTGCTTTTTCCAGCCCCGTTCAAGCCAACCACGCCGACGCGCTCACCCGGCGCGATCGAAATATCGGCCGAACGCAAGACAACGTGATTGCCAAAGGATCGCTGGACGCCTTGCGCAGTAACGATGGACACGAGCTAGGTGCGAAGACTACACCGCAGGCGAGGCGCGCGGTACGAACGCTCGTCGAACGCGCACCAAACCCGCTGGCCGACGCGCCGAGCTGCAGTCTGGAGCAGCTCTGCCCTTCGCTCGGTCCGCTTGTGCTCGAGTGTGTGTTCGCTGATTCAAACTGAGAATACGTAAAACCAGTTGGTGATTGCCGCCGGACTCGCGTACTTTTTTACTAGGCGGTGAATATCGCCTCGACGTGCCCCGTCTGTTTCGTGAGGGGTTGCCCGTGAGGGTGACCGGTTGTTGGGTTGGCTCGGGCTCGTCGTTACGGCCTCGGGCCAGGGCATGTCTTGTCTCTTAGAGGAGTTCTAATGCGCCATCTCGCCGTGGTTTTCTCGTCGTTGCTGCCATTTTCCCTGCTCGCGCTCAGTCCCCAACTCGCCCTCGCACAAGACGACGACGCGCCGGCTCCGCCGCCAGCAGCCGCGCCGCCGCCTCCACCAGGCGCAGTGCTCGTGCCGGTTCAAGAAGCACCGGAGCCGAAGACGTTTTCGATCGTTTTCAATCCACTCGCGACCGCCATCGGCCGCTACAGCATTCAGGGCGAGTACCTGCCCGCGCTGCATCACGCGATCACAATCAATCCATTTTTAACGCACGCCAGCGTCACCGTGAACAACGAAGACATCGGCTCGTTGAATGGTTTCGGCGGCGAGCTCGGCTATCGCTTCTACACGGGGAACAAGGGCCCGAACGGTTTCTTCGTCGGTCCGTCGTTCTTGTTCGGTTCATATTCGGAAAGCGGCGCGTTCGCGCAAGGCCAGCCGAACACGTCGTTCACCAGCGTCGGCGGCGCGATCGACATCGGTGGGCAAGGCGTGATCGGCCCAGGCATCGTCGTCGGCGGCGGCTTCGGTTTGCAATGGACCAAGGTCAGCCATCCGCCCACCGATACGAATGATTTGAACTTGACCAGCGACATCATCGCTGGGGGCGGCACGCGCCCACGGTTCCTGTTCAGCGTCGGTTACGCGTTCTAGTCGCGGCTACTTTCGTCGAAGCGATACAGGGCGCCGTCGTGCTGGCCTCCGGCGTAGAGGGCGCCCTGAAACTCGCCGAGTGGTGCGGCGCAGAAGCCGTCATCGAGCTCGAAAGGTGATTTTTTATTGGGGGTTTGCCAAAGCACGACGAAGTTCGACAAAGAGTCGTCGAGGCGCACGAGTCCGCGCGCGAGCAGCACGTAGAGTGCGCCGCGGAAACGCACGATGTCGGTCGGCGCGCCGAGTTCGCTCGGCAATGGCACGACGCGCCAGGTATCTCCGTCAGTCGTGACACGCAGCGCGACGCCGTCACGGTTGTACGCGATCCAATACAATTTACCGGAGTCCGCGTACCAGCGCAGCGTCTGCGCCGTGCCGGCTTCGGTCACACGCACGGCGTGCAGATCCTCTCGTGCGATCGCAGCGCGCTCGCGCGGCGGCGCAAAATAAACGTAGTCGTTCGGCTCGCGCTGATCGTAATCCTGGAGTCCCGCGTACAAGCGATCGCGAAATCGCACCAGAAAGGTGAACCGCCAAACTCCGTCTCGATATGGGTTCGGATAGTCGACCACATACTCGAAGCGCTCGCCGAGCCGATTTTCGACCTGTAAAGCCGCGGGCGACGCACCGTGCCAGGCGCGCTGACCCGGCGGCACCGAGCCGGTCGCCGCGTAGAGCCGGCCGCGAAAACGAATCACGTCAATCACGTGATAAGCGCGCGGCAACACGGCCGCGCCCGCGTGCTCGTCGTCCGGCGGTCGCGGCGGCAAGTGCCCCGGCATCCGCGCTTTGGCGAATTCGCCGCTCGCGTTCGACACGAAGACGTAGCCCTCGGTGCCCGGCTCCGAGATGCCGAAGCCGTTGTACGGCGGATCCGCGTCGCTCACGAACAAGCGCCCGCCACTCGCATGCACGCGCAAAAACCCTTGCCCCGCGCCACCGCCCTTCGTCGGCTCACCCGCACGATTCCAATCGAAAGCGACGGAGAACGGCTGTTTATCGCTCGGGCGATAGCGAGTGATCGTCGCGCCGTCGAGCCCGAGCGGACGCGTCGCGTGCGCGGCGTAAAGCGCATCGCCAAAGGCCGTCAAATCGCAGATGCGCTGTAGCGCGAGCGGCGCTCGCCCCACGCGCACGAACTGACCTCCGCCGAGTGGCTCGTTCGCGCCGGTTTCCGCCACTCTGTCGTCGTCACCGTCCGGATCGAGCTGCGCTGGCGGAGTCGCGGCGTGTGACGCAGTAGCCGTCGGCGCCGGCATCGCGGCCGGGGCCGTGTAAATCGTCTTCACCGGCTCGCGCGTCGCGGTCATCGAGGCGCTCGCTGTCGGCACGGCTGCGCGCGAGCTCGCCGAGCTTCGACTCGCCTCGCAGCCAAAAAGGCAAGCCTCCAGCCCGAAAGTCGCGAGCACGGCCAAGCCTGAGCGTGTCTGCATTCGTCAGAATTTAGCAGCCCCGTTCACCGCGCAAAGGAGCGGCCGCGAAGCCGCGTGACGGTTATGGCGCGGTGATGTTACGGTGAAGGAGAGAATGGCACATCGCACGTTCGCCATCGGCGACATTCACGGTGAGACCGGGCACCTGTTCAAGTTGATGTCATGCTTGCCCAAGCTGGACGCGGAAGACACGCTGGTTTTTCTGGGTGACTACATCGATCGCGGCCCCGCGTCGGCCCAGGTGGTCGAGTTCGTGCGCATGCTGCACGCGCAGACGCCGGCCAAAGTCGTGGCGCTGCGCGGCAACCACGAAGATGCATGGCTGCGTGTGATCGATCGCGGTTGGGATGAGTTCGTGACCCCGCCGGGCAACGGCTGCCTCGCGGCGTATCGCTCCTTCGTCGGCGGCCCGGTGCCCGCCGAGGACGAGCGCCCGAACCAGGGCGAAGCGATGATCTTTCATTCCGGCGAATTCTTCCCGGAGCCTGTCGTGCAGTGGTTTCGCCAATTGCCTTATTGGTACGAAGACCAGCACGCGATTTACGTGCACGCCGGCTTGCCACGTGGTCCGCAAGGCTTCTTGCATCCGAGCATGGTGCCCGATCCGATCGTGCTACTCTGGTTGCGGGACGACCATTTCTTTCGCAGCTACCGCGGCAAGCTGGTCGTGTTCGGGCACACGCGCACGGAATATTTGCCGCCGGAATTATCCGGCTACACACCAGAAGACCCGACTGATTTGTGGGCTGGCGAAAACGTGGTCGGCATCGACACCGGCTGCGGCAACGGCGGTTTTCTGACCGCGCTCGAGCTCCCCGCAATGAACGTCTACGAGTCGCGCGACTAGTGCCGGGCTCGCTGAATGCTATCTCCCTCCGGGATTTCTCTTTGCCCTGCGCGCGCCGCGACGTCGAAAACCGCGATCAGCCCGGCGAATCAGGAGCCGGATTCAGCGATGAATCGGCGCGGCCCATTCCGAGACGGCGAGCGGCACACCCGCGCTCGCGTCGCGCGCGACGTAGCTGGTGGCGACCGCGCCGCTCTCGAGCGATATTTCGCAGCGCACGTAAGCGCTGCCCTCGAATGAGTCGAGTTCGGGCAAACGCGCGCGCGGAAACTCGAACAGCTCACCGACGATAGCGCGATCGCCGGGAACGAGCGCGGGGAAGGTTTCGATTTCACTCAGCGCGAACGCGCTCGCGGTGCGTGTGACGCCGAGGAAGCGCGCTCCGCCGAGCACGCCGTGATTGGCTTCGCCTCGCTTGAGCGATCCGTAAACGAAGAGCCTCAATGTCTCGCGCTCGGTCAAGCCAAAGCGATAGCAGACTCTGGTTTATTTCGGCACTTCCGGCACGATCGTGCCGCAATCGACGAACTCGAGATCAGTGTCGGCGCGGAAGTTCGATTCGGTGGTGTGGCGTTCGTTTTGGAACATGTCGAACGGATAGACTTGACCTTTGGTCAGGCCCAGCATCGTCGCTTGCCCGTCGATATCGATCGACTTGCTTTCGGCTGAATGCACGCCGCCGAGGTCGATCGCGAGCTGGTTATTGATGAACACCCAGACGTCGTCGTCCCCCGTGAAGTTGAATTTCTCGCCGCCGTTGTACTTGAACTCGGTGTGGATCTCGGTCGTGAAGTGGAAGTTGTGCATCGTGCCGTTCTTGTCCGCGCCGTCGTTGCCCCAGCCGAGACCGTCAATCGGGAAGAACGCGGTGCTCTGGAAGCTCGACACCGGATTGTTCGCGTCGGTGTCGTTCGGGCCGAACCAGAGCTCGAGCGTGTACGGTTTGTTCAAGCCGTCCACGTTGCGGTACCAACTGTCGAGTTGCGACGGGTCGGCGACGGTTTTGGTCGGCGTGGTCGGGTGCGCCCAGACTGGTTTGCGATCCGCGCCGAGCATTGGTTCGACTAGGCCGCGGTCGTCACCGGTTTGACCTTCGAAGTTTTTGCCGTCGGGTTTGAAATCGCGAATCACGGCGAGGATCGTCGTGCCGCAACCGGTCGTGCTCGAGCTCGAGCCAGCGCTGCCGTCCGTGCCGCCCGCGCCGGTGCCCGTGATCGGATCGCCGACTTTGTAGCCGCCGAACATGTTCGCGGCCGTAAATCCAGGCGGTAAAGTGCCGGAGCCGATTTCGCTCGCGCCACCTTCGCCGATGCCGGTGCCGTCAGTGCCGCCGCCCGGTACGATGATGTTCGCTCCGCCGCTTTGGCCATTCGAGCTGCCGCCGCTGCCCTCCGAAACTTTGCTATCTTTGTTCGAACCGCCGCAGCCGACGCTCAGCGCGCCGGCCGACAATGCCAGCGCGACCAACCCAATTCGGTAATTGCGCTCGTTCATGTTCGCGCTCCTGTCATCGACACTATTACCGACATCGCGACGCGGGTCACGTCATGTCATCGGGTTTCGAACATCGCGCAACGCGGTGAGTAATCAGTGCGACCGGAACCTACGATGTGCGCGCAGTGCGCGCAGTTGGAGCGTTGGGCCCCCGCGGCGGGCGAACGCCCGACGCTTGGCGGGCCCCGCGCGCGCGAGCGCGCGGCCGTGAAGCGACGCGAAGCTGCGGGGCAGCCCTCAATTCAAGGGCTTGTCGCGCTGACTCAGTCAGCCGGCAAATTGTTTGTAAGGATGATTTTTGCCTGAAATTCGGGGCTGCCGACGTTGCCGCGATGGCAACTCTTGCAGTGCAGCGGCGCGCCTTTTTCCGTCTCGAAATCTTCAACCAAATGGGTGGTCATCCACTCGATGGCGAAAGATTCTTTACGCGGCTCGCCGAGGATTTTGGCAACGCCCTCGTCGCCGTTGGTGTGACAGTTGTTGCACCAGACTTCGCCGCCACCTTTTTTGCGGAGCTTCGGGATGAGCTCGGCGGCCATCCAATTGGCGATCTCTTTGCGGTGAGTCATCGCGCGGTAGTCCGGCACGAGGTGACAATAGTTGCAGGGTACGCCGAGGAAGTGCGTGACGCCGCCCATGATGGTGTAAACTTCGCGCTGGCAGCGCGCTTTGGCAGCGAGTCCCGTGTATGCGCGTTCGAGCGGATCGGGCGGAGGTTTGCCGGGCTGCCGCGCGCAATCGTCGGGCGCGTCGGCCGCGCGATGTGCGACCGGCGCCGAGCTCGCGACGGGTGCGGGCGCGATCGCGGGCTCGGGGGCGCCGCCGCACGCGGCGGCCGCGACGAACAGCCCAAGCACCAGCCCGAGTGACTTCACCCGCGCGACCATACACCAGTGGCAATCACAACGATCGGGCTGCGGGACGCGCTCGCGCGCACGGCGTTTCAGACAGAAATAGCCATCAATCGCGCGAGTTTTAGCCCGGGCGCGTGGGTTGTTGCTGCGCGATTCGGGCTGGTCTACTTCGCCTCGAGCGCGCTGCAGAAAAAGCGCCGAAGCTGAGCTCGACAAGTCGCTTTCCCTAGGGCAGGACCCGAGCCTGGGCGTTTCAGCAAGCAATTCCCGAGGAGTGATTCGAACCATGGCACGAAATAAAATCGGTCTGATCGGCGCAGGCAACATCGGTGGCGAGCTCGCGAACTTGGCCGCCACGAAGCAGCTCGGGGACGTGGTGCTGTTCGACATCCCGGCCAAGGAAAAATTCGCGCAAGGCAAGGCGCTCGATCTCGAGCAAGCCACGGCGCTCTCCGGCAGCGACGCAAAGATCACCGGCACGTCGAATTGGGAGGATCTGGCCGGCACGGACGTGCTGATCATCACCGCCGGCATCCCGCGCAAGCCGGGCCAATCGCGCGACGACCTGGTCGGCACGAATTTGCCGATCATTCAAAACGTCGCCGACAACGCCAAGAAATACTGTCCCGATGCGTTCGTGATCGTGATCTCGAATCCGCTCGACGCCATGGTTTACGAGTACAAGCGCCGCGTCGGCGCGCCGCGCGAGAAAGTCGTGGGCATGGCCGGCGTGCTCGACAGCGCGCGCTTCGCGTTGTTTTTGGCGCGCGAAACCGGCGCCAGCATCAAGGACGTGCGCGCGACAGTGCTCGGCGGCCATGGGGACGACATGGTGCCCGTGCTCGGCTACACGACGATCAACGGCATTCCGATCGAGCAACTGATCTCGAAAGAGAAGCTCGAAGCGATCGTGAAGCGCACGCGCGGCGGCGGCGGCGAAATCGTCGGGCTGATGGGCACGAGCGCGTACTACGCGCCGGCCTCGAGCGCGATCGCCATGGCCGAAGCCTACTTGAACGACGAAAAGCGCATCTTGCCGGCCGCCGCGTATCTCGAAGGCGAATACGGTTACAAGGACTTGTACCTCGGCGTGCCGGTCGTGATCGGCGCGGGCGGCGTGGAAAAGATCCTCGAAATCAAGCTCACGGAAGCCGAAAAAGCGATGCTCAAGACCAGCGCGGACAGCGTGCAGAAGGTCGTCGACATCGTCAAAGCCAAGTCCTGAGTTTAGCCGATGAAAATCCACGAATACCAAGGCAAGCAGATCTTTCAGCGCTACGGCATCCCAACCCCCAAGGGTTATCCGGCGTTCACGCCGGCCGAAGTCGAGCAAGCCGCGAAGAAGTTGATCGACGAGACCAAGATCCCGGTCGTGGTCGTCAAAGCGCAGATCCACGCGGGCGGCCGCGGCAAAGGCGGCGGCGTCAAGGTCGTCAAGGGCGGGCCTGCGGAAGCCAGGAGCGTGGGCGAGAAATTGCTCGGCATGCAGCTCATCACGCACCAGACCGGCCCAGCCGGGCAAAAGGTGCAGCGGCTGTACGTCGAGCAGGGGCTCGACATTGCGCGTGAACTCTACTTGGGTTTGGTGGTGGATCGCGAGAAGCGTCGCATCGCGGTGATGGCTTCGACCGAGGGCGGCGTGGAGATCGAAACAGTCGCCGAAAAAACGCCGGAAAAAATCCTGACCGAGCACCTGGATCCGGTGATCGGCCTCGGCGCTTACCAAGCGCGGAAACTCGCGTATGGCCTGGAAATCGGCAAAGGCACGCCGAACCCGAAAGAGACGATCGCCGAGTTCGCGAAGCTTTTGACGAAGCTCGCCGAGCTGTTCGAAAAAGAAGATTGCTCGCTGTGCGAGATCAATCCCTTGGTCGTGACCAAAGAAGGCAAAGTCGTCGCGCTCGACGCGAAGATCAACTTCGACGACAACGCCGCCGGCCGCCACAAAGAGTGGATCGAGCTGATGGACAAGGCCGAAGAAGATCCGGTCGAGCTCGAAGCCAAAGACGCGGGGCTCAGTTACGTCTCACTCGACGGCGACATCGGTTGTTTGGTGAACGGCGCCGGCCTCGCGATGTCCACGATGGACATCATTCAGCACCACGGCGGCTCACCCGCGAACTTCCTCGATGTCGGCGGCGGCGCGACCAAAGATCAAGTGAAGAAAGCCTTCGGCATGATCTTGTCGAGCTCGAAGGTGAAAGGCATCTTCGTCAACATCTTCGGCGGCATCATGAAGTGCGACGTGATCGCCGAAGGCGTGGTCGCGGCGACCAAAGAGCTCGGGCTCAAGGTGCCGCTGGTCGTGCGCCTCGAAGGCACGAACGTCGAGCTGGGTAAGAAAATCTTGAAAGAAAGCGGGCTCGCAATTCAGCCCGCCGACACGATGGACGACGGCGCGCGCAAAATCGTCGCTGCGATCAAGGCCGCGTGAGCGAGAGGCTTCTCTGAAAAATGGCGATTTTAGTCGATAAAAACACGAAGGTTTTGTTCGCCGGCATCACCGGTAGCGCGGGTTCGTTTCACGCGCGGCAATGCATCGCGTACGGCACCCAGGTCGTCGCGGGCGTCACGCCGAACCGCGGCGGCGAAAAGTTCGAAGCCGAAGACGCGAACGGCAAAAAAGTGATCGTGCCGGTGTTCGACACGGTCGCCGAAGCCGTGAAGCAAACCGGCGCGGACACGTCGTGCATCTTCGTGCCACCGCTCGGCGCAGCGGACGCGATCCTCGAAGCCTTCGACTCGAATTTGAAGCTGACCGTGTGCATCACCGAAGGCATCCCGGTGATGGACATGATCCGCGTGCGGCGCGCGATCGAAGGCCGCCCGGGTCGCCTGATCGGACCGAATTGCCCGGGCATCATCACGCCGGGCGCGTGCAAAATCGGGATCATGCCGGGCCACATTCACCGCGTCGGCAAATACGGCGTGGTCTCGAAATCCGGCACTTTGACCTACGAAGCGGTCGGGCAATTGACGTCGCTCGGCATGGGTCAATCGACTTGCATCGGCATCGGCGGCGATCCAGTCGCGGGCATGGATTTCGTCGACGTGCTCGCACTCTTCAACGAAGATCCGGACACCGAAGGCGTGATCATGATCGGCGAAATCGGCGGCAACGCCGAGGAGCGCGGCGCGGAGTACATCGGCAAACACATGAAAAAGCCGGTCGCAGGCTTCATCGCGGGCACGACCGCGCCGCCCGGCAAGCGCATGGGCCACGCCGGCGCGATCATCAGTGGCGGCAAAGGCACGGCCAAAGACAAGATCGCGGCGCTCGAAGCCGCGGGCGTGCGCGTCGCGCCGACCCCGAGCGACATGGGTTCGACGCTCAAGGCGCTGCTCAAAAAGTGACGAAAGTGCCGCGCCTCGGCGCGGCTTTTTCCGCGCGATTTCGGCCGACGGATAGCGCTTGCGGCGGCGCGCGTTTGGCCGAAATCTGGGCACCGTGATGCTTTCGCGAGTGCGCCGTGCGTATGCCGCAATTCGACGCACAGTCCCATTTTTTATTTTGGGGTTTGCCCTGCTCGTCGCGGCGCTCATAGCGAACGGCGAATCGGCGTTCGCGGGCCCGCTCAGCGCATTGACGCCCCGCGCCGCAACTCCTTTGACGAGTGCTGCGCCCGCGGCGAGCAGCGCGGCGCCCCCAGAAAAAATCGCCCCCGATTCCCCGCGCGCGGCCATGAGCGATTTCACGAAGCTCACGCGCGCAGGCGATTACGGCAAAGCCGCGCGCTACCTCGACCTCACCGCGGTCGATCAAAGCGACGGCCCAGTGCTCGCGAAGCATTTGCGCGAAGTGCTCGATCGCCACCTCTGGATCGACGTCGATAAGCTCTCGCCCGAATCACACGGCGACACCGAAGACGGGCAAGCCCCGGATCGCGAAGAGCTCGGCAACGTGACCGGCGCGGCGGGCAAGCCGGTGCCCGTCCTGCTCGTGCGCAAGGTCGATGCGCGCGGCGCGCGCTGGGTCTTTTCGGCCGCGACCGTCGGGCACATCGACGAATGGTACGAACACCTAGAAAATCGCTGGTTGCTCGATCATTTGCCGAAGATGCTGCTCGGCTTCGGACCGCGCGAGCTCAGGTGGTGGCAATGGCTCGCGCTCGCGCCACTCTTGATTTTGGGTTGGCTGCTCGGGTTCGCCATCACGCGGCTCTCGGGGGTCGTGATCCATCGCGTGATGAGCGCGCATGGCGCCGAAACGATGCGGCGCATGCGTGGCCCCGCGACGCTCGCCTGGATGATCGTCGCTTGCTACGCGCTCCTGCCTTGGCTCGGCTTGTACGAGCCGGCGGACGCGTTCGTGCGGCGTGGTTTTTCTGCTGCGCTTTTGATCGCTTTTTTTTGGGCGTTGTGGCGCGCGGTCGAGCTCTCGCAGCACGCGGTGAGCTCGGCGCAGTGGGCGAAGAATTCGCTCACCGCGCACTCGCTTTTGTTGCTCGCGGCCCGGCTGGGCAAATTCGCGGTTGCGGCTTTCGCGTCCGTCGCCGTCTTGGCCGAGCTCGGCTATTCGGTCACGAGCATCATCACCGGGCTCGGCATCGGCGGCATCGCGCTGGCGCTCGCGGCGCAAAAAACCGTGGAAAATCTGTTCGGCGCGTTTTCACTCGCCGTCGATCGCCCGTTTCGCGAAGGCGACTTCATTCAAGTCGACAACGTGAGCGGCACGGTCGAAGTGATCGGCCTGCGCTCGACCCGCATTCGCACCGTCGATCGCACGCTGATCACGATTCCGAACGGCAAGCTCGCGGACATGCGCATCGAAACCGTGAGCGCGCGCGATCGCATCCGCTTCTACGCGCTGATCGGCGTGGTGCACTCCGCGTCCGCGCGCGTCGGCGAAATCATCAGCGGCATCGAAGCGCTCTTGCGCGATAACGAAGTGATCACGAAATCTTCGATCAGCGTGCGCTTGATCGCGATCACCGATTCCGCGCTGAACCTCGAGCTGTCCGCGATCTGCGAGCTGACCGACTACGATCGGTTCATGAGCGTTCGCCAAGCGCTCTTGCTCGGCGTGATCGAAGTGGTCGAACAGTTTGGTGCTGCGCTGGCGCATCCCACACGCAACATCGAGCTCGACCCCGATTTCACGCGGCAGATCCTAGAAAAGCGCGGCTAGCGTCCGGCCCGCGCTCACTCGCAAGTCCAGCTCGCACCGTTGCAGAAGCATTCGACGTCTGCATAAGCGCACTCTTTGACGTCCTGGCAAAACGCGCCTTTGTCTGGCCGCATGGGCGGGCAGACCGGGTTTGGATCGGTCGTGCATTGCCAGTGCGGCTCAGCGCCGCCGCTACTGGCCGGCGTCACGCAGACGCAAAAGTCCTGCGCCGAATAGGGGCACGTGCTGCCGCCGAAACCCTTGCAGGAAGCGCCGTCCGTGGGTACGGGATCCTGCTCCGTGCCGGCGGGGCACTTGTCGCCGCTGCCGTAGCAGCCGAAGCGGCGCCCGACGGTGTTCGCCTGCGTCAGGCAACTGCACGCGGTGCCCGGATAGAAGCAACTGTCCGGAGTCGGCGTCAGGCACAGCGAGCCGTCTTGCGGTGCAGTGCCTTCTGGGCACGGATCGACGAGACCGCCGCTTCCACCCGACCCACTCGCACCTCCATTGCTGCTCGTGCCTCCGTTACTCGTGCCTCCGTTACTCGTGCCGCCCATGCTCGTGTCGCCCGCACTGCCGCTGCCCGCGGTCGTGCCGCCCATGCTCGTGTCGCCCGCGCTGCTCGAGCCGCTCGCGCCGCCGGTGCTCATGCCCCCGGTGTCCCCGCCCGTGCCGGTTCCGGCGCTCGGCGAAGTGCCGGCAACGCTGCTGTCGCCCGCGACGCTCCCGCCGGTGCCTTGACCTGCGACGCTGCTCGTACCACCCGCACCGCTCGAGCTCGACGAATTGCCCGCGCTGCTCTGCCCAGCTTGCGAGCTCACGCTGCCGCCAAGACTCGACGATGAGCCACCCGCGCCCGTCGTCGAGTCACCGCCGGCGTTGGTGAATAACCCTGAAGTATCATTCGATCCGCACGCGACCGCGAGCGGCAACGACGACGCAAAGAAGCCAAGCCAAATCGAACGATTCAAGAGTTTCATGTGTGCTCCTAAGAACTACACTCGAAGGCGCGAGCGGGAAGCCGAGTCACGGTTCCAACATGAGTTGTAACTGATTGTGCCGCGGTACAGGCAAGCTCTCAAAAAACAAAATCATAGAACGAATTGCGGCCGCGTGCCGCTTCGGAGTGCCAGGCTGACTTGAAACTACTTTTCAGCAGCGTGTGAGCTTCTCGCGCATCGCGTCGTGTCGCCTCGACAGGCTACCTGCGTTGTACGTGCAGCGGCGCTCAAGCTTCGGGTCTTCGAATCAGCGCCCCTAGTACGGCGGCCCGGAACTCCGTTCCGGGTTGTCGTACGTCAAGACAGATTGAGTACTGAGCAAGGAAGTGGCGTGCTGAAGGATTCTGCGGCCCTCACTTTTGGGGGCCGCGGAAATCCGGAACGCACTTCCGAGCCGAGGCACTACCGCGCGTTCACGACGCGCAGACTGATCATGTCGAGCTGCTCGCCGGCGCCCGGGAATTTGCCCCAAATGCTGACTTCGTAGCGTCCGGCTTGTCCGGCCCTGCCGAGCGGGACGTCGATGCGAAAGTGCTTGCCGGAAACCTCGACCGGCTTTTTCGTCACGAAGCCCTTCGGGAAATACAAATCTTGCGGGGACGGCACGGCGTACACGTACGTGCTGTTCAGGTACGAAGCGCTGAGCGGCTTCGCCGGATCGATGCGCCCGATGCCGACACCGCCGAACGCCACTTTGCCCTTCACGTCGCCTTCGATGTGCAGCATCGAGCCGGCGCTGGCGAATTTCGGTAGCGCGCCGTAGTCGCCGTAGTCGTCGACGAACTCTTGCGACAAGCAGGCCAGATCGACGCCCTTCGGCCGCGCAACACCGATGCCGAGCGAGGTGTGTCCCGGCTTCAGAATGTTTTTGCGATGGCCGTCGCGCGGCGGCTTTTCATCCATGAACGCGTGCTCGACGCGTTCGAGCATGGCCGCGTCGAAGACGGGCTTGGCGTCGATCTCGCGCGCTTGGCCGTCCGCGAGGCAGCCCGCATTTTCCTGCACGAAATCCGTGCCGCCGGCATCCGAGTAGCGCTCTTCCGGCACCGAGCCGTCGGTGCCCCAATGCGCGGTGTAGCCGGCGCGCGCCATGTCCTCGGCGTGACGCTGGCCCGCGCGCGTGGCGATTTCATCGAACGTCACGGGCGGCAAGCCGTTGTCCGCGCGATCGCGATTCACGAGCTTGAGCACGTACTTGCGAGCTTGCTCGAGGTTCAGTTTGCCCTTCGGTGCAGGGGCGTTGCGCGAAGCCAGCGCGGGTTGTTCGGTCACGACGGGCTGCGCCGACGCGCACGCGACGAACACCGCGCACGAAGCCAGCACGAACAACGAAAGGTCGCAAACTTGCCAGACACGCATCGCTCGCAAAAGTATCGCAGCGCGCGCGAAAGGCCAGCGCTGCGATCTTTTTTTGGTTCAGCGCTGCCGGCGCGGCGCGAGACTGGTAGCCCTCACCGCGCCCGTTTCGAGATGCCGGCTATTTTGCCAGTTCGTGCTTCGCCAGATCTTCGAGCGCGCGCACCATACCCGAATGATCCCAGCCGCTGCCGCCGCTCGCGACGCAGGCCGCGAATAGCTGCTGGCAGTTCGCGGTCGCCGGCAAACTCACGCCGAGCTCTCGTCCGCCCGCGAGCGCCAAGCTCAAATCCTTCATGTGGAGCTCGACGCGAAAGCCGGGATTGAAATTGCGTTTCAGCATGCGCTCACCGTGCACCTCCAAAATGCGCGACGAAGCAAAACCGCCCATCAACGCTTGCCGCACCTTGGCCGGATCAGCGCCGGCCTTGGCAGCGAACACGAGCGCTTCGCCGATCGCTTCGATCGTCGCGGCGACGATGATTTGATTGGCCACCTTGCAAGTCTGCCCCGCCCCGACATCACCCACAAGGGTGATATTTTTGCCCATCAGCTCGAACAGCGGTTTCACCTTGTCGAAGGTTTCTTCCGGACCGCCCACCATGATCGTCAACGAGGCGGCCTTCGCGCCGACTTCACCGCCGGAGACCGGCGCATCCAAGTAACGCGCGCCGCGTTCGTTGATCCGCGCGGCGAAGCGCTTGGTTTCGAGCGGCGAAATCGAGCTCATGTCGACCACGATTTTGCCTTCACCGAGCCCGGCGGCGACGCCATGTTCACCGAACAAGACGGCTTCGACGTCCGGCGTGTCCGGCACCATCGTGATGATCACGTCCGAGTTTTCGGCCACGCTTTGCGCCGACTTGCAGGCGCGCGCGCCCTTGCTCGTGAGCTCTTCGGGCGCGCCGCGCCGCGCGAAGACCGAAAGTTCGTGCCCAGCCGCCAGCAAATGCGCCGCCATGGGCTTGCCCATGATCCCCAAACCAATAAATCCAACTTTCATCGTCTCTCTCCGAAGT
>DATATR010000016.1:0-2549 GCA_036268695.1 Polyangiaceae bacterium | reverse complement strand
CAGCGCGTCTTGCGCCCGCTCGCGCTCGTCACCGAACGCGCGAAGGCCGTTGCCAGCGGCGATCTGAAACCGCGCCCGGCGATCGCTTCGAACGACGAAATCGGCGAATTTGCCGCCACTTTCGAGGCGATGGTTTCGGCCATCGCGCGCGCCAACGAAGAGCTACTCCAGGCCGAGCGCTTGGCGACCATTGGCAAAATGGCCGCGCACGTCACGCATGAAATCAGAAACCCGCTCTCGTCGATCGCGCTCAACGTCGAGCTGCTCGAAGACGATCTCACTGGCGCGAAAGACGAAGCCCGCGACCTGCTCCGCGCGATCCGTAAAGAAGTCGATCGCTTGACCGACTTGAGCGGACAATACTTGTCGTTCGCGCGCCGTGCGCCGCAGCGACTCGAAGTCGAAGATTTGCGCGAAGTCGTGAGCGAAGCTGCCGAGTTCATGCGTCGCGAGATCGAGCAACAAGGCGTCTCGCTGGAAGTGGACAATGCGGCCGAAGCCGTGCCCGCCAAGATCGACGAAGCGCAAATCAAACAAGCTCTGTTCAACTTGATGCGAAACGCGCGCGAGGCGATGCCGAACGGAGGCAAGGTTTCGGTTTCGGTCAAACCCGGTGCCGGCGGCGGTTCGGACGTCATCGTCGCAGACGAAGGCACGGGGCTCGACGAAGCCACCCGCGCGCGCTTGTTCGAGCCGTTTTTCACGACCAAGAGCAACGGCACCGGGCTCGGTCTGGCGATCACACGGCAAATCATCGAGGCACACGGCGGAACCATCGCTTGCGAGCCGAATCTGCCGCGCGGCACCCGCATTTGGATCCATTTGGCCGACGCCGCGCGCGCCGGAGCCGCGCTTGAATCCTGATCTCGTCGCGTCATTTCGAGTCTTGAGTTATGCTCGGCCTTCAGCATGGCCGAGCTGCTCACGATCGTCTTGGCGACGTCGAATAGCGGGAAATTAGCGGAGCTTCGCGCGCTCCTCGCCGATTTGCCGATCCAATTTCTTTCCGCTCAAGACGTGCTCGGAGAAAAGCTCACCATCATCGAAGATGGCGCGACATTCGAGGAAAACGCGTTGATCAAAGCGCGTGCGGTATGCCGCGCCACGCGCTTGCTCTCGCTGGCAGACGACAGCGGGCTCGAAGTCGACGCGCTCGGCGGCCGCCCCGGTGTGCGCTCGGCGCGCTTCGCACATGAACGCGCGACTGACGCGGAAAACAACGCGGCGCTGCTGCGCGAGCTCGAAAATGTCGAAGAAGGCGCGCGCGGCGCGCGCTTTCGCTGCGTGCTCTCGCTGGTCAGTCCGTGGCAGGAATCCGAACGCTATGTGGCTGAGGGCAGCTGCGAAGGCAGCATCGCGCGGGCGCCGCGAGGCAACGGTGGTTTCGGCTACGATCCGTTGTTCGTCGTCGCCGGCCAAGACGGTCGCGCGATGGCCGAATTGTCCGAAGACGACAAGAACCGAATCAGTCATCGCGCGCTCGCCGTGAGGCAGCTACGCGACATCTTGATTCGACTCGTGAACGAGCGCTTGGACGAAGCTGAGCGGATCGCTGGCTAAAGACTGTGACACGAGGCGGCGCCCATTTGTTGAGAACCGATTTTTCGTCGCAGCGTAGTCATTGATTTAAAAGTTGGCTTCGTCTTCGGTGTGCGCTGCACATTCCGTTGGGAACGCGCTGAAACTTCGACTAATGCTGTGCATCGTGTCACTCGAGCGCCGCACGCGTCCGCCTCCGCCCGTGGCAGAACCCACCCGTTCGGTGACTGTGCCGCACTTTGCGGCGGTCGGCGGCAGCCCCGCGCCGCGCATTCAAATCGTGGTCGAGCGTGAAGCCGGCGCGCCACGTTCCGAAACGTTCGAGTTCGACAATGGCTACGTGCGCATCGGCTCACACCCGAGCAACGACGTGATTTTGGCCGATCCGACCGTATCTCGCTTTCATTTGGCAATCGAGCGGAGCAGCACGGGCTGGCACTTGCTCGACCAAGGTTCGCTAAACGGCATGCGCGTCGCGGGTGTAACCGTGCGCGACGCGGACTTACCGCAGAGCGGCTGCCGGCTCGAAGTCGGCGACTCCGTGGTGCGCATTCGTGAGGTCCACCCGACGCGCCTGGACGAATTGAGTCAGCGCACCACGCTTGGCGGCTTGCACGGAAAATCAGCGGCGATGCGGCGATTGTTCACGCTGCTCGAACGCGTAGCGGCGAGCGACTCGACCGTGCTGATCGAGGGCGAGAGTGGCTCCGGCAAAGAGCTGGTCGCGACCGAGCTCGTCAAGCTCGGCGCGCGCGCGGACAAGCCATTCGTGATCGTCGATTGTGGCGCGATTTCCCCGAGCCTGTTCGAGAGCACGCTATTCGGTCATTGCCGCGGCGCGTTTACCGGCGCCGAGCGCGATCGCGTGGGTAGCTTCGAGGCTGCTTCCGGCGGCACGTTGTTCCTCGACGAGATCGGCGAGATGCCGCTCGACATGCAGCCGAAGTTATTGCGCGCTTTGCAGTCGCGTGAAATCTGCCGAGTCGGGGAGACCAAAACCCGGCCGGTGA
>DATATR010000015.1:0-9899 GCA_036268695.1 Polyangiaceae bacterium | reverse complement strand
CCGATGGCTACACGCTGATCGAGCACTATTTGAACTGGCTCGCGGAGCCGCACGCGACTTCGAGCGCCGGCGCTGCCGTGAGCGTCGATTTGTCCGCGTACGCCACGGGCTTCAGCAGCGTTTCGCCGACTTATGCCGTGAGCGGGGCGCAAAACGGCGCGGTCAGCGTGCAAGGCCACAGCGCGCAGTTCCAACCGAGCCCGGGCTTCCATGGCCTCGCCTCATTCGACTTCAGCGTGACGGGGTCCGACGGCACGACGTACTCGAGTGAAGTGGTGGTGCTCGTCGCGCCTTGAGCACCAGGTTTGCGTGACGACAGCCTAACCCTTCAGGGTTGCGAGATAGCTTGGATTTCGTTGGCATTGCCCGGCGCGGGTTCAGCCACGCGCACGCTCGAGCGCGAAGCGATGTCCGCGGCCATGAGGCTCGCGAGCAAGAGCAGCATGAACAGCGCGGAGAGCGCGCCGAGCCGCGCGGAAGCCGGTAGCGTGCCGAATTGCATGAACACGAACAGCACGAGCAACGCTTTCAGCGCCGCAATCGCCAGCGCGATCACCAAACTGAGCCGGCCGAACTCGACGAACGAAAGACCATAGCTGAGCCCCGCGAGCACGAGCAGCAGCGCGCCCGTGCGGAGCGTGCGACCGAGTGCTGAGCTGGGATTCGATGCGGCGTTCATGCGAGGTAGTAGAGCGGCCACAGGAAAATCCAAATCAAGTCGATCAAGTGCCAGTAGAGCGCCGCGTTCTCGAGCACGTAAGCTCGAGTTTCGTCGATCCGCCCGCGAGCGACGCTGCGCGCGCTGAGCCCCAAGATGATCAAGCCGACGGTGACGTGGATTGCGTGTAGCCCAGTCGAGACGAAATAGAGCGTCCAAAATAGGGCCAAACCGTGCATCGGATGCGCCGCGAAGTAACCGCCGCTGCCGCCGGGGAAAATGCCGTCACCGAAGTGATGTGCGTACTCGTACAGCTTCAGGCCGAGAAAGCTCGCGCCGAGCAGCATCGTCAAAGTCAGCGCCAGGACGCACGCGCGACGCTGCTTGTGCTCCAAAAACTCGAGCGACGCGGCAACCGAAGTGCTGCTCGTGAGCAAGATCGCCGTATTGATCGAGCCGATGCTCTTCGATGCGTGTTCGACGCCCGCGCGAAATGCGGCCGGATTTTCCACGCGACCCGCGGCGTAAAGCGCGAACAAACCCGCGAACAACAAAAGCTCGCTCGACAGAAAGACCCACATGGCGAGCCGTGCTGCGTGCGCTTGGCGTTCGGCCGATTCGAAATGCGGAGCGTGCGCGAGGCCGTTCATGGTTCTTCTCCGCGCGCGCGCCAAGGCGTGGTGTAGTCGTAGGCGTCGAGCTCGAAGTCGGGCGGGCCGTCGAAGTTCTTTTCGGGCGGTGGGGAGCTGGTGCGCCACTCGAAGCAGCGCGAACTCCACGGGTTGTCCGTCGCGCGCCGTCCAGCGAAGACCGCGTAAGTCAGATAGCCGAGCGTGATCAGCATGCCTGCCGCCAAAATCGACGCGCCGAGCGTGGACGCGACATGCAACAGTTGAAATTGCGGCGGGTACTCGTAATAGCGGCGCGGCATGCCGGCATTGCCGAGCAAAAACTGCGGCACGAACGTCGCAAAAAATCCGCTAAAAACCAGGGCAAAGCCGAGCGAAGCCCAGCGCTCCGAATACATTCGGCCAGTGACCTTCGGAAACCAATAGTGGAGCGCCGCGAGCCACGCGGTGAGCGTGCCGCCGACCATGATGAAGTGGAAGTGCGCCACCACGAAGTACGTGTCGTGCCAGTGCACATCCAGGCTCATGGTCGCGACGGCCACGCCGGTCATACCGCCGAACATGAATAAAACCAAAAATCCGAACGTGTAGAGCAACGGCGTTGCCACGACGATGGAGCCCTGCCGAAGCGTCGAGATCCAAGTGAAGACTTTGATCGCGCTGAAGATCGCGACCAACATCGAGAGCACACCGAACGCGCCTGCATCGAACGAAGACATGCCCGCCACGAACATGTGGTGGCCCCAAGTGAGGAAGCCCACGAACGAAATGCCGAGCGTTGAATAGACGATCGCTTTATAAGAATAGGGATTTTTGTGGGCAAACGTCGAGATCACTTCGCTCACGACGCCCATCGCCGGCAGAATCATGATGTAAACGGCGGGGTGCGAGTAAAACCAGAATAGGTGTTGATAGAGCACTGGATCGCCGCCGCGCGCGGGGTCGAACAAGCCCCAAGCAAAAGCGTGATCGAGCATCACGACCAGGAGCGAGAGGCCGAGCACCGGCGTGGCCAGCACTTGAATGATGCTCGTGCCGTAGATCGCCCAGGTAAAGAGCGGCATGCGCATCCAGGCCACGCCGCGCGCGCGCATCGTATGCACCGTGACGATGAAATTGATGCCGGTGAGGATCGTCGACCAACCGACGATGAAGATGCCGATCAACGTCGGCACGACGGCGGAAGGCGATTGGGCGCTATACGGCGTGTAAAAGGTCCAGCCGGTATCGAGCGCGCCGAGCCACATCGACGCGAGTACGAACAGCGCGCCCGCGACATAGATCCAAAAACTCAGCAAATTCAGGCGCGGAAACGCGACTTCGGTGGCGCCGATCTGCAGCGGCAACAGGAAATTACCGAACGTGGCTGGGATGCTCGGGATCATGAACAGCCAGACCATCGTCACGCCGTGCAGCGTGAACAATCGATTGTAGGTCAGCGCGCTCATGATCGTCGGGCCAGGCGTGAGGTGCTCGAGGCGCATCAACATCGCGAACAGGCCGCCGAGCGCGAGCGCGCCGCTCGTGGCCATGAAATACAAAATGCCGATCCGCTTGTGGTCGGTCGTCAAGAGCCAAGAGCGAATCGTCGAGTGCACGCTGGCGTAGCTCGGCGCGCGCACCTCGTTCTGCAAACTGGGCTCGGCCGCGATCGTCATGGAGCCTCGCTGGGCCGCGCCGAAGCGGCGAGCGGCACTTGCACTGCCGGGAGTTTCACGCTCGGAGTGATCGGACCATCTTGTAGCGAGCGGATGTACTCGACGATCGCCGCGGTTTCGGCCGCATCGAGCGTGCCGAGGTAAGTCGGCATCACGGGCGAGTAGCCCGCGACGACCCGCGCCGCTGGATCCATCATCGATTCCGTGAGGTAGGCGGCATCCGCCGTGATGTGTTGGCCGTCCGTGAGCGCCACGCTCGAGCCAAAGAGCCTGCTCCAGCTCGGCCCGATGTGACGCTGACCGTCGACCGTGTGACACGAAAAGCAACCGCGCTTGAGCGCGGCGTCACGGCCGATCTGGGCGAGCGAGCGCGACGCGGCTGCGTCCGCGAGGTAGCGTTGATACTGCTCGCTTCCGAGCACGTGCACCTCGCCGAGCATCCTCGAATGATTGATGCCGCAATATTCGGCGCAATAGATCGGGAACGTGCCGACGAGTTTCGGCGTGAACGAGAGCGTGACGTAGCGGCCGGGCAAGACGTCTTGCTTGGCGCGCAAAGCGGGCACGAAAAAGCTGTGAATCACGTCGCGCGAAGTCATGATCAACTCCACCGGGCGGCCTACTTCGACGCTGAGCACGTTGTTCGAGACGTTTCCGCTCGGGTAGCTGAATTTCCACATCCATTGCTTGGCCACGACGTAAACCGAGCTCGCGCCGGGCGGTGGCGTGTACAGCGTGAGGTATTGCCGATAGCCGATCACCCACCAGAGCACGAACAGCGACAGCGTGCCGGTGATGATCATGCCTTCGCGCGCGCCGCTCGCGTGGAGCGCAGGAGTCGATTCATCGGTTGGTTGCTGGCGATAGCGCACCACGAAATAGAGCGCGATCGTCGAAAGCACGAAGACTCCGACGACGGTTACCGAGATCACGAAAAAGTGCAGCCAATCGACGCGATCCGCGAACGCGGAGGCGCCTCTAGGCAAACGAAATGCGGCGCGGAACAGCTCGAGCATCAGCGCTGGCCCTTCGCTCGGAGCTCGATCGCGCGTTCGATCGGGATGTGCGCGAGGCCCGCGTTGCGATCGACCCAGCCGTAGCTCGAGAGCCGTTTTTTCTGCGCTGTTTCTCGTTCGATGCCGCGCTCGGTTTGCGCGATCGACGAATGTTCGAGTCCAGCGAGCGGCGCGTGCAAGAGCGAGCGTTCGCCGCGACGCGCGTGGTGAAGCAATTGCCTCGCCGCAAACACGCCGAGCGCCGCCACCACGAACGCGAGCGCTGCAGTCAGCAAGTGACGCCGAAGCGGGATCGCGTCCGGTTCTTGGGCGATGCTCGGTTCTTCGGTCATGGCGACTCGTAGGCGAGTGAACGAGCGAGGTTGGGATCGTGCAAGGGAATGGCCGTGATGCGTTGCGAACGCGCGTGCGCCACCACGACCGAAACGCCGCCCAAGAGCAAGAACGGTCCCGCGTCCAGCACCGAGGCGCCGCGCGCCGCGCTAGGCACCACCAACCAATAAAGATCGAACGCGTGCATCAGCACGAGCCAAGCGCCGAGCCCGGCGACGAAGCGCCAATTTTGTTTCCAGGAACGGGAGAGCAAAAGCAAGAAAGGGCCGATGAAATGGCCAAAAATCAAGAGGCCGGCGATCCAGCAAAAGGCGCCTTCGGCGCGCGGCAGATAGAACGCGGCTTCGCGCGGCTCGTTGGCAATCCAAACGATGATCAGCTGCGAGACCGCGATGTACGCCCACAAGCAAACCGCCGAAAGCTGCAAGCGGCCGAGCGCGAGCGAATGCGCGTGATCGATTTCCGGAGGCACGAGCAGCCGCTGTTTTGCCGAACGCACGACGAGCCCGAGCAGCCCGAGCGCGGCGCCGAATCCTCCCATCAGTAAATAGAGACCGAAGCTCGTCATGTTGCAGCCGGGCACGGCGCTCATGAGCCAGTCGAATGCCGCCCAGCTGCCGCCGAAGCCGAGCAGCGGCAAGGCCAGCGCCCCGATCGCGATCTTGTTCCGCGCCCAGAGCGACGGGACTCGCCGCGCTTCGTCGCGCTCGGCGCGGCGCATCAGCTCCGCCAATGCGAGCCACGACGCGAGATACACGGCGGCACGAAAGAAGAACCAGCCCGCGCCGAACCAGGCGTGCCCGAACAGCTCCGCGCGATGAAGCTCCGGATGCTCGGCAACTTGCCGCGCATTCGCCCACGGATAGAGCCGAGGCAAAAGCAATGCGAGCGGCAAAAAGAGCAGCGGCAACACGACGGTGGCCGACGTGAGCGCGCCGTTCAACGCGCTGAGCGCACTGAACCAACGCGCATCCACCGCGCGCGCAATCGCGTGCATCGCGAGCGCGCCGAGCACGCTGCTGAATACCCAGCCGAACGCCGCGAGATAGCTGTACGCGGCCGCGCGCGGCCGAAGCCAAACGTCGAAGCCCCACGCGATCGCGCCGAGCACGACGGCGAGTACGGCTAGGGTCAGCGCGCGCCGCGAAATCATGGTTCGCTCCGCGAGAGCTCCGCGCGATCTCGAAGCGGCAAATCGCTGACCAGCACCGCTTGACTCAAACGTAGCGCGTCGAGGTACGCGATCACCGACCAGCGTTCACTCACCGAAAGGGTCGCGGCGTAGCCCGGCATCAGCCCGTAGCCTTGCGACGCGACTTCGAAGATTTTTCCCGGTGGCAGCGCGGCGATGCGCGATTCGTGCAAAGACGGCGGTTTGCGGAGCTCCATCTTTTCAGCGACGACGCTCTGGCCGTCACCGAGCACGCCGTGGCACGTCGCGCAAATGCGTTCGAACGCAGCGCGGCCTTGCTCGAGCGACTCACGCGAGAGCGCGATCGGAATCACGAGCGCGTAGCCCGTGCTGTCGCGCCCGGTTTCGAGCACCGGTTGACCGACGAACGGCCGCTCGCGCGGCACCGTGTCCGAAACGGGCGCGCGCATCGCGCGGCCGTCACTGAACGCGCTCGATTGTCCGTATGGCGTCGCGCGCGGCTGCAGCAGCATGCGTTCGAGGCCGGGCTCGGGGACGACGAATGCCTGGCGATTATCGCAGCCGAACAGTGAGGCCACGGCGAGCAAAGCCGCAAAAACGCAGGCTCGGCTCATGCCCGAGCTCCCGTCGGTCGCACCGCGAGCGCACCGAGTTCTTTCAATTCGCTCGCGAGTGCTTCACGCGCCGACTGCTCGCACTCGAGCCCGAGCCAAAAACGATCGATCGTCGTGCGTTCGAAGCCGGGCAGCTCGTCGAGCGGCTCGTGCAAGCGAGGCAGGCCGGAGAACGCGAGTGTGCCGATGAACGCCGTCACGGCCGCGCCGAGCACCGACGATTCGAACAAAATCGGAATGTCCGTGATGAACGAATTCAGCGGCCGGCCACCGACGTTCAACGGGTAGCTGACCGCCGCGGTCCACCAAATGATCAAAAATGCGAGCGTGCCGCCGGTGCAAGCACCGATCAGGATCAAGCTCAGTAGCAGACGCGGCCGCGGCAGCGCTGCGACTTCTTCGAGCTCCGGCATCGGATACGGCGTGTACGCGTCGAGCTCAGTGTGGCCGCGTTCGCGCATGCTACGCGCCGCGCCGAGCACCGCCGCGCCACTCGAGAATTCCGCCCAAATTCGGATTTTCTCGCTCACGAGCGACCTCTGAGCTCGAACTCGAGCGCCTTCAGCTCGCTCAGCGGAATGAACGGCACGAAGCGTAGGAATAGGCAAAACAAGAACGTGAAGAACGAGAGCGTGCCGCAGAGCAGCGCGCCGTCGGTGAAGCTCGGGTGGTAGTAGTGCGCGCTCGACGGGAGGAAATCTGCGCTCTCCGAGCTCACGATCAAGAGAAAGCGTTCGAGCCACATGCCGAGTTGAATCGCGAGGCTCACCACGAATAATCCTCGCGCGCTCATGCGCACGCGCCGGCTCCAGAGCACGAGCGGCGAACCGCAATTGCAGACGATCACGGTCCAAAAGATCGGCGCGATCGGCCCATGCGGGCGCACGTGCAAGAGCATGTGACGATCGAAGGCGTCCCCACCTGCCCACGCGGAGTAGATCTCGACGGCATAGGCATAGGTCACGATGCTGCCCGTGACGAGTAACATTTTGCCCATTTTTTCCAGGTGATCGCGCGTGATCACGTGCTCGAGCCGGTACAAGCGCCGCGCTGGGATCATCAGTGTGAGCACCAAGGCGAAGCCGGAGTAGATCGCGCCGGCCACGAAGTACGGCGGAAAGATCGTCGAGTGCCAGCCGGGCAAGAGACCGATCGCGAAATCCATGCTCACGATGCTGTGCACCGAAACCACGAGCGGCGCGGCGATGCCTGCGAGCACGCCGTACGCAATGCGATGACGCCGCCAGGTCGCGGCCGAGCCGTGCCAGCCGAGCGCGAAGATGCCGTAGATGCGCCGGCGCCAGGGCTCTTTCGCATAGTCGCGAAGCGCGGCCAAATCGGGGATGAGGCCGAGGTACCAAAACAAAAGCGAGACCGTGAAATAAGTACTGACGGCCGCGACGTCCCAAGTCAGCGAACTGCGAAACTGCGGCCAAACTTTCATCGTGCTCGGGTACGGCACGAGCCAATAAAAAAACCAAGCTCGGCCCATGTGCAAAAGCGGGAACAGCCCGGCCTGCATCACCGCGAACAGCGTCATCGCTTCGGCAAAGCGGTTGATGGACGTGCGCCACTTTTGCTCGAGCAGCAATAAAAACGCGGAAATGAAGGTACCCGCGTGCCCGATCCCGATCCACCACACGAAGTTCGTGATCCCGAAGGCCCACGCGACCGGAATGTTGTTGCCCCACACGCCGATGCCGGTGATGAGCGTGTAGATCACGGCCGCGACGAGCACGCCGCTACCGAGCCCCGTCACGACGATAGCGCGATCGAGCCAGGCCGGCGGTTTCAGCACGCAATCGAGCAACTCTTGGGTCAACGCCAGATCGCTTTGCGACTTGGGGAGCAGCGCGAGCTCGTCTGCCGCGGGCGAGCGATCGGGCGTGGGCCAGGCGGCGGCCGAACCTTCGATGGTCGCGCTCGTCATGTGAGCTCCGGGTTCGGGTTCGTGAGCTTCATCAAATAGCGAGTGCGTGGCGCTGCGCCGAGCTCGGCCAGGACTTCGAACGCGCGCGGGTTCTGGCGCAACCGCGCGACCGCCGAATTCGGCTGATTCACGTCGCCGAACGCGATCGCTTGGCTCGGGCAAGCTTGCTCGCACGCGGTCCGCACTTCGCCGTCCGCGAGTGCGCGGTGTTCGCTGCGCGCACGATTTTCGGCCGAGCGAATGCGTTGCACGCAGTAGCTGCACTTCTCCATCACGCCGCGCGCGCGCACCGTGACTTCGGGATTTTCGGCTAGCTCGCGCGGTGAGCGCTCCGCGCGGTGATAGTTGAACCAATTGAAGCGCCGCACTTTGTACGGACAATTGTTGGAACAAAAGCGCGTGCCGACGCAGCGGTTGTAAATCATCTGATTCAAGCCGTCGCTCGAATGCACGGTCGCGGCCGTCGGGCAAACGTACTCGCACGGCGCTTTCTCGCAATGCTGGCACGCCATCGGCTGCACCAACATGCGCTCACCCTTCGGCTCTTCGGCCCAATAACGATCGATCCGGAGCCAGTGCATTTCACGGTGTTTGAGCACGCCGCCCTTGCCGACCGAAGGAACGTTGTTCTCTGCCTGACACGCAATCACGCACGCGCTGCAACCGGTGCACGCGTTCAAGTCGATCACCATGCCCCACTGCCGCGCCGACTCCGGAGCGTCCGAACGATAGAGTGAGAGTTGTTTTTTGATTGGGTGCGCGGGCCGTGCTGCGCGGTACTGCGAAAGCGTGCTCGAAACCAAGATCGATTCCGCGACGTCACCGAGCCGCATCGATTCTTGTGTGATCGCGAGCTCCGCGCGGCGCCCAGTCGGCTCGACGCTGACGCTGCGAGCGTTCGCGCCGCGAAGCGCATAAGCGTTCACGCCGATCGGCTTACCAGCCTCATTTTCACGGCCCCAGCCGAGCGCGAGCGTGATCGCGCCGTCCGCGTGCCCGGGCACGATCAACGCAGGAACCTCGAGCGAACGCGAACCTGCGCGCAGACGAATGACATGCCCGCTCTCGATGGCCAAGCGCCGAGCGAGCGACGGAGCGAGCCAGGCTGCATTTTCCCAGGTCAATTTCGTGATCGGGCAGGGCAATTCCAGCAGCCACGAGTTCGTCCCGAAGCGCCCATCGTGAACGCGCATGTCAGCCTCGAGATAGAGCTCGATGCCGTGCGAGCTGGCGCCCGCAGCCATGAGTCCCGGGAGCCAACCGCTGTCGAGCAACGGAAGGGCGACTGCGTCCGTCGCGGTCTCGGCGATCACACCGCGCGCCAGCGCGAGCTCCCAGAACTCGTCGAAATGGTCGGGATGTTTCTCGCGCCAGAAATTCTTGACCAGGTCGTGCGCGCTGCTCGGCTCTTCTCCGAGCAAGGCGGCAAGCACTTCACTCAACGTGCGACCGTCGTAGAGCGGTGCAATCAGCGGCGCTACGATGCTCGCCGTGCCGTCGAACGCGCGCGCATCGCCCCAAGTTTCGAGCTGATGCGCGCTCGGGATTTGCCAGGTTGAAAGCGCGCCCGTCCGCGTCGGCGAGATGCCGAAAAATAAGCTTTCTTCGGCCTTCGAGAACGAGCCAGCGAGTTCGAAATCAGTGAACGCAATGTCACTCTCGAACGAGATCAGGGTTTGAACGCGACCGGCGTCGAGCGCGTCGCGAAGCCTACGCAACGAGCCAAACTCCGGATCGTCTGCCGCCGAGATCACCGGTGGTGCATAGTTCGTCACGCCGCCCGCGTTCCCGAGCAGCACGTTGAGCGCGTGTGCGGCGGCGTGCACGGAGGGCGGCTGCTCGTCGCCCGCGATCACCGCGCTCGTCCCGCGTTGCCGGAGCAAATCAGCGACGAGCGCGGCGAGGAAG
>DATATR010000014.1:0-6295 GCA_036268695.1 Polyangiaceae bacterium | reverse complement strand
CCGAACCGACAGCGGCACGGTCGTCGTCTTCACGGGCAGCAATCCGGAGAAGATCTGGTACCATGGTTGTGCCGCCGGGGCCGACGACATGGACATGATCAAGCTCTCCGTTCCGGGCTCGCTGCTGTTTCGTGACGTCGTGCTGCGCGTCACGGCTTCTGCTTGTCGGCTGATGCGATCCATGGCCGTCGCGAAGCAAGAAGCAAGCCGCGAAGAACATGATTTCGACGATCGCGTCGTGTCGGCGATGGGCGAGGCATTCAACAATGTGGCAATTCACGCCTATCGCGGCGGCGGCGGTAGGGTGGAGATCGAATTCGAAATCAGCGCACTGAGCATCACCATTCGTCTGATCGATTTCGGCGCGGCCTTCGATTTGACCGAGGCTCGTCCGCTCGTGATGAGCGAGTTGCCCGAATCCGGGATGGGTCTCTTCATCGTGCGCGAGTGCATGGACGAAGTCAGCTATCGTCGCGGCAACCCGCCCGAGATGCCCAACGTGCTCACGCTGACCAAGCGCGTCGAAAAAAACTAGTGCCGGCTGATTCGGCGCGCGCAAGCTCGCTCGCCGCGCGGAAGACCTCGGCGAATTGTCGAGCTTGATTGCGGCGATCGAAGCGCTCGATGTCGATCGGCGAAGGTGAAACGAGCGCGCCTTGCCGAAACTCGCGCAGCATGCGCGCGAGCGCCGTCGCGATCGCTTCCGGATCGCGCGGCGCGAGCACCTCGCCGACGCGATGACGTCGCACGAGCGTGGCCAGTGCACCCTCCGGCGTGAGCGCCAAGCACGGCCGTCCGAGCTGCATGATTTCGAAGATCTTGGCCGGATAAATCCGTTCGACGCCGCTGACTTCGTCTAAAATACACAACACGGCGTGGCTTGCGGCCAGCTCTTCGACGGCACGCGCGTGATCGAGATAACCGAGCTGGCGCACACCGATGGCCTCGCTGCCCTCGAAGTAGTGCGCCTCGGTATCGACGATGCGCCCGATGAAGCGAAGCTCGAGCAACTTGGCCAGCTCGGGGTCGCGTTCGTGCAACAAGCGAACGCCACTGACGAGTCCGCGCGCACTGGTCAGCCGAAACACCGTGCCCGCATAAGTGAGCACGAAGCGATCTTGCGGCGGAGCCGGCAACTCCGGATGAAAATCTTCGGGGTCATAGCCGTTCGGGATCGCGATCACGCGCGCGGGGTCGAGGAATGGGAAGCGAGCCAAGAGCGCGCCGCGAAATTCTTCGGTCGCGGTGGTGACCGCGTGCGCGCGGCGCAAAATCGCGCGTTCGAGCAGCGCGCTGACTTTGGCCGAGCCCGACATTTCGAACGCGCTCGACGTGGTCGACCACTCGTCGCGGTAGTCGAGCACGATCGCGGTTTTGGGGTGCAGGCGCACGAGCGCGGCGAGCAAGAATTGTGAAAACGGCGGGCCGCTGATGAACACGACGTCATCCGGAGTTTTTGCGCGAAGCCTTTGGCGGAGCGCTTGCTGCGCTGACGGCAACCACAAGACCTGTGGATCGGGCACTAGCAAACCACGTCCGAGCGCGACCGCGCTGCGCTTCACTCGAGAGAGTAGCGACGGCGAAGCGTTCGCGCTCGCCTGCCAAGCTAGTTTTTTCGCGCCGTAACCCGGCTCGAAGGTACGCACGCGCAGCACCTCGGTGCCCGGCGGCACATCCCGTTCGAGCGACGCATCTTTGATTGGCACGGAAGGATCGCTCGCGGTGAGCACGGTCGGCACGACACCTTCGCGCGGCAGATACTTCACGAGCTTCAGCACCCGCTGCACGCCAGCTCCGCCAACCGGTGGAAACGCGTACGAGACGATCAACGCACGGAGCGTCACAGCGCGCCTCCGCATTCGCCGACCGCGAGCCGCACGAATCCCCCCGAAGTCGCCACCAAGCTCGACCCGGGCGCCCGAGCGAGTTTCAACGTGCAGCTCGCGTCCGTGCTCACGCTGTAGTGGTTTCCGGGCGCAAGCCCGGCAATCACCACGGTGTCGATTGGGCCGCCGAGCGCGACTTTGCCGTCAGTCGCAGGTGCTGCAAAAAGCACGGCGATCGCTTTGTTTTCGACGTGGCCAACGCCGCCGTGCAAATTGTCTCCATCGAGGCGTTGCCACGTCGGTGCTTGCCCTGTCGCCGGGCCCGTCGTGATGAAGTTCAAGAAGCTGCGCTCGCGTTTGCCGAGCGGGCTTTGGATTTCGAGGCGCCACATCGGGCCCCACGGTTGATCCAAATGATGTGAATCGTCTTCGGACGGCGTCGGTTCGTGCAGCGCGACGCCCGGAGTTTCGCGCGGCTCGAGCGTGCGGATGTCGACGCGCGAAGCGCCGATCACGGCGCTCGTGAGATCGGAGTTGATGGTCGGGTTTTGCGTCAGGTGCGCGGCCCAAGCCACGCCGATGTCATCGCGCTCGAGTTCGATTTGATCGTCGATCACCAGCAGCGCTGGCCGCACATAGACGAAACTGCGCACGAGCTTGTCGACCGAGCGCTTCTTGCAGCCGTCCCGCGCGCACTTGGGTGCATATGCGTCGCCGATGTCGCCGACCGCGACCGTGACCACGCCGTCGTCGCCGAAGGCGCTGGTTTTGACTTTGGTTCCCCACACGCCCTGGTTCGGCGCGTAGTTCAAGACCTTGCCGCCGTCGTCGACGAGCAACGTATTGTGGTTGATCGTGGCGGAGCCTTCGGAGCCGCCGCCGTCGACGATTAAGCCGTCCGAGCCGCGAAACAGCTCGAAATGACCTTGATCCGCGTCTTGATGATCTTCGGACAAGCGCGGTCCGGCTTGAAACGACGTCCACACTGCCGAGCGTGTCCAATCGCTGCGCGCGAAGCTCAGGCCTTGTCCCGGGATGAACAAGCTGGTCGCGCCGCTGCGCGGCGAGTGCTCGGACGCGCCTGGACGCTCCGCGAGCAACCCAATCCAAGCTTGCTCGCGCTTCAGTGGTGGCAGTGCGTGCGCCACGAGCCAGCGCGCTTCGGCGGCGTGCGCATCGTCCACGCCGTCGAGTGCGATGCTGATTGCGGACATCGCGAGCGCGGACGGCCGCGCCGGATGTTCGCCCCAAGTGCCGCCGTCATAGACCGTCTGCTCGTCGGGCAAGAGCGCGTGCGCGTGCTGTGTGACCGTTTGGCCCAGCCACGGCAATTTGCTCGCCACATCGACACCAGCCGCGGTGCGAAAGGCTTGCGATACGAGCGCGATCTCGGCCGCGGTGTATTCACCGTATTGCCAGCCTTCGGGCCAGCCGCCGCCGCGCAATTGATCGTTGAAATCCGGGATTACTTTTTTGGACAGCTCACTGAGCGCCGTCTTCATCCATTCATTGGCTTTCGGATCATCGCCGGCAGCGCCCAAGCCAGCGAATGCGAGCGTGCTCAGATATCCCCAATAGTAATTGGCGATCGTGTGATCGCGCAGATAACCCTCTTTGCCGTACCAATCGAGCCATTGATTGAGGCGTTCGAGCACGCGCGCGCGCAGCGCCGCGTCCATGCCCGGTGCGCCGCGCAGCCAATCGTAGGCCAATGCGGAGTAGGCGCCGAATGTGCGCATGCCATAGCCAGAGTCATAGTGAACGACGTCCGCACCACCTTGATGATCGCCGACGGTAAAGCGATCGTCGAGCAACGCATTGAGGTATTGAAGCGCGCCTTTGGCGTAACGCTCATCGCCCGTGGCGTGCCACAAGAGTGCGAGGCTCGCGAGGCAATCCGCCCACTCGAAACCCTGATAACCCGAGGCGATCGGCTTCGCCAGCGCCTCATCCGCGCGCAGCGTGACGTATTGAAACGCTGGAGTCTTCTGTGCCGCGGCTTGTTTCAAGCGCGCGAGCGTCGCCGCGTCCAGCAAGATGCGGTGCGTGCCGGCGGCCGCCGGCGCTAGGTCGAGCTTCTCGGGGCCGAGTGCGACGGGTGCCGAGCGCGGTCTCACCGGATCTTCCGAGGCGCCGCGATGGAAACCGAGCCGGCTACAACCGTCGGCGAAAACCGACGAAAGCAAGATCGAGCAGAGTGCAACGAGTGTCGGGTAACGTCTGATCATGCGAGCTTCCAGCGCGTGTAAAAGAAAACGAATACGATGATTGCCAAAGATGCAATCGTCACCACCGTGAGATCCTTCCAGCCGAAGCGAACTCGAAATGTCGAGTCGTGCCGGTGCACCGCGGAATAGAGAGCACCTGAAAGACCGATATAGATCCAAAGCACGTAGTGATAGGTGAAGGACAGGAAGAAGATGCCGACCGCGAGTCCGGCAAAAGCGGCCAATAGCGCCATGGCCCAAGCGTTTGCGAGCGGCATGCCGAGCCGTAAGTACTCAGAGCTCGGGGCAGACATGTGGCGCAACACCGCAAATGGGATCTTGGCCGACAGGTAAATGATGATACCGAATAGGATGATACCGGGGAAGCCGAGCTCGGCGAGCGCGAGCAAGTAGGAGTTGTGTGCCGTCATATAGTGGTGCTCGGTGAACTGCCCGAGACCGACACCGAGAATCGGGTGCTCGCGCCACATCTGAATCGCTTCTGCCCAGCAGCCCATGCGTTCGAGCGTGGAGCTGTCCGCCTCTTGTCCGCTGCGACCGCCGAAGATCAAGAGTGGCGCAGCGAGCAAACTCGCGATCAGGATCCCGCCCAAGCCGGCACGCTTGCCGAAGTACACTGCGAGCACGGCGAGGCACACCAGCTGCCCGCCGCGCGAGGCGGTGAGCGCCGCGCAGAGCAACACCAACACGAAGGTGAGCACGCCCAGAAAACGCCGGCTAAATCCGCCTTTCTTCTCTTGGCTGAACCCGAACGCGAGCGGCAATCCCGCGCCGCCCGCGAGCGCGAGCTCGTTCGGATCTTGAAGTACACCGCGGTAGCGCACGCGGCCGCGGCCGACCGAAGTCGTGCCCAACAAGCCGATGTGCTCGCACATGTAGTCGGCGCCCGGCTCCGAGTCGCCCGTGTAACAACTGCGCGGGGTGATACATGGCCGTCCGTCCGGTTTGCCGGTCGCCATGTCCCCGGGATTCGATTCATCGATGATCACGCAGCCAGTGGGCGCAAAGCCTTGATGCGCGCCAACACCGCAGACGAGCAACACCATCGCGAGCACTACGCCGGCAACGACGTGAAGCGCACGAAAGCTCTGTACGCCATGTGCGATTAGCAAAAACAGCGAGACACAAATGCTCAATTCCAGGATGTGATCGAATGCCCCACCGGGCGCGCGAATCAAGACCGTGAATGCTGCCCAGATTAAGAACGTGAGCACCCAAGTGAATTGCGGTGTTGCGAATAGACGCGCGTTTTTTACCCGTAAATCGAGCAGAATTCCGAACGAAGCGAGCGCGAAGAACGCGTAGAGCCAAGGCACGACGCGCAGGTGTTCGAAGAACTCCTGAGGTCGAGCATAAATAAAAATGATGATTGCTATGATTCCGGGTATGGCGAGCATCGGAAAATAGGTTAGGTAGAAGAACTAGAATGATCTGTTTTACGTTGTGTCGTGCGGTTCGGATCTCTTTGCTTGGTCTGATCGTAAGTGCCTGTGCGTCGCACGGGCCGAGTGCCGGTGCACAGGCAGAGTACGCGCAGGCCGCCGCAGAAAACCCAATCGGCAAACCGTACGTGATTGGCGTCGGGGACGTGATTCGCTTGAGCGTGTGGAAGTCGGAAGATCTTTCGACCGACGCGCTGGTTCGTCCGGACGGCACGATCACGATGCCCGTCGTCGGCGAGCTCCGCGCGGCTGGCCGCACCGCGGCCGAGTTGCAACGAGAAGCCGCAGCGCGCGTCGCGACGATCCTGCGGGATTCGTCGGTCACGGTTTCGGTGGTCGAAGTGAACAGCTACCGATTCACCGTGGCGGGCAACGTGGAGCGGCCGGGGCTCTACACTTCGCGTCAATACGTGAACGTCGCGCAAGCGATTGCACTCGCGGGTGGCCCGAATCGCTACGCTTCGACGGATCGCATGGTGCTCGTGCGCGTCGCTGGCGGTCGCGGCGAACGCCGCATCCCGGTCAACTACGACGACATCTTGTCCGGACGAGATCCCGAAGAAAACATCGTGCTCTTGCCGGGCGACTCGCTGCAGGTTCCCTGACTCGTGGCGCTCGTTCGAGATACCGTTCGCGGCGCGCTCTGGACCATCGCTTCCGGCATGGGTTCGCGCGCAGTCGGCTTGATCGGCACGCTGGTCGTCACTCGCTTCATCGCGCCTGCGGAGTATGGTGAGGTGACGGTCGCCGCCGTCCTCGTGATGAGCGCCAACCAATTCTCGACCATCGGCTTCGGGCA
>DATATR010000013.1:0-8860 GCA_036268695.1 Polyangiaceae bacterium | reverse complement strand
CGCGCGCCGTTCGACGAAGAAGTCGAGGTGCGCTTGCCTGGTGGCTCGCTTCACATCTCGGTCGCACGCGAGACGCTCGACGTGACGATGCGAGGACCCGCGAATCACGTATTCTCCGGCCAGGTTCTAGTGCGGTGAACGCCGAACCGAATGGCTCGCGTCACGACCTGAACGTAGTCGCGATTGTGTCTAGCGCGGAGGCCATCGAGTTGATGAGCCGAACGCTCAGTCCATCGAGCGATCGGCTGAGCGTGGCTACGGATTTGGCCGAGGGTTTGGTGCGGATTTCCTCGCAAGTCCCTGACGTCGCGTTCGTGGATGTAACGCTTGGCGATGGAGCCGGGCTCGCCGTGCTGCATCACATCCGCGCGCTCGCGCCGAATGTCACCGTATTCGCGCTGACCAGCGCCGATCGTCTCGCGCTTGGCATGCAAGCCGCGGCGCTCGGCAGTGCGGGTACGCTCGTCATGCCGCTGTCGGGCGACGAGCTCTTGAACGCGCTATCGGACGTACGCACGCGCCTGGCCGAACGTGAAGAGCGCTTGCGCTTGGAGCGCGTCGCAGCTGCGTCGAAGCGTCACGCTTCGCTCGTCGAGCAAGTTGCCGAGATCGCGGAGTCGGCGACGCGTCGCGAAGCCGCTGATCGCTTGGTCGATGTGCTCGTGTCCGGCGTGGGCGTCGAATCGGCCGCCGTTTACGTGCCGGCGGCCGAGGGATCGCGCCAATTGATGCGCGTGGCTGATTCGGGAAATGCTGGCGAAACGCCAAGCTTCTGCGACGAAATGGGGCTCTTGAATCATGCGCGCGAGCGCGGGCTCGAGACCTTGCGGCTCGCTTTACGGCGCGAGCAGAGCGGCTTGGTCCTGCTCGGAAAAACGGCGGACGGTAGCGACGCGGCCAGCGCGTTCCCACTCTTGCCGCTGATCGCCGCGCAAGCGACGACGGCGCTGGCGCTGATCGGCGCGCGTGAACAATCGCACCGCGGCGCGATGAAAGATCCGAGTTCGAGCGCCTACACCTTCGCGTACTTCGTGGACGTCGCTGGACGCGAGATCGACATGGCTCGTCGCCACAACCGGCGTTTTGCGCTCGCCACGATCGGCGTGCAATTCGATGCGATTTCACCGGGAAATACCGAGCCAACGGTGCTCGTCGCCGATCACGTGTTGTCGGCGGTGCGCGACACGGACGTGCTCGCGCGTGTGGATGCGAACGAATTCTATCTGCTCTTGCCCGAGACTGGCGGACTCGGCGCGCACACTTGTCGAAGGCGCGTACTAGCCGAGCTCGCTGAACGCAGACCCGAAGCCGTCGCGAATGACCTGCTCGTCTCGGTCGGTGTCGCGACATTCCCGCATGATGGCGGCGACCTCTCGCGCCTCCTTCGCGTTGCGAAGCATCGCGCGGAAGCTTCGCAGAGCAGTGTGGTGTCGCGCCTGCGCCTCCACGCTTTGTCGCTCCCGAGCCTGGTCGATGCGCTGCTGGGTCAGCTCGGCGCGGCCTCGTCCGGCGTCGCGCGCGGGCTCGAAACGCCGCACTACATCGAACTTCCTGCCATGGATTTGGTGGGTCTCGCCCTGGCAGCAGTGTCCGAAGCAGCTCGCGCCGGATCGACGCGCGTCGTGGCCTCGGTGCATCCGGGGATCAGCATCGGTGGCGCGGTGCGCGCCGAACACAGTCGCGACGGCGAAGGCATTCGCTTCGACGCGGTCGACGTCGCCATGCTCGAGGGCTGCGCGAATCTGGACATATTGTGCGTAGTCGCCGAACACGCCGCGTACGTGCTCTTGGGTCGAACCGAGGGCAGCATCGTGCGCGCGGTGCACGCTTCCGATCCGCTGCTCGTCGATTTGGTGCTGCGCAAATTGTCGGAAGCGACCGACCTGAGGTTGACTGACTGATGTCGCGCTCGGTGTTGGTCGTGGAATCGGATTTCGATGTGCTCGGTGTACTCGCGTCGAAGCTGCGCGCGCGCGGGCTGGAGGTAGCGATTGCAGATGGCGTGGTGAGCGCGCTCGATCGGGCGCGCGCTGCAGCGCCGGACGCGGTGATCGCCGCGGCGCGAATTCTCGAGGATGGCGGCCTGAAGGCCAAATTTGCCGCAGATCCAGCACTCGCGGGCACCGTGATCTTCACACTTCACCATCATCGTCCAAACCGGGCGCTCTACCCCGATGAGCTGGACGCGAGCGAAGTCGAGGACATCGCGCGACGCATGCTTGCCTTGCCGGGACGCGCCAGCACCGCCGTAGCCGAAAGCGGCGACGTTCGCGGCAACCTGCAGCAGATTGGGATTTTGGATTTGCTGCAGCTCCTGAGCATGAATCGTCGCAGCGGCGCGCTCTCGATCACGACGCAAGCTGGAGCCGGCGAAGTGCGGCTCGCAGACGGCGAGATCGTCGATGCCGTGTATCGCCGGCTGGAGGGCGAGAAGGCGCTTTATCGTTTGCTCGGCGAGACCGAGGGTGTGTTTTCGTTTGCGAGCGGCGCCGCGCAGTCGCTTCGTCGCATCATGTTGCCGACGCAAACTCTATTGCTCGAAGGCATGCGGCACATCGACGAAACTCGGTCGCGCCGCGAGGCAATCAACTCGGAGGACGACGCATTTTTGGCGATAGTTCCGCCGGAAACCGCCGAGCGCGAGGCCGCGCAGCGCGTGCTCGAAGTGCTGCTCTCGCCGCGCACCCTGGCCGAACTGCTCGACGAAGTGCCGCTCGCCGACTTGGACGTGCTCGAAGCACTCGGCACGCTACTCGAGAACGGCCAGGTGCGACGCATCACCGCGGGTGCTGCGCGCGTCGAGTTGGCCGACGCCGAGCGGATGACGGTGCTCGCAGCTTTAGCCAAGCGCGCCGCTCGCGGTGGTTTCCGCGCGCCAGCGCGAGTTGCAGTCGGAGCCTCGCCCCAGCGGCTCGCGACGTTGATGCATGCCGTGAGTCGCATCGCTGACGCGATGACTCCGACGGAGGCCGTGCCGGGCGCGCCGATCCCACACGTGCTTGCTACGTTACGCCTGGCCGACGGCGGCGAGCTTGGCGTGTTGGGGCTGCCGTTGGTCGATGCTTACGCTCCACTCTGGGCACTGGTTTTGCCGAGCTGTGCTGCCGTCGCGCGGCTGGATTCGGCTGCATCTGAGGTCCTCGAAGCGGCGTGTGCGCACGCGGGCGTCCCGGTCGTGGATGCGAGCGTGTTGTTGCCCGAGGGTGACGAAGGCGATCCCGAGCAAGTAGCCGGGCTTTTACGTTTGCTGCTCGAACGCGCCGCGGGCGGCTGATGAAAACGAAGATTGCGATCATCGGCGGCGACGGCATTGGTCCCGAAGTCATTGCCGAAGCGGTGCGCATGCTCGCGTGGTTTCGCACCAATCGCGGCGTCGAGCTCGATCTGTGGCAGCTCGATCTCGGCGCTGAGCGCTACCTGCGCGACGGCAGCACCTTCCCCGACGACGTTCGCAACGCGATCGCGACCGACTGTGGCGCGGTCTTGCTCGGAGCACTTGGCGACGCCCGCGTGCCGAACTTCGAACACGCGCGGGACATTTTGTTCGGGCTGCGTTTTGGTTTCGATCTCTATGCCAACGTGCGACCGGTTCGCGCGCTCTCGGACCACGTCGTGCCGCTGCGCGGGCGCACGGCAAAAGACGTGAATTTCGTGGTTTTTCGTGAAAATACCGAGGGGATTTACGCGGGCATCGGTGGCCAATTGCGGCGCGGCAGCGCCGACGAAATCGCGATCAACGAAGACGTGAACACGCGCAAAGGCGTGGAGCGAATCATCCGCGCGGCATTCGAGTATGCCCGTCGTGCGGGCCGCGGCCGCGTGCACATGGCGGACAAATCGAACGCGATGCGCCACGCGCACGAGTTATGGCTGCGCGTATTTCACGCAGTACGCGAGGAGTATCGCGAGATCACGGCTGAGCACATCTACATCGACGCGCTGTGCCTCGAGCTCGTGCGCGACCCGAGCCAGTTCGAGGTGATTGTGACGAACAACTTGTTCGGCGATATCGTCACCGATCTCGGGGCGGCGTTGCAGGGCGGGCTCGGCGTGGCGGCGAGTGTGAGCTCGAACCCAGATCATCCGGAGCGAGTGAAGTTGTTCGAGCCGGTCCACGGTTCTGCGCCGAAGCTGGTCGGACTCGGGCTGGCGAACCCGGTGGCTAGTCTTTTGTGCGTGAGCATGTTGCTCGGGGAACTCGGCTTTGCGGCTGCAGGCGAGGAGCTCGAGCGAGCGATCGCCGAGGTGGTGCGGGCGGGACAGACGACGCCGGATTTGGGCGGCTCCCTCGATACGCGAGGCGCGACCGACGCGGTCATTGCCCGACTCACGGCGGCTTGAGCGCCCCCAAACACCAAAAACTCGGCTTGCGGTGCTCGGCTGTGGTACGGCCGGAGCATGGTCGGGCAAGTCCCAGCCCGCGAGGAAGAGACAGCCCGGCTCACGGGTGCGCGAGGCGATTTCGTCGGCAGTCTGGGCCGCCGAGTCGAGGCTTTGCGTGCCGGGTTGCGAGCCGTGGAGGTTTCGCCGAACGATGCCGCTCAGCGCAATGGGCTGCTGCGCCGCGTGCATGCGCTCGCTTCGGCGTCGCGCGTGCTCGGCTTCGCGAGCGTGGCCGAAGCGCTGACCGAAGCCGAAAAGAAGCTGCGCAAAAGCGAGTTCGCCGACGTCGCGCGGGCGCTCGATTTGCTGCCTTCGTTGGTGCTCGGTGTGCCGCTTTCGCTGCGGCCGCCCGCGGAAGCGAGCGCCGATCGCGCGACGACTACGTGGCCGCTGAGCGTACTGATTTTCGGCGCGCAGTCGTTGGCGGAGGCGATCAAGGCAGTTCCCGGCACGCACGTCGAGTGCGAGCGAACCGAGGAGCTCGCGCGCGCGAAGGAGCAAGCGCGACTGTTCGGCCCCGACCTGGCGATCATCGACGCGGATCGCGCGGGTGCGCGCGAGCTCGTCGAAACCTTCGCCAAAGACCCAGCCGTCGAGCCGGTGCCGCTGGTCGTAATCGGTGATTTTGCGAGCCCGGATGCGGCTTCGTCGTTCATTTCGCTCGGCGCAGCGCGAGTGCTCTCCAAGCCGGTGAGTCCGGAAGCCTTGCAACGCACGGTCGTCGAGCTGCGCGCGCTCGCAGCGGAGCCGCGCACGGGGCGAGATCCGGTCGGCGAATTGTCGGTCGAGGGGCTGGCGGACCGCATCGCGGCCGAAGTGCGGCGCGGACTTTTGGAGGCGGTCGAGCCGAGCGCGCGTAACACGTCGGTCGGTTTCGGCGACGGCGCCGACGTGATGGCCGCGGTTTGGGGCGCGGTCGCACGCGTGCGCGAGCTCGTGACGCTGCGTTCGAGCGGCGCGGTTCGCTTCGATTCGAGTGGGCCCGAGGGCGCCGTGCCATTCGCAGCCTGGGGTAGCGATGAGCGGCGCGCTGGCGAGCGCGGCTCGATCGCGACGGATAGCCGCGCGAGCGACAGCGTGTCCCTGCGCGGTCGGAGGATCGTCGTTGCAGACGACGATCCTGCGGTCGTGTGGTTCATGAGCGATCTATTGAGGGCGATGGGCGTCGAAGTGCTCGAAGCGCACGACGGGGCGCGCGCGCTCGCGCTCACTTACGACGCGTGGCCGGACTTGGTCGTGAGCGACGTGCTGATGCCGAAGCTCGACGGCTTTTCGCTTTGCCACGAGATCAAGCGCGACGTCGCCGTGCGCGATGTGCCGGTAATTCTGCTGTCTTGGAAGGAAGATTTGCTGCAGCGCGTGCGCGAGCTCGGCGGTGCGGCCGACGGTTATCTACGCAAAGAAGCCGCCGCCGCGACGGTGGCCGAGCGCCTGCGAGAAGTGCTCCGCGCGCGTGCACGCGTCGAAGAACGAGTCGCTGCTGGAGGTGATGCGCGAGGACGACTCGATGGTCTCACGCCGCGGCTGATCCTCGAGCTCGCGAGTGCGGGTCAGCGCGACGTGCGCGTGGGCATTCGGGACGCAGTCTATTTGTACGAAGTGCAGGTGCGCGGCGGTAGGCTCTGTTCCGCGACGCGGAGCGCGACGGACGGAAGCTTCGAACGCGGTGAAGCGGTGCTCGCTGCGCTGCTCGGCGTGAGCGCCGGCCGCTTCACTGTCGAGCCAGATTCGACGCCATTTCGCGGCGATTTCGCGGGTTCTCCAGCACAAATTCTGAAGGCTCCGATCGAACGCGCTCGGCGAGCGCTCGATTCGATTGCTGCCGGCGCGCTGGTCGGTGTCACGCGCGTGCAAATCGACGCCGCGGCGGTCGACGGCTACCTCGGTTGCACGCCGGAACCGGCGCGCGGGCTGCTGCAGAAGATCATCGATGGCGCGTCGCCGCGCGAATTGATCACGACTGGCGCGGTCGCGCCGCGGTTGCTCGAAGCCGTGCTCTCCGATGTCGCGCGACGTGGCGCGATTGGTGGTGTCGAACGCATGGACAGCGCGCCGCCGCCGCAGCGGGGTTCGAATCCGCCGGTGGTCGCGCCGCGTGAGGCCGCGGGCGAAAGTTCGGCGCGTGAGGTAATCGCGCCGCCTCCGGCAATTACGTCCAAACCCCCAGAAATCAGCGAAGATGACGAGGGTTGGTTCTCGTTTCAAGTCGATGCGGGCATACCAGCACCGGCTTCCGCGATCGAGCCGGCTGGATCGAATGTCGTCCTGCCCGAGCCGCCCGCGCCGCTGACGGCGAAGTCCGCGAAGTCGCCAGAGCCTCCGCGCGTCGAACCCGCGAAGGCAGCGCTGGCACCAATGCCCGTCGAAGCCAAGGCGAGCGCGATGCCGTTCAGTCCCGAGGTGACACCGTCCGCCAATCACTTGTTGGACGCGGCGGCGGAAGGCGTGTTCGCCGGAGCTGCGACGTTGCAAGGCGTTGGGAGCTTGCCCGCGGTTCGAAAAGCTGAGTCCGCGCCGGCAGCGCCCACGCCCCAACCCAAACCGAAGCCCACTCAACCGTCGCTGACGCCGGCAGCACTCGCAGAGGTCAGAGCGCCGGCGAGCCCAGGCCCTTTGCCGGCGGCGATAAAGGCCGAAAAAAAGCCTGAAATGCAGGATGCAGTTGCGGTCGCGCTGACGGAAGCTTCGCCAGCGCCAATGCCTGCTCGACCGATTGGTGCGACGCAGGTGATGGCTGCGGTGTCGCTACCGGAAGCGGTCGCGGTTGGCGCCGTGACCAACGCGGCGAATGCCGCGAGCCAAATCGAGGCTCGTGCGGATACGCGTCCGCCGTCGTCGCGCCGAACGTTGAAGTCGAAGGATGACGTGCGGGCGCCGACCGTTGCCGCGAAGCGCGAGCAAGCGCCGGGTTCAGCCGAGTTGACGCAGGTCGCGCGGTCGAAGGCGCGGTCGAGCTGGGTTGGTTGGGTCTTTACTTTGTTGCTTGCGTTCGCGGTTTCGTACGTAGTCGTGAGCTACTTCAAAGCGGACGTGATGGACCTGCTCGGTCATTCGTCGAGCTCGCCTGCGTCGCCGCGATGAGTCGTGCGGCGTCCACGCGGGTCTGCATTCTGCGCGGCTTTTCCCGATTTTTCTGGGTGCTCGCCGCGGAGCTCGCTTGCGGCTGCGGTCACCACGGCACGAACACGACGTCACCAAATCCGAGCGCAGGCGAACCCGTGCTGGCGACTCCGACGACATCGGGGCCAAGTCTCGACCGGCTCGACCGTTTCGATTTGATCCCGAATCTGTCGTGGTGTGAGGTCGACCACGATGGCTTGCTCTTGGATCTCGGAACGGCTGCGGCTGCGGCGTATCGTGACTTCGGTGCGGAGCGCTCGGATAGCAGTGAGGATACCGAGCGCGATGGGCAAACATTCGTGCGCGCGTACGGTCGTTCCCTGCGTTACGACTTCTGGCTGGACGATCCGCGCAGCGGCACGACCGTCAGCCTGCGCGTATATGGCGGTGCCGCCAAGTGGCTCGGAGTCGCGATCGATGACAAGCGCGTCGGATCGCTCAAGCTGGTGCCGGGTGAGACCAAAGTGCTGTCACTCCCGCCGCTCGGCGCGGAGCTCGCCCGCGGGCATCATCGACTAAAATTGAGCTTTTCCGGCGCTCCACGCGGGCAGCGGGAAGCGCAGGGCGAAATCGATTGGGTGCGCATCGCGGAGCGGAACGCCGAGGCGTCTGCGTACGCCGCGCCGACGCTCGGCGACATCGTCGCGGACGTGGTTCTCAACGGTGCACCGAAGCGCGCATTGGTCGTGCGCGCGCCGAGCACCGTGCGCTGCTGGCTGCGCCCTGCGCCGGACGCGCGTTTGAAGGTCGCGCTGGGTTTTTGGGGCGCGGGCAAAGGCGCCGCTGAAGTGCGTGTGGTCGCAGATGGCGAGGAGCCAGTGACGCTCCAAACCCATCGCGTTACCGGCGGCGACGGCGCTTCATGGACGCCGCTCGCGGTCGATCTTGCGCCGTTCGCGGGCAAGGTGATCGGCATCGAGTTTCGCGCGATTGAGGGTTCGCGCGAAGGCCGCGTCGCGTTCGGCGATCCGAGCATCGCTCGGAAACCGCTTGCCGAGATCGCCGTTCCGCGCGCGAAAACGGCAATTTTGCTGTTGGAGTCGAGCATCGACCGCCGCCAGGTACCGCCGTTTGGTCCTGCCGGAAAGCTTTCCACGCTAGCTGATTTCGCGCGCGTCGCGACCGCCTTCAGCGGCTATCGTGCGCCGAGCGTAGTCGTGCAAGCAACGGTCACGTCCTTGCTCACCGGTCTGTCGCCACCAGAGCATCGCGTCGAGGATCCGAGTTCACGGATCGCCGATTCGGTGCGGCTGCTCAGTGAGCTGGTGAAAGAAGCAAGCGGACGGACAGCAATGTTCAGCGGCGTACCAACGACTTTTGATCCATTTGGTTTCAACGCGGGCTGGGATACGTTCGA
>DATATR010000012.1:0-2717 GCA_036268695.1 Polyangiaceae bacterium | reverse complement strand
CAACATGACTTCGGCGATCGAAGCGTAGTACGCGCATAGATCGCCTTTCGTATAGCCTTCGTCGGGCCAAAATACCTTTGCCGAGTTGCTGACCGCAACGCGCGAGGTGACGCTGCCGGCTTGTGGTGGGCTGGGTTCGGCGGGCGCCAACGCGGGGGCTTCTTCAATCAACTCATCGGGCGGCGCCGCACGGCAATCAGCGGGGCTGAGATCTGCGCGCAGGCCTTGAAATACCGGCGCGCGCAAGCGCACTTCGCCTTCAGTGAAACCCAAGAAGCGCACACTGACAACGAGCTCGGGGCGTACCCATTCCGCCCCTTTGGCATCCTCGGGTGGACTGCCGTACGCAGGGAATTCGTCCACGCGCATACCTTGCAGTGTCTGCTCGAGGGAGCTCAGCGTGGCGGCATCGAGCCCACTGCCCACCCGCCCCCGATAAAGAAGACGTTCACCGGAGTAGCTCGCCACGCACAGCGCTCCAAGCGGGCCGCGCGCGCCCTTGCCGCGCATGAGGCCGATCACGACGAACTCGTCGTCGCGCTCGGTCTTGATCTTGACCCAGTCCTCGCTGCGCCGCGGGCCGTGCCGGTACGGCGAGTCCGCGCGCTTGGCGACGACACCTTCCAGACGTTGCGCGCGACACAAGTCGAACAGCGCCTGACCCTCGCCCTCGAGATGATCGAGCGCGCGCACGTAGCCTTTGCCGCGAATCAGCTTCAGCAGCAGGGATTTGCGCGCGGACAACGGCAGAGGCCGCAAATCGAAGTCATTGAGCGCGAGCAAGTCGAAGACCAGATAGCTCACCGGGACTTCGTTCATGGCCGTTTTCACGTCCAAAGGGCGCTCGGCGTGGATGCGCGGCGCGATGCGTTGAAAGCTGGGGCGGCCCTGCTCGTCGAACGCCACGACCTCGCCGTCGAGCACTAGGCGCTCAGGCGCGAGCGTGGCGACCGCGCGCGCGATCTCCGGGTAGCTCGAGCTCGCAGCGCGGCCGTTCCGGTAGCGCAGCGCCACTGCGCGAGCATGCTTGTCGGCAACGATGCGCACGCCGTCGATTTTGAGCTCGTACAGGCGATTGGGATCGCTGAGCTCGGCTCCGCTCAGCGCGCACAGCATGGGCGTCGCCGTACTGACCACGACTTCCGCACGCACGGCGCCCATGGCTTCGGCTTCCAATTCGAGCTCTCTGACCACGCGCTCGCGCTCGGCGAGCTCGGCCACGGTCAGCCCGGACATCACGCTGTGGGGCTGCTCGACCAAGACGTCCCCCGGCGGGTGCGCGAAGGCGTCCTGCTTCTTGATCAACAGCCATTCGTTGGCTTTCTTGTCACCGGGACCCTCCGCTTTGCGCCGCCCCGTCGCGACCAGCGCAAACCGGCCGTGCAGCTTGAAGCCGTCCAGCTCGAAGTCGAGCTTGCCAATCTCGAGCCCGCGCTCAGCGGTGGTCTCCAGATAGCGAACGCGCCCCACGTCCCACACGATCATCGCGCCTGCGCCGTAGTTGCCGTCTGGGATCACTTCCTCGAACTCCAGATATTCGAGCGGGTGGTCCTCGGTCAGCACGGCGAGCTTCTTGTCGCCCGCCGAGAGGCTTGGGCCGCGCGGCACGGCAAAGCTCTTCAGTGTGCCGCCGATCTGCAGACGCACGTCGTAGTGCGGACGCGTGGCGTCATGCAGGTGCACGACGAAGCGCCCGGTGCGCGTCTCGCGCGTGGCCGGCTGGTGCTCGGCGCCGAACGGCTCGTTCGTGCGGAGGGGGTCGCGCTTGTCGCGATAGCGAGTGAGTGCGTCTTCGCTCTTCGCGGACGCGCCTGCGGGCGGTTTTGCCGCTGGAGTTTTCGCCGTCGGCTTCCTCAAGCGTTCACCCGGCGTGTAGTATAGCTCCCGCTTCGCAGCTAAAAAAAGCGCAGAGTCGCTCGGTCGACTTGCGTGCCGAGCCCGGCCGCAAAACCCTGTACGAAAGCCAGGATCCGCGCGGCGCCACGTGGCCTTCGCAAGTGCAGTAAATCGACGATCGGCGGCCAGACCGCGCGCGTCGAAAATAACCAAGCGGGTACGACGGCTGCGCGCAAGTGCCCCGCGCGCAGCGGCTTCGCGCACACGGCACCGAGCGCGATCCAATCACGCCGCGCGTGCTGGCGGCCCTCGGCGAAGGTGCGAAAGCCGTCATGCAAAATCGACAACTCTGCCGTCTCGTAAACGTGCGCGCCGCTCAGCAGCGCTCGCATGCAGATGTCCCACTCGTCGGCCGACGGAAAGCGCGCGCCGGGACCGAACGATTCGTCGAGCCCACCCATCGACATGGCAAAGTCGCGACGCAGCGCCATGCCCGCGCCGATGCCGAGCCCGCCGCAGATGGCACTGACCGAACGGAGTAGACGGTTCTTCTTCAGCTCATAGGCGGGCACGTAGCCCGCGCTCGGATCGTGAGCGACCGGAATCACACTGCAGAAGGCCACGACCGCCGTCGGTTGTGACTCCAGCGCGCGTGCCATGCCTTCGATCCAACCCGGCGGCGCCTCGCAGTCGTCGTCCGTGCAAACGATGATGGTGCCTCGAGCCGCGCAGATGCCCTCGTTGAGCGCCGCACCCTTGCCTCGGCCCTGCGAGCGAAAATAGCGGAGCCGCGGATCGGCACGTTGGGCATCGAGCGCGCGTTCGCTAGCCGAATCGTCGCTTTGGTCGATGACGATCAGCTCCATCTCCTCTTCGTTGCC
>DATATR010000011.1:0-5614 GCA_036268695.1 Polyangiaceae bacterium | reverse complement strand
CGACAGTGCCGTCAGCAGAGACGGAAGACACGGCCGGGGCCGCTTACTTCGCGGTCGCCAGGGCCGCGAGCTTCGTGAACGCGCCGCTGTCGTGCACGGCGATGTCCGCCAAAATCTTGCGGTCGAGCTCGAGCCCCGACTTCTTCAAGCCGGAGATCAGCCGCGAGTAGCTCGTGCCATTGGCGCGCGCGGCGGCATTGATGCGAGCGATCCAGAGCACGCGAAAATCGCGCTTCCGGAGCTTTCGTCCGGCGTAGGCGTATTGCCAGGACTTCCACAGCACGCGCATCGCTTGGCGATAGCGGTTCTTGCGACCACCGAAGAAACCTTCGACCTGGTCGAGGACGCGCTTGTGGCGGCGGCGGGGCGATGCACCTCGTTTGACGCGGGACATACTGCGATTCTCCTAAATTCCTGTAACCGGCGCTCACCCGTAGGGGAGCATGATCTTCACGCGGTGCTCCATGGCGGCGTCCACCATGTCGTTGTCGCGCAGGCGGCGGCGGCGCTTGCGCGATTTGCCGATCAAGCCGTGCTGCGCGTTGCCCTTCGGACGACGAACGCGACCGCTTCCGGTCACTTTGAAGCGCTTGGCGGCAGCGCGGTTGGTCTTCATCTTCGGCATGGGATTCGACTCCGAGCGAGGCTCCTCGAAGGAGCAGCTCGCAAAGCCGGCGCGCGGACGAGCCGCAAGGGCCGGGGGGCGGTCTTATGAATGAAGGTGCCGCGCTCGTCAAGCTCCTCGTTCTTCCGCGGTTTCGCGTCGAGATTCAGCGGCGAATCGGCCGTGGATGAAGAAGAGCGAGAGGGGTTGGGGTGCCTGGGCCGGTGTTCAGCGGAACTGGGGCGGACTCGGTGCGAGAAAGTCGGGGCGCGACGCCGAAGGCTGGGACGGCGCGCGACGTGGCGCGTGACCATCAATAAAATAACACCAGAATGACCCGGGACGAAGGCGCCATCACGCTCGCGATTGAAGGCCGGCACGTGCGGATCACCCATCCGGAGCGGCTTTATTTTTCGAAGCAGCACCAAATCACGAAGCTGCAGTTGGTCGAGTACTACGCGCGCGTTGCGGCGGGGGCAATGCAGGGGATTCGCGGGCGGCCGATCGTGCTGAAGCGGTTCGTGCACGGCGCGGAGGCGCCGCCGTTTTATCAAAAGCGCGCGCCCGAGGGTCGGCCGGAGTGGATGCGCAGCGTGGTGCTCACGTTTCCGTCGGGCAACACGGCGGAAGAAATCGTGGTCGACGACACGGCTGGCTTGATTTGGATCGTCAACCTCGGCTGCATCGAGCTGCACCCGCACCCGACGCGCGCCGAAGATCTCGAACACCCGGACGAGCTGCGCGTCGACTTGGATCCTGGTCCCGGCGTGGAATGGGCAGACGTAATTCGCGTCGCGCTCGAGGTGAAAGAGGTGCTGAGCGAGCACGGCCTGGTCGGCTTCCCGAAAACGAGCGGCTCGCGCGGCATGCACATCAACGCGCGCATCGCGCCGCGCTGGAGCTTCACCGAACTGCGCAACGCGGCGCTCGCGCTGGCACGTGCCGTCGAACGCCGCGTGCCGAAGCTCGCGACGAGCAAATGGTGGAAGGACGAGCGTCACGGCGTCTTCCTCGATTACAACCAAAATGCCAAAGATCGCACCACGTGCTCGGCGTATTCCGTGCGGCCAATGCCGGACGCGCGCGTTTCTGCGCCGCTCGCGTGGCGTGAAGTGCCGGACTGCAATCCGGCGGATTTTACGCTCTTCACGATGCCGAAGCGATTTGCGGAAATGGGCGATCCACACGCCGGGATGGACGCCGCGAGCGGATCGCTCGAGGGACTCTTGGAGCTTCGGGCGCGAGACGCGGCGGATGGAATCCAAGATGCGCCGTGGCCGGGGGAATTTCGGCATGGCGGATCGCGCGTGAAAACCGAGGCGCGCGCGAAGCCGAAGCAGGCGCAGCACGAGCCAGCGACGAAGCCGGTCGCGACGAAGCCGCGGAGCCGCGCGAAAGCGGCGTTACTCGTCGTTGCGAAATCGGCGGATCGCGAGGCGGCGTTGGCTGAGCTCCAACGCTGGTTGCACGCGCACGCGGACGTAGCGGCTCATCTGACGGTGGAAGACATATTGGTCGACTCGATGCGCGGGAGATCGACGAATTGGACGCGAGTGCGCGTGAATCTACGGCATGTGCCGGAAGAGATGCGGCCGACGCAGGCGAAGCTCGGTTCGGATCCGCCCGCGGCTAAGCGTTGACCGGCTTCACTTGCGACATGATGGCGAGCGCGCGCCCTTCGAGGTCGTTGAAGAACGCCATCCACTCTTCCATGCCGTCCTCGTGGCGGTGGATTGAGTGAGGCGCGCTCGTGAACGCAACGCCGCGCGCCTGCAGCGCGTCGTAGCTGGCGTTGATGTCCGGCACTCGGAGGTAAAGGACCGACTCGGACGATGGCTGAGCGCTCTCTTCGAGGAACAGCCGCGTGCCGGCGCAGTCAAAGAACGAGAGCTTGCCGTAGGTGTACAGATGAGTGAGACCGAGCTTGTTCTTGTACCAATCGATCGACTCTTCGATATTCTTGACCGAGCGCGAGATTTGCCCAATCGGACCCAGGGCGGACGGTGCCGTCATGGCTGCCTTTCTGCGACCGAGCGCGCTGTCTTTCGGGGCGCCGCGCCAATGCTTGAGGCGCGCGCGACCCTCGAGGCCGAGCTTGGTCACGATGTTTTCGACGTGATACTTGATGGCGTCCAGGCTCACGCCGAAACGCATAGCGATCTGGCGATTGCTGAGACCATGGCGCACGAAGTGCACCACCCGCCACTCCGCCGGCGTGAGCACATCCGGATGCGGAGGTCGTCCTCTTGCCGAGCGCATGCCGTGAGCTTACTCACTCCCCAGGGGATTTACCCTCCCCCGGGCTGCCACGCGCCGACTTGCGAGTTACGTCGCGAACGCCTTCGCAATTCGCAGAGGCTCCAAGCTTTCGTCTCGATGTGAAACGACCTGCGGTCTTTTCGAACGGCAAGCGGCTTATTGCGGGCCCGCACAGGCGATATCGCTGCAAGCGCAGCTCGTCGTGCACGGATCGCCGTCGTCGCAGGCCGCGAGATCGCATGCGCCGGCTGCGCCCGCTTCTGCGCCGGCTTCGGAAGCGCCGCCCGCGCCGTTGCTGTTCGCGTCTGCGCCGCCATCCGGCGAATTTTTCTTACCGCCTTGCAGGCTGCCGAAATCGAGCAAAAGCGAACACGCGGCGACCAATGGCAGCGCGCTCGCGACGAACAAAAGCGAGTTCGCGCGCACGATCAAAATCTCCACGTCGCGTCGGCGCGCGTCGCGCTCGTGCCGCCCGCGAGGTGCAGCCGCGGAACCAGGCTGGTTTGCGCCGGATCTGGGCCGCTCGTGAAGAGCAAGGTGACCCCCACCCCAACTCCCACCACGGCGACAGCGGTAAGGATCGTGCTCGTGAGCGCCATCGCGCGGCCAGCCGACAATTGACTGTCGGTGCAAGCCGGGCTGCACGAGCTCTTCGCATCCTGATAATCCGAATTGGCGATGATGCCGGTCACCACCGCGCCGCCCGCGGCCAACCCGCCGATGCCGAGCGCAATGAACGCTGGCAAGCGCGCGGAGCTCGAGCTCGGAGTCGGCGCAGGCGGAGCGACGGGCGCGAGCGGCGCAGTCGTCGGCGTGCTGATTTGGGTGGGGGGCGCGCTCGGCGGCGCAGGCGTCGCGGACACCCGCGCGCTGTCGTCTGCGAGCCGCTTTTGCAGGTTCTGAATCCGCAGCTTCACGGCATCGATCTGCTCGTCGTTCGGCGGCGCGACGCTCAAAAACTGGTTCAGCGCGTCGATCGCCGGCTGAAGCTCGGCTTTGCGCTCGTGCACCGTCGCGATATTGAGCAGAATTTCCGGTCGCTTCGACAAGTCGTACGCTTTTTGAAAGGCCTCGAGCGCATGGTCGTAGTCGCTCTCTTCGAGGTACGCCGCGCCCGACTCGAAGTGCGGTCGCGCGAGATCGTCCGAGCTGCTCTGCGCCAGCGCGGGCGCCTGCGCGGTGAGCAACGCGAGGCAGCTGAAACGCGCCAGCCAACTCCTCCGCGAGCCGCGAATTTTCATGACTAGAACAGATACCACGGCTCGCTGCGCCTTCGATTTGTCACCCGAGAATCCCGCCGTTTTTCCGGGTTCTGGTTTTTCGCGCGAGGCGGGCTCTAGCGTGTGGTAAGGGCGCTCTCCGATGCCGCGCCGGAATGACATCCGAAAGATTCTGCTCCTCGGTTCGGGTCCGATCATCATCGGGCAAGCTTGCGAGTTCGATTACTCGGGCACGCAAGGCGCCAAAGCGCTGACCAGCCTCGGTTTCGACGTCGTGCTCGTGAACTCGAACCCGGCCACGATCATGACCGACCCCGAGCTCGTGCGCCGCACGTACGTCGAGCCGCTCACGGTCGAAACCGTGACCGCGATCATCGAACGCGAGCGCCCGGACGCGCTGCTCCCGACGCTTGGTGGGCAAACCGCGCTGAACCTCGCGCTCGAGCTGCACGATCGCGGCACCTTGTCGAAGCACGGCGTGAAGCTGATCGGCGCGCAAGTCGAAGCCATCCGCAAAGCCGAAGATCGCATCCTGTTCAAAAACGCGATGACCGCGATCGGCCTCGAATCGCCGGTGTCCTCACATTGCAAGAACGTCGAGCAAGCGCTCGAAGTCGTGCAGAAGACGGGTTACCCCGTGATCTTGCGGCCGAGCTTCACCATGGGCGGCTCCGGCGGCGCAGTGGTCGAAAAAGCCGAAGAGCTTGCGCCGAAGCTCGAGTGGGCGCTGCTTCAATCGCCGACCCACGAAGTCTTGGTCGAAGAGAGCCTGATCGGCTGGAAAGAGTACGAGCTCGAGGTGATTCGGGACGCGGCGGACAACTTCGTCGTGATCTGCTCGATCGAAAACATCGACCCGATGGGCGTGCACACCGGCGACTCGATCACGGTTGCGCCTTCGATGACGCTGACGGACCGCGAGTACCAGCGCTTGCGCGACGCGGCGCGCGCCGTGATGACGGAAATCGGCGTCGAAACCGGCGGCTCGAACGTGCAATTCGCGGTCGATCCCAAGACCGGCCGCGTGCTCGTGATCGAGATGAATCCGCGCGTGTCGCGCTCGAGCGCGCTCGCCTCCAAAGCCACCGGTTACCCGATCGCGAAGATCGCGGCCAAGCTCGCGGTCGGCTTCACGCTCGACGAGCTCGAGAACGACATCACCGGCACGAGCGCCGCGTTCGAACCGACGATCGATTACGTGATCGTCAAATGGCCGCGCTTCGCGTTCGAAAAATTCCCAGGCGCCGACGCGCGGCTCGGCACGCAGATGAAGAGCGTCGGCGAAGTGATGGCGATTGGCCGCACATTTCCCGAAGCGTTGCAGAAAGCGGCGCGCTCGCTCGAGACCGGCAAAGCCGGCTTCGTCAGCCTGATGGATCGCATCGACTATCGCACGCTCTCGTTCTCGCCGGACGCCGCGCGCGATCTCGCGCACGACGCGCCACCGATCGCCAAGCCGAAGCCGACGCTGTCGCCGCCCGGAGTCGACGAGCTCCGCAGCGTGCTCGAAAAAGTCGTGCGCGTGCCGACC
>DATATR010000010.1:0-6438 GCA_036268695.1 Polyangiaceae bacterium | reverse complement strand
GAGCGTGCGAATGTAATAGAGCAGCACAGCTCCGAAGCAGAAGCCGAAGCTTGGAATGCTCAGAACTACGACCCACAGCGGCGCTTGTAGCGCAATGGGCAGCAGCGCCGCGAGCGCGCTACCGATGGCTTTGACGGTACCAATGCCCGCTGCGGCTTTCGTTCGCTGCTCGACGATGAGCAAGTTCGGCAGCATGCGCCCGGGCAAGTCCGCGATCGGATAAATCGCGAGCAGCGGCAGATATTTGAGGCTCTCGACCGAAGACAAAGAGGCGTGGCCTCGGCCAGCGACGCTGTTGGTCAAAGGCGACGCAAAGCGCGCGAGCACGCTTATTCCCACCAGCACGACCGCGCCGAGCAATCCCAGCAAAAGCAGCGAACGCGCGACGTTGAGCGCAATCGCACGGCGCTCGGCAGGTGTGCGCGTCGGCAGAAAAAAGGTGAGCGTCTCGGGAAAGCCGGCCGTCAAAACCAGAGCGACGGTCGAATAGACCAACAGAATACTGGAGAGAATCCCGACGTCCGCTTTGCCCAACAATCGGACGATGGCGAGCGGCACGATCGCTTCCGAGAGCGTCGCCAAGATCTTGCCCAGGACGAGTACGCCCGCCTGTTCGGAGTGTGATGCCGCCATCCTGCGCCTAGACTACGGCCCGCTTAGCGGTTTTCGGTAGCGAAGGCGTCCCTCATGGTGGAGGCTTTAACATGAGGCATCGAGCAGCGTCCAGATTGGCAGACGCCGCTTTCGACGGGACACGCGACGCCATCACACGTGCTGGAGGACATGCCCAAACACGGGGCTAGTTCCTCGTTAGACGATAGCCGAGCGCGATTTCGGCGCTGCTAGTTTTCCGGCAGCCAAAAAAAAACGGTGTGTGGACTTGACCTCGAACTAGAATCGCACCCTGATCCCCGCGAGAGAAACCATGGCGAAGTTCGAGTTCAAGCTGCCCGATATTGGCGAAGGTGTCGCCGAAGGCGAGATTGTAAGCTGGCTGGTGAACCCCGGTGACAGCGTCACCGAGAACCAAGAAATGGTCGAGGTGATGACGGACAAGGCGACCGTCACCATCGGCGCGCCGAAAGCGGGCAAGGTGAGTGAGCTGCGCTTCAAAGTGGGGGACACGGTGCCCGTCGGCCAAGTGCTGGTCGTGTTCGACGTGAGCGGCGAAGGCGCACCCGCGGCGGCGAAAGAAGAGAAGCCCGCGGCCGCGCCCGCAAAAGAAGCAGCGGCCGCGCAGGAAGCGCCGAAGCCCGCCGCGGGTCCCGTCGCGAGCGCCGTGGGAGACATCAAAGAGACGCTCCCCGGCATGTCGCCGCAAGTGGCGAAGAACAGCGACTACTTCGTCGAAAAGCCGCTCGCCGCGCCGGCCACGCGTAAACTCGCGCGCGAGCTCGGCGTCGATTTGCGTCGCGTCGAACCGAGCGGTTCGGCCGGCCGCGTCACGCGCGAAGATGTCGAGCGTTTGGCGAACGGAGCGGGCGAAACGGCGCACGCCGAATCCGCACCGAAAGCCGCGCCCGCACCAGCTCCCGCGCCAGCCGCGCCGCCTGCGAAGCAAGCCGCGGATGAGCGTCAGCCGATCCGCGGCCTGCGCAAGCGCATCTTCGAAAACATGGCGCGCTCGAAGCACACGGCCGCGCATTTCCATTACATCGACGAAATCGACGTGGGTCCGCTCGTCGGCATGCGCGATCGCTCGAAGCCATACGCCGAGAAAGCCGGCGTGAAGCTCACGTTCTTGCCGTTCATCGTCAAAGCGGTGGTTGCGGCGCTGAGGCGCCACCCGCGCTTGAACTCCAACATCGACGAAGCGGCGATGGAGCTCGTGTTGCGCAAAACCTACGACATCGGCATCGCGACCTCGACCGAAGCCGGGCTGATGGTGCCGGTCGTGCGCGGTTGCGATCGGCTGAGCATCCTCGACATCGCCAGCGAGATCGATCGCGTGGCCCGCGCCGCGCGCGACGGCAAGAGCCAAAAAGAAGATCTCGGCGGCTCATCTTTCACGATCACCTCACTCGGCAAGCTCGGTGGCTTGATCGCGCCGCCGATCATCAACTACCCCGAGGTCGGCATCATGGGCATCCACGCGATCAAGAAGCGACCGGTCGTGCGCGGCGATCAAATCGTGATCGGCGAGGTGATGAACCTGAGCTTCTCCTTCGACCATCGCATCATCGATGGTGATGTCGGTGCAAACTTCGCGCAGGAAATCATTTCGTATCTCCAAGAGCCCGATCGCTTGCTGGTCGAGATGGCCTGAATCGATCCGCCGAGGCGACCGAGGTCCTACATCGACGTACAACAGATTCGTCGCACTCGCGCGGGTGCAGGTCAGAGTTTTTTTGGGTTTCGTCGCGCGCGGCGGCGCGAGCGCGGCCACCGCGAAAACAAAGCGGCAAGCGGTACGGCTTCACGCTATTGATTTAGCTAGCGCGCTCCCTCGCCGGGTCGCGCCTAAAGGTGTAGCCTGTTGTCGGTAAAGCGATCTCGATTGGAGTCGTTCAGGAAGATGAAGTGTCTGTTCAGTGTCGCGGCAGTTGCGGTCGTCCTGCATACCGCTGGGGTGGTGCGGGCCGAGGAAGAGGCATTCGAACCCACGCCGGCGCAAGTGCGCGCAGCGGCAGAAGCTTTCGATCGCGGTCGTGAAGCGTACAAGTCCGAGGAATACGTCGAAGCCGCCGAGCAGTTCGAGAGCGCGGATTCGAACGCCCCGAGTGCAGCCGCGTTAGAACTCGCAATTCGTGCGCGCGACAAAGCCGGCCAACTCGATCGCGCAGCGACGCTCGCCGCGCTCGCGCTCGCGCGCCATTCCGACGACGCGAACATTCAGAAGCTCGCTCCGGGCATCATTCAAAAAGCAAAGAACGAACTCTTCGAGCTCGACATTAAATGCGACGATCCGTGTGACGTGACCGTCGCCGGCAAGATCGCGCCGGGTCGGCGCGCGACGGACCGCACCGTTTTCGTCGGTCCGGGCAAATACGAGGTGCGCGCCGGATGGTCCGGGGATCGCTCGACTTCGAAGCAAGTGGAAGCGAGCAAAGGTGCTTCCGCGGCCCTCGAATTCCAGGCGCCCGAAGCGGCTGCACCCGCAGCGCCCGAGGCCGCGCCGAACGCCACTCCGGCGTCGAATTCGGACAAGCCCGCCGAAGACGGTGGCCAACAAAAATCCGGACCACTCCCCTCGGCGGTGTTTTGGGTCGGCGTCGGTCTCACCGCGGTCGCGGGCGGCGTCACGGTTTGGAGCGGGCTCGACACGCAAAACAACCCGGGCCCGAACAAGGTGCGAGCCGAGTGCCAAGCCGGCGCCGACGATTGCAATAGCCTCTACCAACAAGGCGTCGACAAGCAGCATCGCACCAACATCTTGATCGGAACCACCGCGGGCCTCGGCGTGGCCACGGCGGTGATCGGCGCGTTCTTCACCGATTGGTCGGGCAAGAAGAGCGCGGCGCCCGCTCCGGAGAATTCCGAGAGCGCGAGCCGTGCGCGCGGCTTCAGCATCGAGCCGTGGCTTTCGTTCGGCGGCGGCGCCAGCGTCGGAGCGCGCGGAAGGTTCTAGCGGAGTGGCGAAGCTCTTCGACCCGAGCGCCGGGCGGCAGCGCGTCGATCGCTACGAGCTCGTAGGCGAACTCGCCTCGGGCGGCATGGCGACGGTGTACCTCGCGCGGCTGACCGGCGTCGGTGGTTTTCAGCGTTTCGTCGCGATGAAGCGGCTGCATCCGCACCTGGCAGGCGAAAAAGAATTCGTCGAGATGTTCTTGGACGAGGCGCGCATCGCGGCACGCATTCATCATCCGAACGTCGTACCAATCCTCGAAGTCGGCGCGAGTCCCGTCGGTTACTACCTGGTGATGGAGTATATCGAGGGCGACACGCTGGCGCGCTTGCTCGCGCGCGCCGCGCAGCGCGGCCAGCGCTTGCCCATCCCGATCGCGCTGCGCATCGCGCTCGACACTTTGTCCGGTTTGCACGCTGCGCACGAGTTGCGCGACGACGCGGGTAACCCAATCAATCTGGTGCATCGGGATGTATCGCCGCAAAACGTGCTCGTCGGCATCGACGGCATCGCGCGGATTACGGATTTTGGCGTCGCGCGCGCGGCCAGCCGCTTGACCGCGACGCGCGTCGGGCAACTGAAGGGCAAAATCGCGTACATGGCGCCCGAGCAAGCTGCCGGCGAAGAGACGCTCGATCGCCGCGCGGACGTCTTCGCCGCGGGCATCGTAGTTTGGGAAGAACTCGCCGCGAAGCGCTTGTTCAAGGCGGAGAACGAAGCCGCCACGCTCTCGCGCGTGATGACCGAACCGGTCCCGCCGCTCACGACGATCGTGCCCGGGTTGAGCGTGGGTTTGTCGAGCGTGGTGATGAAGGCGCTCGAGCGCGATCCGAATCGCCGCTTCGCGAACTGCGCGCAGTTCGGAGATGCGCTCGAAGCCGCGGCCACCGGCAGAGAACGCATTGCGACGCCACGCGAGCTCGCCGCCTACGTGAGCGAGGTGCTCGGCGAAGAAGTGTCCGCGCAGCGCGACGCCGTGCGCGCGTGGATCGCGCGCAGCGAGCCGAGCCAAATCGGACCGCTATCGGGTGCGACTCCGGCGTCGAGCGTGTCAGCGGCGGCGATGAGTCTGTCCGAGCTCGAGGCTTCGCGTAGCGCGACCTTGGCCCAAGACGCGCCCCCGCCGCGCCGCAGTCGAGCCGGCATGTTCGTGTTCCTGCTGCTCTTGGTGGCTGTGGTGGGTGGCGGCGGTTTCCTGTACACGCGCGAAATGCAGACTCGCAGCGTCGCGGCCGCGGCGGCACCTCAGCCGCCTGCTTCGCCGCTTTCGGTCAGCGCGCCGGCCGCTGTCGATTCCGCGCCGGCGACCGCGACGGTCGAGCCGAGTGCCGTGCCGATCGAAACTGCGGCACCGACTACGCCGAAAGCGGTCGTCTATCAGCGTCCGCGCGCGGTCAATAAACCTGCCGCCGGAGAGCCCGAAGCCGTCAAAAAGCCATCCAAAAAGAAGGCTGACGACGACGTCGATCTACGAAATCCCTATCGCTAGTGGGCTCGGCCAAGCAAACGCCTAGAATCTCAGGGCTCCGCAGCACATCGGACACCCAGCCTCGGCAAGAGCGGACGGCTGCCGTTGACACCGGTGGGGTCGGCTGCTAACTCTCCCGCGCCCCAGCGTTCCCCACCGAAACAATCCCTTGTTTTTCGCGTGGTTGAACCCGAAGCGGCAGAGCTCGAGAACCCGTGGCAGTCAAAAGATTCTGCTTATTCACCGGCAACGCGAATCCGGAGTTGGCCCTCGAGATCGCCAAGGTCCTCGACACGCCGCTCGGAGAGGCACGCGTTTCGCGCTTCAGCGACGGGGAGACGTTCTGCGAAATCCGCGAGAACGTGCGCGGCCTCGATACGTACGTGATTCAACCGACGTGCTCGCCGGTCAACGACAACTTGATGGAGCTGCTCATCATGTGCGACGCGCTCCGGCGCGCGTCCGCGGCGGGCATCACGGCAGTGATCCCTTATTACGGCTACGCCCGGCAAGATCGCAAAGTCGCGCCGCGCACGCCAATCACGTCGAAGCTCGTCGCTGATTTGCTGGTCACCGCGGGCGTGTCACGCGTTTTGTGCGTGGATCTGCACGCCGGGCAAATCCAGGGCTTTTTCAATATCCCGCTCGATCATTTGTACGCATTGCCGGTCTTCCTCGACGACTACTTGAAGGTGCGTTTCGGTAAAGACTCGGTGTTCGTCGCGCCGGACGCGGGCGGCGTCGAGCGCACGCGCGCTTATTCGAAGCGGCTCGGCGCGTCCCTAGCGATCATCGACAAGCGTCGCGAACGCGCGAACGTCAGCGAAGTGATGCACCTGATCGGCGATGTCGAAGGCAAGGATTGCATCATCGTCGACGATCTGATCGACACTGCGGGCACGCTGTGTAACGCCGCCAAAGCCGTGATGGACGGCGGGGCGCGCAGCGTCGTCGCCTGCGCGACGCACGGTGTGCTGAGCGGCCCGGCGGTGCAACGGATCGAAGAATCCGTGCTCACCGAGGTCGTCGTGACGAACTCGATTTTGCATTCGGAGGAGGCGCGCGCCTCGAAGAAAATCAAATTCTTGTCGATTGCCCGCCTGCTCGGCGAAGCGATTCGACGCATTCACAATAGTGATTCGGTGAGCTCGCTGTTCGTGTAGCGGCTAGCAATTTTGGAGATGACCATGGACGCAATCAAAGTTTCAGCGAGCACCCGCGACGGTAATGGCAAAGGCGCGGCGCGCCGTCTGCGCAGCGAAGGTCGCATTCCAGCGGTCGCGTACGGCAAGGGTTTGCCGACGCAAGCTCTCGCCGTCGCGCCGGACGCGATCAAGTCGGTGCTCGCGAGCGCGCGCGGTCGGAACACCGTCGTGAACCTGGAGCTCGAAGGCAAGAAGGGCCT
>DATATR010000009.1:0-17641 GCA_036268695.1 Polyangiaceae bacterium | reverse complement strand
CGCGTTGGCGCTCGCTGCCGCGTCTGTGTCGTCATGCTTTCGTCCGACCAGCAGCGCAATCAAGAGCCCGACGATCACCACGCCGCTCCCGGCACCCACGATCAGGGCGAGCTTCTTGTTGGCGGGCGCGGCCGCGACCGGCACGACGCCGGCCGCGATTTGCGCCGGAGTCGGCGGCGGCGGCGGTGGTGGCGGCGCGGGCGCGGTGAGCAGAGCCTGATTATCGCCCCCGAAGAGCGCGCCGCCGCCCATGCCGGGCAGCCCGGCGTTCGCGCCCATGCCGAACGGATCGTCGGGGTTCGACGGTTGCTGCGGCCGACCCGAGGGCGCCTTGGGCGCTTTCGGTGCGGGCTTGACCGGTGCGCTCGGCGAGAAGCCAGCCTTCATGGCGTCGAGCGAGAACAAAACCGAGTTCTCGTTGCGCGCGCCGGTCATCTTGCCGTCGTCGTACGCGGTCGAGCCCGCTTGCGGCAAAACCGGCGCGCTCGTCGCGACTTCTTCGTCCGCCGCGCCGGCGGTCTCGATGCCGCCGAATAGATCTTGTGTGTTGTCTTGTTGCGCTTGCACGCGCGCCGCCGAACGCGCCGCGCTCGGTTGCGAAGCGGTCGCGGCCGGCGCGTTCGGCGCGCTGAATTGCGGCATGCCACCCGCACGCGGGATGGCCGCAGCGGGCGCGGCAACCACTGGCGGAGCGGGCGCGGGCGCAGCGGGTGGCGGCGCGGCTTGGAGTAACGGCGCGAGCTCGGACTCGAGCACCGGCACCCAATCGGCCATGCCGTCTTTCCAGATGAAAGCGTCCGGCGTGACGAGCCCAGAGGTGTAACCTGCGACGATTTCCTCGACGCTCATCGTGCGGGAGTCGGTGTCGCTCAAATTCACGGACCAAACCGCCGGTGCATCGGGCTCGAGCGCCGCGTCCGTCTCGACGTCGGCGATGCTCGGGCCGCCGCCCTGTTGGCCGTCCACCACGATGGGGGTGCCGCAACCTTTGCAGCGGATTTTTACTTTTCTGCCTCGAACCTTGTCGTCGGCGATCGTGTATTTCGCGCCACACGCTTCGCAGGCTATTTTCATCGCGCAGAGACCTTAGCAAACTCTCGGCGGCTCTAGCTAAATTCGCGGCGGCTGGTCATCGGGAGCCCAGCTCCCGCCCCAGGAAGTGAATTCCTGGGCCCCCCTCAGGTTTTGGGGGCTCGACCCTAAAACGATCACTCACGAGATGAGCGCGTCAATTTACCTGCACGAGTGACGCGCCGCAGCCACCGCAGAATTGGCTCTCTCCGGAATACTGCTTGCCGCACATGGGGCAGATTTTTTTCGTGACCGCGGCCTCGCTCGTGCGCGTCCCCGCGTAGACGGCCGCGGGCACGAGCTCTTCGCCGTGCTTCGGGCAGCTCGAAATTCCCGGGTCGAAACCTTGGCCGCAGACCGGGCAAACGCCACCGCTCGGGCCCGCTGGTTCCGCGCTGCCACGCGAAGCGACCAAGCGATTGCCGTCGTTCGGGCAAAAGGTGGCTTCCGGCGGATACTCTTCGCGGCAAGTCGGGCAGATTTTCGCGAGCGGCGGCACACTGTTCGGAGTGACAGCCGGCGCGAGCCGCACGCGCGGCGCGCGCACCGGCTCCGGCGTCGGCTCCGGTACTGGTTTCTGGCGACTGCGCTGCACCAGCGCGAAGCCGAGCAAGCCGAGCACCAGCGCCGCGCCGCCGACCACACCGACGAACAGCGCGCGCCGTCGTTGCGAGTCGTCCCGCGCGACGACGCTGCCGCCGCCGATCGCCGTCGTTGCGACGCGCGCCACGGCGGCGTCGTTCGATTCGCCTTCGGGATTCAAGCCGTTTTGCGCGAGCAGTGCGTCGTAGCGCTCTTGCGACGCGACTTCGACGGTCACGCGCGCCGCGCGCCCGCCGAGCGCGGCTTGGATTTCGATCGTCGCTTCGGGCGCGTCATCGGGCACGTGGATCTTGCCCGGCGCGGTGAGCTCGAGGTCCGTGTTTTGCGTCACGACCTTCCACACCGGCGAAAGGCCGAGTGCGCAACCCGCACTGTCGAGCACCGCGGCATGAAATTCGAAGCTCTCGCCCGGTCGCATCAACTTGCGCGCGGGCCGCACTTCGAGTCGTTCCGGCGGTCCGGGTAGCGCGCAGTTATTGTTGGTTGGGGTTGCCGTGGCCGGCGCGGCGCTCGCAGAAGCTGCCGCGGGCGCCGCGTCGCCCTCGCGCTGCACGAGCAGCAGCGTGCGCGTGCGGCGCACGCTCGCCGTGCAATTCTGGCCATCGATCACGAACTGATACTGTCCCGTTTCGTCGAACGCGATGCTTGTGTCGGTGGCGCTGATCGTCGTGATGATCGTGGCCTGACGCGGATCGCCAGGCTTGGTCTTGCACGTATTTTTCCAGCCGCGCGCGCCGCCGGAATGGCTCACGCGAGTGAGACCCGGATATTGCTCCCAGCACTCGCTGGTCGAGTAAGCGCGACCGGCGCCGCTGAAGTGGAGCTCACTGCCGCTGCTCGTGATCGTCACGCTGCCGCCGGGCGCGCCGCCACCGCTCGGTGTTGGCCCGCAGGGCGGCCCCCACTCACCGATGCTCCAATCGGAGCGCATCGCCGTCGCGTTCCAGGTGCCGGCGAGCGTCGGTGCTTCGGCGAGCGCGTGTGCGCTCATCGCCCACAGCGCGAGCGCGATCAAAAATGAAATAATGCGCAGCCGGTCCATCGATCGAATCGCCCCGCGCACTTCGCGACGATTGGACACGCGGAATGTTCGAGGCGTGGCCACAGTAGCGTTAGTCGACGATCTCAGGCTAGAGCTCTGCTCACGCGCGCGGCGCGACGGCATGCATCATCGCACGCCCGCGTGCCCGCGCCGCTGCGCAAGCTTCGTCGCTGCCTCGGTGCCCGTGTTCGCGTCCATGCTTGCAAATTTCTCGATTCTTTCTCAGCTTTTCCGCGCGCTCTCACGTTGACATCGCATTTTCCACGGTGCTAGCTTCGCTCCTCGCTCAAGCTCTAATTTTCCCGAGAGAGTTTGGCGAGATGAAAGGGTCCCGGAGCATGCGGATGCGGTTCACCAAGCTTCAGCGAGCGGGCTTGGCGCCCGCCGCCACCCTGTTCGCTACTCTCGCGCTTTCGCCCGCGTCCGCCCAAGCGCAGGCCGCGTCCAGCACCCGCGTGGCCGGCAACAACGGCGACGGGATGGACACGCATTTGTTCCGACCCGCGATCGACTCGAAGGGCTTCTTCTCGGTCAATGGCTCGGACATCCTCGGCGCGGGCAACATCAGCTTCGGCCTCGTGCTCGATTACGGCCGAGGCATCATGCGCACGCGAGACACGCGCGTGCCAAACGATGCGATGGGCAACCAGTGCATGTCGAACACGTGCATGGGTCCGCTCGGCGTCGGCACCGGCGTGCCCGCGCTGGTGCAGGATTCGTTTCAGGGCACGTTCGGCATCAGCTACGGCCTGTTCAACCGAGGCATCGTCGGCATCACGATCCCCGTGAATTTGATGACGGGCGACGAAGCCTATGACATCGGCCCGAACGGCGGCACTTACAACTCGGACAAGCTCGATTCGCAAAAGATCAGCTTCCTCGGTTTGCACGGCAAATTGCGGCTCACGCGCGTCGATCGCGGCATCGGCCTGGCCGTGGTGGCGCAGGCCGGCGTGCCGCTCTCGGACGCCGCCAAAGACCTCGGCGCGGATTCTCAGCTCTGGTTTTGGCCGCAGTTCGTGATCGAAAATCAATTCGGCGCGACGCGCCGCTTCCACGTCGGTGTGAACGTGGGCGCGCGGCTCCACGGCGGCAACAACCCCAAATTCGAAAATGACGTGACCGGCAAGCCGCAGCTCGCCGAAGGCACGTTCGAATACGCGAACCTCGGCACGGGCAGCCTCGGCCTTTCCTACCGCGTGCTCGATTCGCTGGATTTGGTCGGTGAAACCTATGCCTCTTACTTGCTCGGCGGCGAGTCGGATTCGAAGCAGAAGCTGAGCGAAGAGTTGCTCGGTGGCATCAAGCTCTTCGTCGAAGACAACAGCTACTTGATGATGGGCGCCGGCAGCCGCGCGTTCTCGACCGGTTTCGAAGCCGCCGATCTGCGCCTCGTGCTCGGCTTCGTGTACGAGCCGTCGATCGGCGACCGCGACGGCGACGGCTACAAAGACGACCAAGATCAATGCCCGGACGAGCCGGAAGACTTCGATGGCTTTAAAGACGAAGACGGCTGCCCCGATCCGGACAACGACAACGACGGCATTCCGGACGTCAAAGATCGCTGCCCGAACGTGCCCGAAGATTTCGACGGCGATCAAGACGAAGACGGCTGTCCGGAAGTCTCCAAAGACGGTGATCGCGACGGCGATGGCATCCCGGATTCCAAAGACAAGTGCCCGGACGATCCGGAAGACAAGGACGGCTTCCAAGATCAAGACGGCTGTCCAGATCCGGACAATGACCACGACGGCATTCCGGACAAACAAGATCAATGTCCGAACGACGCCGAAGACAAAGACGGCTTCGAGGATCAAGACGGCTGCCCCGATCCGGACAACGATCACGATCAAATTCCGGACGTGAAGGACAAGTGCCCGAACGAGCCCGAGACCTACAACGGCTTCCAAGACGAAGACGGCTGCCCCGACAAGGGCAAGGTCATCATCGAGGGCAACGACATCGTGATCCTCGACAAGGTGCAGTTCGAAACCGGCAGCGCCAAGATCCTGCCCGCATCGAACCCGATCATCGACGCGGTCGCCGCGACGCTCAAGGGTCACCCCGAGTTCTTGGTGCTCGAAGTCGCCGGCCACGCCGACGAACGCTCCTCGGATGAATACAACTTGAACCTGACGAAACTCCGCGCCGCCGCAGTGATGGACGCGCTGAAGGCCCGCGGCGTCGCCGCGAGCCGCCTCGTCTCGCAAGGCTACGGCGAATACTGCCCGCTCGATCCGCGCAGCACGCCCGCCGCGTGGGAAAAGAATCGCCGCGTCGAATTCAAAGTCGTCAAGACCGAGGAAGGCCTCACCGGCGTCGAACGCGGCTGCGAAACCGCGCGCTCCAAGGGCGTCATGCCGCCCCAAGTCCAGTGATTGGGTTTTGATGGTCACGCGTTACGTCGAAGGCCGGCACAGCCTTCGGCGTCGCGTTTCGGCTTCGGGCGCGCTTCGCGCCGCTGCTCAGATTTTTTCGATTTCGAGTGTCGAATCGATCGCGAGCAAATCCTTAGAATCCGACGTCAGCACGGGCCAACCGCGCTCTCGAGCCAGAAAAACGACGTGCGCGTCAACGACGTCTCGCGAGCGGCTTTGTCCGAGCATGCGTCCTAGTGTGCGGGCGACTGCTCGGCTGAGATCAATGACCATCGTCCGCTTGAGCAAGTATGCGATCGGGACTTGGCGATCGCCGCCCCCGCGCCAAACTTGAGCCACGACTCCAGCCGAAGTCACGAGCGGCATTTGCGAGGTCGCGAACATTCGAAGCAGCGTTGCCATCGTTCCGTCGCCCCGCTCCGCGGCAATGAAGGCGCCTGAGTCGAGTACGACGCCGAGCGCCGTGTTCACGCGGCTCCGCTGCGCCGACGCGGTTTGGAAAGGCGTTCGAATATGGCTTCAGCGCGCTTCACGTCTTTGCGCGTCGGGTTCACCGCGGCGTAAAATTCTTGCCACTTTCGCTCGAGCTCGTCGTCTTCGAGACGTTCCTCGATGAGCCCGGTCACCCACGACGAGACCGGCGCTTTCCCCGCAGCCTTTTTGATCCGCGCAGCCGTTTCTTTCGGCACGCTGATCGTGATTCGTCGAATCGACATAACATCAACATAACATAAATCCGCGTACTCCGCCGGACGCTGCTAATGCAACTAATGCGTGCTCGGTGCCGCGATGTATTCGTTGCCGAGCGCGGTCGGGTTGCCGTTCACGTCGAGTAACGTCGCGTTGTTGAAATCCATGTCGTCGGGATCGCTCGCCGAGCGCGTCTCGAACCAACCGTAGCGCACGAGCAGTGGATGCTTTTTGAACATCGCGAGCGAGTCCGTATAAAACTTGTTCACGACGTCGACCGCTTGCAGCCGGCAGCTCCACTCGGTGAGCCAAATCGGGCGCTGCCATTGCTCGGCCCATTTGATTTTGGCTTCGAGCTGGCTCGGGTCGTTGCAAGTGCCCGGATCCCAGCCGTACCAATGCACGGCGATGAAATCGACGCGCAGGTTTTTCGCCGCGACACCGGTCATGAAATCCGGGAGCCAGCCCTCGCCGGCCACCGCGGGGCTGCCGAGCTCGACACCCGGTTGATCGAACGACGGCCAGAGCGCGAGCGCGTCGTCCACGGTCATGTTGGCTTGCCCTGCGCCATCGGGTTCATTGAAGCCGAGTAAGTATTTGGCGCCGCCCGCGACTGCTTTCGCCGGCATCGGCACCCAACTGAGCTTGGTCCAATCGCCCCAAATTTCCGGCACGTACTCGATGCCCGTGCATTGGGTGGTCGTGCTCCAGTTGTAATACCAAGACACGCCGAGCTTCGTGAGATCTGCGCATTGTCCGGCAGTGGTCGAGAAGGCGACTCCTTTCAGCGGGTCGCCGGGAGCAGCCATGTTCGCCGCGCCGCCTTGCGCTGAATTGCCAGAACCGCCGCTCGTCGTCGCACTGCCGCCAAAGCCCACGCCCCCACCACCCGAACCATTCGGCGAAGTGCCGGCCGCGCCCGTGCTCGTGGAACCACCGTTCGAGTTCGAACCTGCGTTCGAGTTCGAACCTGCGCTGGAGTTCGAACCTGCGTTCGAGTTCGAGCTCGAGTTGGAACCTGCGTTCGAGCTCGAGTTGGAACCCGCGTTCGAGTTGCCCGAACCACCCGAGTTGTCCATGCTGGTGACTTCTCGCGGATTGCTGCTGCACCCGAGCGCGAACATCAGCAAAGCCACCGGCACGCCTGCTCTCATGCTGAGCTCATAGCCTTTGCGCGCGAAGCCGAGCAAGGCACACACTGGCGCCATCCTGGCAAGCGCGCGGATTTTTTATTCAAGAACTCGCGCGCGCGACCGTTCTGCAACTTTTGTAGACCTGCAATCTCGCCGATGCGCTCCGTAGACCTTTTGCCGCAATTGCGCGGACGAAGAGTTGGCCAAGCGCGGCGTCGATCCGTCGCATCCGACGCAAGCGATTTCGGGCAGCGAGGTTTACGTCTCGCCGGCGGAGGCGGCGCGGAACCGCGGCGCGTTCGAGCTCGGCGCCGCCAAGCGAGCGCGCCGAACTCGGCGGGAACCGCCCGGAATCGTCCGGTGATCAGGGGCGAAAGCTCCATTTGTACGCCTGATCCGCCGCACGAACAGACGTGCGTGTTGAAACCGCGTGCCGCCTTCGTTACGACGAGCGCGTGAAGCACAGCGATTTACCCGGCGTCAGCGCGATGAGTTTGTACGTGCCGCGATTCCGCGTCCCGCTCGATCAGTGGTGCGCGTGGACCGGCAACAACTGGGACAAAGTGCGCGCCGTCGTGGGCCACAGCTTTCGCGTCTGCGGTCGGCACGAGAACGTGTACACGATGGCGGCGAACGCCGTCTTGCGGCTGATTCTGCAAAACGAAATCGATCCGCGCCAAATCGGTTCGCTCGGTCTCGGCACTGAATCGAGCACGGACAACGCGGCCGGCGCGGTGATCGTTCGCGGCATGGTCGATCGCGGTCTCGACAAGCTCGGCCTTCCGCGACTCTCGCGTCAACTCGAAGTGCCCGAGTTCAAACATGCGTGTTTGGGCGGCGTTTACGCGCTGAAAAACGCGCTACGTTACGTGAGCTACGACGCGCACGGGCAAAAAGCCATCGTCGTCAGTGCGGACGTCGCCGAGTACGAACGTGGTTCGAGCGGAGAGCAGACGCAAGGAGCGGGCGCGGTCGCGATGTTGGTCGAGCGCGAGCCGAAATTATTTGGGGTAGATCTTTTGCACGCGGGCAGCTCTTCGGATTACCGCGGCCCGGATTTTAGAAAGCCGCACGCGCGTCACTTCACGGACGGCTATGCACCGAACACCGCACGGCTGAGCGATTTCCCGGTCTTCAGCGGAAAATACTCGACCTACGCCTACCTCGACGAGACGGTGCACGCGGTCGAAGACATGCTCGAAAAGCTCGAGGTCTCCGCGGGTAGCTACTATCAAAGCGTGGAAGGTTTGTTTTTCCATCGCCCGTATCACTTGATGCCTGTGCAAGCGATGGCGTTCTTGTACGTGCGCGGGCTTGCGCGCGGCGATCATCATCAAGATGAATTTCGCGAGCTGTGCGCTGAAGCGGGCGTCACGGTCGAAGCGGTACTCGCCGAAACCGCTTCGACCCCCGACCTGTACGCGCTCGTGCTCAAAGATGGCGTGGAGCTCGATCCGTACGCAGCGACGAGCGCCGTCGCGAGCGCGCTCCGTAAACGAGCGAGTTTCCGCGAGCTCTTGAACAAAAAAATGAGCCTCGGTTCGGAAAACACGAAGCAGCTCGGCAACCTGTACAGCGCCGCGCTTCCGGCGTGGATCGCCGCCGGCCTCGAAGACGCCGCCGAGAAAAAACTCGAGCTCGCGGGCGCAAACATGGTCGCAGTCGGCTACGGCAGTGGTGACGCCGCCGAATCGATCCCGATTTCGCCGAGCTCGGGCTTCGAAGCGGCGGCGTCGCGCATCGGCACCAGCCGCGCGCTCGACGGCGCGATCGATCTCAATCAAAAGCAATACGAATCACTGCACGATCGGCGTGAGCTCGACTTGGAATATGCGCCGAGCTCGGAGTTCGTGATCGACCGCGTCGGGACGGCGTACGACGCCGCGTTTCAGGATTTGAGTGTCGAGTATTACGAGTACGTGATTTGAGACGATACTCGGGTTTCAAACGCGGTCGCCGCGTTCTGGCGCCGCGCATCGACGGGCGTTCAACATGACGCTCCGTATCCGGGTTCTCGCGCGAAACGATTGGTCACTGCTGAAGCAGTTGCGTCTCAGCGCACTGGAGGATTCTCCAGAGCACTTCGGTGAGGTGCTCGCGCACGCACAAGAGCGATCGGATCAAGAATGGGCCGAGCTGATCGCGGCCGCGCTGCCCCAATCCTCGCCGCGGGCGACCTATATCGCCGAGCTCGCTGGCGTTGCGGTTGGAATGGCCTTCGCGCTTCCGGACCAGGCCGACGCCGCGGTTGGCCGCCTTGGCGGAATGTGGGTCAGCCGAGATGCTCGACGCCGAGGCATTGGACTCGCGCTCGTTCGAGCCGTGACCGCTTGGGCAACCAGCCAAGGAATGCGTCAAGTGCGGCTATGGGTCGTACCGAAAACGGCCGCCGAAACGCTTTACCGATCCGCAGGATTCGTGGCCACTGGCGCACAAAAAGCATTTCCAGGAGACGACTCTCGCCTCATTCGCGAGCTCGGGCGCGAGCTCGAGGGATCAAACTCGTGCGCGTGAGCGGACGACAGGTGCCAACATGCGGCGAGTGATTCTCCGGAGCTCCGAAGAGAAGGCGGACTTGGATTTGGATTGGTCACCCTCATAGCGGCGCACCACGAGCACGGTTTGCAACCCCAAAACCAAAGTCAAAACCCCGAGCAGCAGCAGCGAACCGCCGCCGAACTTCGCAGCCGCGGGCACGACGATGGCCGCCAAATCAGCGTCTTCGTCGCTCGCACGCGCGTCGATTGGATTCATGCGGCATCACCCCGAGCGAGGTGATGCTACTCGAACCGGGCCACGTGCCAAGTCTTCCGGCCGCGGCGAATCAAGGCGATTTCTCCGAACAGCAGCCATTCCGCGGTGATGCGCGTTTCGGCATCGGCTTTGCGCGCGCTCACGCTGACGGCGTTGCTCGACAGAAGCTCGCGCGCTTCACGTTTGCTTTTGACGACTTGGGCTTCGACCAAAAAATCGATCGCCGAGATGCCTTCGCCGGCGAGCTTCGCTTTCGGCAACGTGATCGACGGCGCGCTCTCGAATACCTCTTCGAGCGCCTTGCGCGACAACTTCGCGACGTCCCCCGAGAACAAGGCTTCGGTCGCGCTCCGCGCTTGCTCTAGCCCGGCTTTTTCGTGCAAGAGCTCGGTCATGTGCTCGGCCAGCGCGCGCTGCGCGGCGCGCGCGCCCGGATTCTGCGCGTGCTCCGCTTCGAGCCGCGCGATTTCTTCGTGGCTCAAGAAGGTGAAGATCTTGAGATACTTCACGACGTCGCTGTCCGGCGTGTTGAGCCAGAACTGATAAAATGCGTACGCCGAAGTGCGCGACTCATGCAGCCAAATCGCGCCCGCTTCGGTCTTGCCGAATTTGCCGCCATCCGACTTGGTCACGAGCGGCGCGGTCAACCCGAACGCTTCGGCGTGATGTTTGCGTCGAATCAAGTCGATCCCACCAACGACGTTGCCCCACTGATCCGAGCCGCACACTTGCAGCGTGACTTGCCGCTTTTCGTACAAATACAGGTAATCGTAGGCCTGCAAGAGCATGTAGCTGAACTCGGTGTAGCTGATGCCCTGCTCGCGATTTTGCAGGCGATCTTTGACCGAATCCTTCTGAATCATCATGTTGATCGAGAAGTATTTGCCGATCTCTCGCAACACTTCGAGGTAGCCGAGGCGCGTGAGCCAATCGGCGTTGTTGAGCAGCACGGCCGCGTTCGGGCCTTCGAAATCGAGCAACCGCTCGAACGTCACGCGCTGGCCAGCGATGTTCTGCTCGATCTGCTCGAGCGACAAAAGCTGACGTTCGGCGTCCTTGCCCGACGGATCGCCGATCATGCCGGTGCCTCCGCCCATGATCACGATCGGTCGATGCCCCGCTTGCTGAAAACGACGCAGCAGCAAAATCGGCACCAAGTTGCCAATCGTGAGCGAGTCTTTGGTCGGATCGAAACCGCAATAGACTACGCGCGGGTCAGCGAGGTGCGCGCGCAACCCGTCGGGGTTCGTCTGTTGGTGAATCAAGCCGCGAAACGCGAGATCGTCGAGCAAATGCATCGGAGCCGCGCAATATATCACTCGCTCGGGCCACGCCGAATCCAGGCAAAATCCGGCTTCTTTTGGGTTCAGCGCGTCGCGTCGCGCTCAGCACTGGTAGCCCGCACCGAGTCGCGCCGCGAACGCACTACTTCGCTCCGATCATCCCCAAGACGAAAAATCGCAGCCCACAATTTCTCGTTGGGCCGCACTTCGTCGCCAAAAAAAGTTCCGGTTCGGGCTTCAAGAAAAACGAGCTACGCCGATCTCCAGCTGCCGGCCCGGACGGACAGATATGGCCGTGAGCTTGCGCGACGTCATGGCATCGGCGTCGGCATCGGCGTCGATGTTGGCGCAGCCGGCACGAATGGCGGCGGAGTGACCCAGCGAAGCGGCGCGCGCGGCCAGATGTTTCCGTCTGCCGGAGTCTCCGCGAGCAGCAGCTGTCCGGTCGTGGTCAGCGCGAGTGGGCGCGCTTTGCTCACACCCGCGACTTGGCCCGAATCGAGATTGACGACCAACGGCGACACGAACACGAACGGGAGTGCGACGAGCAGCTCCGGGAATTGCGCGAGCTCGCCTGGCAGCGGCGTTTCACGGCGCGTCTCGGCATCGTAAAGAAAAAGGCTCTTATTGCGGCGAACCAAGGCACGAGCGCCGCGAATCGCGATCACGCTGTCTTCAGGCTGTAACGTGAGTACATCGCGCTTGTCGGCGTCGAACAGCACGGTGTCGCTGCCGGGGTAGAGCGCGACGAGCCGCGGCGAGTCGCTCATTTCGCGATCGAGCTCCACGCTCGACAGCTCGAGATTCAGCGGTTTGCGCCCGTCGCGCGTGACGAGCTCGAGACTCACGCGGCCGGTCTTTTTCTTCTGCGCGCAGCCCACGATGAACAGCTCGCGTTCGGCGTCCGCATGCACGACGCGGCCTTTGCACGTCGCAGGTTCGAGCACGCGTTTTTTTTCGCCGCGCGAGAGCGAAAGCACGCCGTCTTCGTCGCGCAACAACAGCGCGTCGCGCACCGGCATGAGCAAATCTGGCTCGCGCACCAGGGGAGCGCCATCGAGCGGCAAGAGCACGGTCTCGGGTCGATCGCCGCGCCCCTCCCAGGTATGAAAGTGCGCGCGCTCTTCGCCGCATGCGCGTGGTGCGGCCAAGAGCGGCGCCGGAAAATCGAGCTTGCGGTTGCGATTGGTGTCGGCCGTGATCACTTGCAAAACCGCATAAACTCCGCCCGGATCGAAGCGCGCGCGCCAAACCTCGCCGGGTCCGGGATCGAGCTCCTGCTCGCTTTCGTCCCTCAAATCACGGATCACGACTCGCGTTCGTTCGTCGCGTCGTCGCACGTAAAGCAGGTGTTCGCTGCGCGCGTCGAAGTCGACCGTGCGCACGGCCGCGCCGGATTCCGCGCTCAGCCGCGCGTCTGCACCAAGCGCGGACAAGTCCAAGCTCGAAGCGGTCGCGCTGTCCCACAAGATGAGCGCGCCGTGTTGCATGAAGACCGCGAAGCGGCCGTCCGCGCTCGCGCTCAAAAAACCTTCGATCGAAAGCTCTTCGCTAGGCGACAGCAAAAATCGCTCGAACGCGTCGCGTTCGCTCGCGCTCTTCGCGTTCTGCTCGCGTTCTTGCTGCGCGTTCGCACCGTTGGCCTTGGCGCGACACACGGCGAGCCAACGTCCGTCCGGGCTCGCTCGCTCGAGCAGCGCCGCGCCCTCGCCGCCGAAGGGCGCCGATCCGAACGACTCGAGTCGCGCTGGGTTTTTTTGTTGGGGCGCGCTTGGCGTCGCGGCCGGCGTGGTGGTGGACGCGGGCGCGACTGCGCGCGGCGACGTGGTCGCGCTCGCGCTGGGTTTCGGATACTCGAGCTTTGGCGTCGCAGTTTTCGCGGCTCCCGCGCACGCGCTCAGACAGCAGAGCGATAAAACCGCAGATCGAACCCGAGCCACGCGCGAGCGAGCATACAGCGCACACGCGCGGTGAACGCGAAAAAACGGCGAATTTCCCGAGCGCGCGCTGCGACGTAACGCGCGCTCGAGTTCGAGTGGTCGCTCCGCGGATTCGTCGCTATGGTTAGCGCATGCGTTTTTCGTCGCTCGCGCCGACACTTTCGCTCGCCTTCGCGCTACTCGTTCCGCTTACTGCTTGCGGCGACAAAAGCGCGGTTTCGCTGACCGTCACGATGCAAGACCCGAGCGTGACGGCGCAGCAAGGCGCGCTTGGTTCCACGCTCGGCGGCGGTTTCGAGCTCGAGTTCAATCTAGGCCCCGAAGCTTCGGGCACGACCACGGTCACACTCGGCGATTTCGCGCTGCAAACCGCGGCCGGAACCATGCTCGTCGACTCGTTGAAGGTCGATCCCGGCAGCACCGCGTTCCCGCTCACGATCGACAAAGGCAGCATCAAAGACGTTTCATTCACGTTCAGCATGTCCGCGCTCTTGACCCAAGCCCAGCACGACGCGATTTGTGCAGGAAAGGTCGTGATCGTCGGCTCGGTGATGGACTCGCTGAGCGGTCACACCGACTCGACCGAGAGCGCGGCGGTCACGCCCGATTGCTCATGAGCTCGCGTGATCATATCACCCCGGAGGGTGAAGTCCCGGGCCTCGAACTCGCCGAGCTGCGCCGGCGCTTGACCGAGTTTCGCGCGCGCGCGGCCGAAAAAAGCCGCAAAGAGCCGGCGTCAATCGCGGATCCACCCGCGCGCTTCACGACCTCGAGCGGGATCGATGTGCCGGATTTCCTGACCCCAGCGGACATTGCTGTCGACTATCTCGGCGAGCTCGGGTTGCCGGGCGAGTATCCGTTCACGCGCGGCGTGCAACCGACGATGTATCGCGGTCGGCCGTGGACGATGCGCATGTTCGCGGGCTTCGGCACGCCGGCTCAGACCAATCAGCGTTTTCGCTATTTGCTGGAGCAAGGTCAGACCGGTCTCTCGACGGCCTTCGATTTTCCAACTCTGATGGGTTACGACTCGGACTCGCCGCGCGCGCTCGGCGAAGTCGGCATGTGCGGCGTGGCGGTCGACACATTGGCGGACATGGAGCGGCTGTTCCAGGAAATTCCGCTGGATCGCGTGACCACGTCGATGACGATCAATGGCCCGGCGATCGTGCTCTTCGCGCTGTACGTCGCGCTCGCGGACAAACGCGGCATCCCGCGCGGCGCGCTCGGCGGCACGATTCAAAACGATTGTCTGAAAGAGTTCATCGCGCAGCACGCTTGGCTCGTGCCACCACGCCCCGCGATGCGCCTGGTAACGGACATGATCGAGTACGCGACCGCGGAAGTGCCGCGCTACAACCCCATCTCGATCAGCGGCTATCACATTCGCGAAGCGGGAGCGACGGCAGCGCAAGAGCTCGGCTTCACCCTCGCCGATGGACTCGCATATGTCGAAGCCGCCCTCGCGCGCGGGCTCAAGGTCGACGATTTCGCACCGCGACTCAGCTTTTTCTTCGACGTGCACTCGGATTTTTTCGAGGAAATCGCTAAATTTCGCGCGGCGCGCCGGCTTTGGGCGAAGCTGATGAAGGAGCGCTACGGCGCGACCGGCGCGAGCCTCAAATTGCGTACGCACGCGCAGACCGCGGGTGTCACGCTGACCGCGCAGCAGCCGTACAACAACGTCACGCGCGTGGCGCTGCAAGCGCTCGCGGCGGTGCTCGGCGGCACGCAATCCCTGCACACGAATTCACTCGACGAGACTTACGCACTCCCGACCGAGGAAGCCGTCACCGTCGCGCTCCGCACGCAACAGATTTTGCTGCACGAATCCGGCGTAGCCAGCGCGATCGATCCGCTCGCGGGCAGCTATCACGTCGAGTGGCTGACCAATCGCGTGGAGGCGCTCGCGCGCGAATACATCGAGCGGATCGATGCGCTCGGTGGCATGGTCAGCGCGGTCGAAGCGGGCTATCCACAGCGCGAAATCGCGCGCTCCGCCTACGAGCACGAACGCGCGCTCGGCACGGGCGAGCGTGTGGTCGTGGGCGTGAATCGCTTTCGCTCGGCGGAGCAGGAGAAAATCCCGACGCTACGCATCGATGAAACGGTGGGAAAGGCGCAGATTGCGGCGCTCGCGGCAGTCAAAGCCGGCCGCAGCGCGAGCGACGTGAGCCTCGCGTTATCGCGCGTGCGCGCCGCCGCCCAAAGCGACAGCAACTTGATGCCGCCGATGATCGAAGCGTGCCGCGCGTACGCAACCGAACAAGAGATCTGCGACGTATTGCGCGAGGTGTTCGGCACGCACGCTGACCCCGCCGAATTTTGAGCGCGTGCACGAAATTGCCCGCGCCGTCTGGGTCGGGCGCTGCGACGACCGCGCCCACGCCCCCCAAAATCAGCCGGCGTCCGTGCCGTCGGGTTTTTTGACGGTGGGCGAGGTGCGCGCTTCGCGGCGCGGGAACGTCGATGATTCGGGCGCGTCTTCGAGTTCGGGTTGCGACAGCGTGGGCGCGCGCGGCGGCGCGAGTGAAGCGCGCGCGCGGCTCGACTCGGGAGCGCGCACGGCAGCCAGCGCCGGATCGGACGCTCGTCGCGGCGGACTCGAAGTGCGCAAGATGCGCTCGACTTCTTCGCTCAGCGAAGGCGCTGGCGCGCGCACGGTGGGCGGGCGGCGCGTGGGCGGCGCGGCTTCTTCGCTCACGAACTCTTCACTCGTCAAATAGCGTGCGCTGATGTTCGAGCGATCGCCGATGTTTTCGGCGTAGATCTTCAGGTTCTCCGCGCCGGCTTCGCGCGCGAAACGCTCGGCCGCGACGATCGCGCCAATCGCGAGATGACGAAACGCGCGCGTCGCTCGCGAGTGGCCGCTGACGCCGACCTGCAACGTAAAGCCGGACGGCGTGCGGCGGAGCTCGAACACGAGCGGCACGCCGACGAACGGGTGCTCGAGGAACGCTTGCAACCGCGCGACCGTGCCGTACAAATCGCCCGCGCGCGCGACGCCGCCGCCTTGCGAGAGGACGCGCGTCGCCAAATCTCCACCGATGCTTTCCAGCAGCTTCCCGGAACCGTCACCGAGCAATGAATCGACAGCGAGCAAAATTTCTTCGCCTTCGTCGAGCGGCACCGAGTCGAGCGCGGCGCTGGCGCGCAATCGATCGAGCGAAGCGTGTGGCGACAAACGCGGCGGCAAGCGCGAGCGAAGCGCTGCGACCGCGGCCACACCGGTTTGGCGCTCGGCAGCCTCCAACACATTTCTCAGAAACCAACTCCTGAGTTCGCTCAAGTCGTGCCCCGCATCCAATTCGCAATGTGCTCGCGCTCGCCCGCGAACGAATCGAGCTTAACCTGCGCTCTCGGTCGAAGCGACCCGAAAACGTGCGCCGTTGTTCCTCGGGCTTAAACTCCTGGAACGACAAAGGATTGAGCGCGTTGTTTTGGTCGGGGTTGCCCTGCGCGACTGCGCGCGGCGCAGTTTAGCTCGAGAGTGCCCGTGACAGATCCTGCACCAAATCGGCGGTATCCTCGATCCCGACCGACAAGCGCACGAGCGCGGGGCTGATCCCGATGTTGGCGAGATCCTCCGGCGAGAGCTCGGAGTAACTCATGATGCAAGGTTGCTCGATCAGCGTCTCGACGCCGCCCATCGAAGCCGCGATCTTCGCGAGCTTCACCGCGTCGATCACGCGCGAGGCCGCGGCGCGTCCACCTTTGACGATGAAGCTCACCATGAAGCCGCCGCCGCGCATCTGCGCGCGCGCCGCCGCGTGCGACGGATGGCTCTCGAGCAGCGGATAAAAGACGCGTTCCACGTTCGGATGCGCTTCGAGCATGCGCGCGATCGCGAGCGCGCTCGTGTTCTGTCGTTCGGTGCGCAGGCCCAAGGTCTTGAGTCCGCGCGCGATCAAAAAGGCGGCGTGCGGATCGAGCACGCTGCCGAGTACGCCGCGCGAATCGCGCAAGAGCGAAATCAAATGTTGCGGTCCGACCACGACACCGCCGAGCACGTCGTTGTGGCCGGCGAGCGATTTGGTCGCGCTGTGCACGACCAAATCGATGCCGAACTCGAGCGGCCGGCAATTGATCGGCGTGGCCAGCGTGGAATCGACCAGCGTGCGGATTCGGCCGCGCGCTTTCGCGATTTTCGCGAGCTCGGTCAAATCACAGCAAAACACGTGCGGGTTGGTCGGCGATTCGCCGATCACGAGCCGCGTACTATCGCGCAGCGCGGCGCTCAGCGCGGGCAAATCACCCGAGGGGACGATGGTGTGCTCCACGCCGAAGCGCGCCAAGGTCTGCGTCACGAGCTGGCGCGTGCGGCGATAACCATCGCGAAACATCACGATGTGATCGCCGGCTTTGACCAGCGAAAGCACGGCCGTGGTGATCGCGGCCATGCCGCTCGAAAACGCGACCGCGTCTTCGGCGCCTTCGAGCTCGGCCACGCGGCGCTCGAGTTCGCACACCGTCGGGTTGCCGTAGCGGCCGTACTCTTCGCGCTCGGGATCGGGATCTTCGCCGCGCATGTAGCGCTCGAGCTCGGCGGTGTTGGCGAAGGTGTACGTCGCGGTCGGCTCGATGCTGAGCGCGAGCGCATTGTGCGGCCGCGTCGCGGGCGTCCCGGCGTGCACGCTTTCGGTCGAACCGGCGAAGGTTTTCTTATCGGCGCTCATCTCAATTCGCTTTCGGTTCGCTCTCCAGAAGTAGCGCGCGCACGCGCTCGACGATGATTTTCGCCGCGTCC
>DATATR010000008.1:0-40471 GCA_036268695.1 Polyangiaceae bacterium | reverse complement strand
GCGAGCGTGCCGTTGTAGCTCAGATTGGCCGCGCTGAGCTGACCGTTGGCTTGGGTGATCGTCGCGTTCCAACCATTGCTGAAGGTCGCGCCATTGAGTGCGACGACCACAGTCCACGCGGTGCTCGTCTTCGTGCCGCCGTTGCTGATCGCGACGTTCGCGCAATAGCCCGTGCCCCACTGCGACTGCAGCGTCAAGGTCGCGCTGAGGCTGCCGTCGGCGTTGCTCAAGTCTTGCTCGGTGAAGCTCACGCCATCGGGCGCGGGGGAACTGCACGCGAACGCGCCGCAAGCCAAAATCGAAAACGAATAACGACGAATGATTCGAGTACGCATGGGTCCCCCAATTCCCACATCGACGCACTGTGATCACCGCGCGAGCACAATCGACGTCGATTTGCGCAGTAACGCAGCTTGCCTATCCGTTGATGCGCTCGGCGCGAGTACGCGGCTCCCCTTTTTTCGAACGCGTTTTGGCGAGTCCGTATTGACTTCAAAATCACGCTCTCATCGTGTAGCGCGCTCGGAGTTCGAATCTCGCGCGGGCACCACGCAAAACGCGAAGCTCCACCCGGGCAAACGCTTCGCTCGCTCGTGCCCGTTTACTGAGCAGAATAGTCAGATTTTTTTCGTCGGCGTGTGCGAGCCGAACAAAGGCGTCTCGGTACGGTGCGAGTAGCCATGTGTGGATTAGTGCGCCGGGCCATTTGCATCACTGGTTCTGTTCCCACTCGTAGGTAAAGAGCGCTACGCTCCGGCCCGGAGTGAGCGATGCTTAAAAAGACGCAAGCGTTTGGGGCCGCTGTGTTGTGTGCGTTGGCGGCGAGCGCCGCATGTTCGAGCTCGAGCTCGGATGACAGCGGTTCAGCAGGCACGATGACGGGTGGCGGCGGTGGCAACTCGGGCGGCGCTGGTCGCGGCGGCGGCGGCGCTGGCGGGCGCGCCGGCTCTTCCGGTTCGGCCGGCAAGGCCGGCAGCAGCTCGTCTGCCGGAAAAGGCGGCACGAGCGGCAGCACGGCCGGAGGCGGCGAAGGTGGCGAGGGCGGCTCGCCCGCGTGTCCCGGTTGCGCGAGCGGCTTCTGTCTCACGGACGGCACGTGCGTCGATTGCCTAGCGAGCAACGACCATTGTCCCGACAATCAATATTGCACGGACACGAACACCTGCGCTCCGGGCTGCAAAGCGGACGGCTCGAATTGCGCGAGCGGCGTCTGCACCGAGCAGCACGACTGCAAGAACTGCATCGGCGACGACGAGTGCAGCGCGGGCCATGTTTGCGGCGGCGGCGTGTGCGCCGCAGCGTGCACGGCGGCTCAAGAAGGCAGCTCCAACGGTTGCAGCGGCTCACTCACTTGCTGCTCGTCGCACTGTGTCGACACGCAGACGGACAGCACGCATTGCGGCGCCTGCGGCACGGCCTGCGGAACCAGCCAATTCTGCGGCATCACCGCTTGCGCCGATCCTGGCTCCGCCGGCGCGGGCGGTGCCGCGGGTGATTCCTGCGTTGCGTGTGACGACACGGTGCTCGCCAATCTGTGCGCAATCAGCAAAGTAATCGTGATTTCCGACACGGGAGATCCCGACTCCACGCCGCCACCCAAGAATTCGACGGACGGCAATTTGATCCCGGCCCGCGCGATCGGCGCCGCGCTGAACGCGCAGTGCCCGTCCCAGCCAACCGTGACCGAAGAGCGACAGGACACGCCGGACGCGCTCAACATCACGACCGGTCACCCCGTTTCGGGCGGCGGCACGTTGCTGCTCGTCGCGGGCGGCCCATTCTTCCAAAACTTGGAGAACTACTTCGAACAAAGCGCGTCACCGCTTTACGTCACGAACGACGGCACCACGAACGAGTTCATCGACCGCGCTGGCACCGCCGTGGCAAGTGATCCGATCAGCATCCCAGGCGATCCGAATCACGTGATGCACGATAAATTCATCGTTCAATTCATGCGCGATGCGAGCAGCGGTTCGCTCGTATTGAACGCGCAAGGCTTTTGGCAGAGCGGCACCACCGCGGCGGCGTTCGAAGTCGCGAACGTGATTTTGCCGAGCCTCAGCACGTACACCAAAAACTGGTACGCGTTCGATTGGACCGACGCGAACGCCGACCAATTGCCGCAAGCAAACGAGATCACGCAAATCGCGGCAGCGCCGTGAACGGCTAATTTGCTGCGCCGAGCGCGAAGAGTGAAACCTCTTTTTCGGGCTCGGCGCGATCGTTACTGTGAAGCACGAGCCGGCCGAGCGTACCGCGCGCATCGCCCGTGACGCGATCGCGCCGCAGTGAGAGCGAGACGCGATAGTCGCGGCTCTCGCCGTCCCGCGCGAACGAAGCCTCGAACGGGCCCTCGGCGATCTCCGCTTGTTGCAGCCGAAATTCGGGCTCACTACTCGAAACTACGATTTCTTTGGTGTCGCCGCCGGGAGCGCGCAAATCGAAATAGAGAGTGCTCGGCGCGACGCGCAGATTGCCAGTGACTTCACAGCTATAAGCCAAGCGGATCTCGCGCGGTTGCTCCAGGTTGGTCGTGCCGACGATATTGCCGACGTGCGTACCCACTTTTTTTCCTTTCAGCGTGAGCCGCACAACCGGTCCATGCGCATCCGCTGGCAGCGCTTCGATTTGGAAACCCGCGTCGCTGTCGTCTTTGAAGGTGAGCTTGGCCGCGCTGGCGAGCGTGCCCGCGAGGTGAACCGTCGTGCTTCGTTCCGCGCCGAACGGCAAACTCGAGCTCACGAACGGCGGATCGAACGCGAGCAGCGGCGTGACCTTGCCCGTCAGTTTGATTTCTCCGAGTAGCGTAGCGCCGCCCACAGCACGAATCGGCAAGCTGAGCGCGAGCGGCCCGTAATATTTTGCGCGGCACTCGACGGCGAGCTCGGCCTTTGCACCGGCCGCGAGCGACGCAGGGGCGATCGTGCCGTGACAGCCGAGCGCGTCGGTCGTGCTCTCGAGCTCGAGCTCTGCCGTGCCGGTGTTGTCGAGCTCGAACTTGGCGCTCGCGACTTCTCCTTGGATCAACGTGCCGAAGTCGTATTGCGAGGGCACGACGCGCAACGACCCGAGCGCGGGCGCCGCTGCGCTCGCGCTTGACGCGGCCGAAATCTGCACCCGCGCGCGCTTGCACGCCGAAGCGAGCCCGAGCGCCGCGATCAGCAAAATGCTTCCGCGGCGGGGGGCTGCCGAAATCACGGATTGGTTTTCGGCGTATTCAGCTGACCGCGCAAGCCGGAAATGGTCGTGCCCCAATCGGTGTTCGCATTGTACTGCGAAATCGAGATCACGCCGTCCGCGATGCGCGCGTTGATGTTCGCGGCCATGTCCCAGAGCGGATCTTCACCCGCTGCTTGGCCGTTCGCGCCGTAGCCTGTGTCCGCCAGGATCGGCTTGCCCGTGACTTGATTGAGGCCGGACCAGGTCATGTTGTTCGACGAGCGAATATTCTCGGTGTTGGCGTTCGTGCCGCCGCCAGACGTGTTCACGAACGTGAACTCTGTCATGTCGAAGTTCGCGTACCACGCTTTGCCGTTGTCCGAGCCGTTGTTGCCGACCCACGGTGAAACGTCGATCGAGAAACGCGCATTCGGCAAGGACGACTTCAACGCGGCCACGAGCTGTCCCATCATCTGCCCGGCTTGCTGCGGCGTCCACGGCTGCGACTGCGTGCTCACGGTGTATTGGTACCAATCGGGCTCCATCTCGAACACGATGGGTCGCGTCGTGCCGTAGCAGCCGGCGAAGCCCGAGGAGTAGCTCTTGTACGCGTTCACGATGTCCGCAAAATCCTGCTGAATGCGCTGCGCGCCGACGTGGCATAGATCGTTCGAAGCAACGCACGGGCTCGTGGTCACGTTGCAATCGCACACGGTCTGGTCTTGGTTTTTGACGTGCGCGGCCGAGATGTAAGCGACCATCACCGGGACCTGGTTGGCGAAGGCCGCGCCGGACGCCGTTTCATCGCACACGCTCTTGTGATCGAAGGTGTCCCCTTGCAGCCAGCCCGACGTAAAAAAGTCGAGCTGCGAGATCAGCGACGTGCCGCCCCTCTTCGCGACCGTGTCGATCGTGCCGAAGTGGAAGCGCGATTGGCTGAACACTTTGCCGCTCTGCGTACCGCCGCTGCCCGCGCTCGACGTCCCGCCACTCGCGCTGCCGCCGCTCGCACTGCCGCCGTTGGCTACACCACCGCTCGAGCTGCCGCCGCTCGACGTGCCTCCGTTCGATCCACCGGCGCCGCCGCCGTTCGCGCTGCCGCCGTTCCCGTTGCCGCTTCCGGCCGAGTTACCGCCGGCCACGCCGCCTGGATTGCTGCCCGCAGCGGCGAAGCCGCCCGCTGCTGCGATTTGGCCGCCGGTACCGAGCGAGCCGCTTCCACCTTGAGTGTTAGAACCGGTGCCCGCGCTCGAGTCGCCTGCGCCGTCACTCGTGCTGCTACAGGCCGCGAGCGCGACGGGCAAGGCTAAAACCAACCCCAAACAGACCAGCGACGTGCGAGCGTGCGATGCGGTTCGAATGATCATGAATGCTTTACTCTATGTTCGAGATTGTCCTGAGAAGCACGCGCCGAGCGCACGATCTCACAGCGGAATCGCGCTGATTTGCCAACAAAGGACGGAATTTTCCATCGTGCATGTGCGACCTCGGGGCTGCTACTGGGACCAGTTCCCTAAGGGGCCCGCGAGCAGGCAACTTTTGTCAAAGAATGAACGCGCCCGGACGATGAGCCCGAACGTCGAATCAGTGTCCGTGCTTGACGACGCGCTGCCACACGGCGAGCCGAAGCGCGTCCGCGCGGAGCTCGGAGCGCCCTTCACCCGCTTGGGTCAATACGGCGATCGGTTCGCGACGCCAGCTCGCTTCGGGTCGCGCGGTCGCGAGCGCGCGCGGGCCCAGACGCGCGATCTCGTAGTCGACCGCTTCGACGGCGGCTTCGATCGTCGAGAAGCGATCGCGAGCGCGGCCGTCGAGCACGACTTCCCAGCGCTTGCCGCGTGCGCCGCGCGACAACACCAAAACCTCACTCATTTTCCCGGCCTGGCGTTCGAAGTGCAAGCCGAGCCCGCGCTGACCGAGCGAGAACCAAGCGTGCGCCGAGATCGCGCGCACGTCGGCGTGAGTCTCGAGCGTGAGCGGATTGAAACTCGCGGCGCGTTTTTGAATTTCGGGCAGCGTGAGCGCGCCCGCCTCGAGCTCGAAGCCGGGGTGATCGAACGAGATGCGTTGCCACGTGCTCCGCGCGGCCGCGGCGCTTTCGCCGCGCAGATCCAGATCGCGTGGCAAGCCGAAAAGCGAGGGCAAACCGCACAAACTCAAGTTCGACAAATCGACGAAGTCGAGCACCAAGCAATCTTTTTTTTCTGGAGCGAGCCGCGTGCCGCGGCCGACACATTGCGCGTACAAGCCTTCCGAGCGCGTCGGTCGCGCCATCGCAATGCAAGACACGCCAGGGTCGTCGAAGCCCTCGGTGAGCACGGCCACGTTCGCGAGCACCTGCAAATGCCCGGCGCGAAACTCGGCCAGCACCCGCGCGCGTTCGTCGCGCGGCAGCTCGCCGTGCACGATGCCCGCGCGCACGCCGAGCAAGTTGAGCGAGCGGCTCAGGTTCCGCGCGTGATTGATCGTGACCGCGAAGGCGATCGTGCGGCGATCGCGAGCGAGCTCTTGAATCGAACGAGCGACGAGCGCATTGCGTTCCTCGATGTCGACCGCGACGCCGAGTTCGTCTTCGGCGAAGTCAGTGCCGCCCGACGACAGCCGAGTCAGATCCGCCGCGGTCGAGATGCGAAAGCCGGACAGTGGCGCGAGGTAGCCGTCGGCGATCAGCTCGGGCAGCGCGCGCGAGTAAACGATGCGCTCGAAAACTTGGTCGAGGCCTTTGCCGTCGCCGCGCGTGGTCGTCGCGGTAAAGCCGAGCAATGTGCCTCGCCAATCGGCGGCGAATGCGCCGAGCTTTCGCAGCACGCGCAGATTGTCTTCGGCGGCCGCGTGGTGGCATTCGTCGTAAATCACCAGGCCGAAATCGCGCCCGTGGAGCACGCGAGCGAGCCGCTCTTCGTGCAGCGAGCGAATCGAACAAACGATTGCCTTCGCGCTCTCGGGCGCGCGTTCGGCGCCGCGTTCGATCGCGACTACTTCGCTGTCACCGAGCGCGCGCACCAATTTGTCACGAGCTTGGTTGAGCAGCTCTTCGCGGTGCGCGAGCACGAGCACTTGACGCCGTGCGAGCCGCGCGAGCTCCGCGAAGATGACGGTCTTGCCCGCACCGGTCGGTAAGCACACGAGCAGGCGCTTCGTGCCGGCGCGGCGCGCCGTCAGCACTGCTTCAATCGCTTCGCGTTGATAGGGGCGGAGCATCTTGGCTATTCAAAGGCGCGGCTGATCTTCGGAGCACAATCTTTGGAACTCAGAGAGTCGGACACGCTCGCACCCGAATTGTGTATCGCCTCGAAAAATCGCCTCCGAATAGGTGCTCCGGAGTACTATTAAGGAGCTATCCCGCAATCATTTAAGAGGGTTAGGTGTGGGCAAAGCGCACACACCTTTCGGAGGTTCACTGATGCGAGTCAAGTTCGTCGCGCCGATTCTTCTGGGCTTTGCTGTCGCTGCTGCTTGCGGCGGGAGCAACAAGACCTCGCAAGTGATGGACGGCACTGGAGCCAGCAACGGGACGGCCGCGTCCGCCAATGGCACCGGCACCGGCACCGGCGGTAATAGCGGCATCATTACCAGCAATGGCGGTTCTTCGAACGGCACCGGTTTCGGTGAGGCGGGTGACGGCACGTTCGATCCAGATGCCGCGTGCGCCACGAGCTCGGCGGACGGCCAGCCCGTCCCAGTCGATCTGCTGTTCATGGTCGACATCACGGGCTCGATGGATTGCCCAGTGCCAGACGACGCAAACAATCCCTGTGAAGTACAGCCCAAAACGATGCCTTTCTCGAACACGACGCGCTGGACGGTCGAGAGCGCCGCACTCAAGGCGTTCGTCGGCGATGCAGCCAATGCCGGGCTCGGGATGGGCATCACGTTCTTCCCGAAGTCTGCGAACGACCCGAATATCTGCGCCGCCAATACTTACACGACGCCGACCGTCGAGATCGGCGCATTACCCGGCGCAGCCACGGCGCTCGACGCCGCGATCGGCAAGCAGACGCCCAACGGCCAAACGCCGACGATGGCTTCACTGCAAGGCGCGCTGAACCACGCCGCGGCCTGGGCGAAGATGAACCCGACGCACAAGGTCGCGGTCGTCTACTCGACCGACGGCTATCCCATGGGCTGCAACAACGACAGCATCGCCGCCGCGGCGACGGAAGCGGCGACCGCATTTGGCGCGACGCCCAGCATCCCGACCTACGTGCTCGGTCTCGGCTCGAATCTCAGCGATCTAAATATGATCGCCGCGAGCGGCGGCACGACCAAAGCCTTCTTGATCGACACGACGGGCAACGCCGCGACTGAGCTCAGCACCGCGCTCGCCGCAATTCGCACCACGGCCGTGGTCGGGTGCACGTACACGATTCCGCCGCCGCCTGCTGGGCAGACGCTCGATGCGTCGAAGGTCAACGTGACCTATACCGACCCCGCGGGCAAAGTGATGAGCGTGGATCAGGATCCTGCCGGCACCACCTGCGACAAGGGCAGCGGCTGGGAATACTCGGCGGACGGCAAGCAGATCAACCTCTGCGGCTCGCTCTGCACCTCGATCAAAGCCAACCCGGGCGGCTCGCTCAAGGTGCTGTTCGGCTGCGCGACGGTAGTCGGCAACCCGCCGAAGTAGGCGCGGGTTCGGAACGGGGTGTAGAACTCGCGCGTGTCGTCGGGCACGTCGCAGAGTGAACGCGCGCGCGTTCGTGATTTGGTGATTCGCCACGGCTGGAACGCGACCGCATTTCAGACGCTCGAGTCCGGCTATCGCTATTTTTTTCATGGCCCAGACGCGTGCGTCGCGTACGTCGACACGGGCTACGCCTGGGTCGCTGCCGGCGCGCCGATCGCGAGCGCGGCTGCGCTGGAAGAAGCCGTCAGTGCGTTCCTGCACGCAGCGCGCGCGGCGGGGCGGCGCGCCTGCTTTTTCGCGAGCGAAGAGCGCTTGCACGCCTCGACCGGCGAAGCGCTGCGCTCGCTCAACATCGGCGAACAACCAATCTGGGATCCGCGCTGCTGGCCCGAGGTCTTGCGCCAGCGGCGGAGCCTGCGCGAGCAACTCCGTCGCGCGCGCGCCAAGGGCGTGAGCGTGCGCTTACTCAGCAGCGCCGAGCTCGAGCGCGGCGAAACTCACGACAGCATGTCGCAGATCGCCGAACGCTGGCTCGGCTCGCGCGCGATGGCGCCGATGGGCTTCTTGGTGCGGCTCGAACCGTTCACATTTCCGAACGAACGGCGCTGCTTCGTCGCCGAGCTAGAAGGGCGCGTGATCGCATTCGCGGATTTGATCCCGGTGCCGGCGCGCTCGGGTTGGTTCCTCGAAGACATGGTGCGCGACCCGCGCACGCCGAACGGCACGAGCGAGCTTTTGGTCGACGCGGCGATGCGTTGGGCCGCGGCGAACGGCTGCACTTGGCTCACCTTTGGGCTTGCGCCACTCGCGGGAAGACTGCCGCGCTGGCTCAAGTGGATCCGCCAGGGCACGGGCTTCTTGTACGACTTCGAAGGTCTGCTCGCCTACAAATCGAAGTTCCAACCGAACGCGTGGTCGCCGATTTTCCTGTCTTACCCGGCGCGCCAGAGCCTGCTCCTCTCGCTCGCGGACGCGCTGCGCGCGTTTGCGCCGGGCGGCTTCTTGGCATTCGGGCTGCGCTCGCTCATGCGCGGCCCGAAGGTCGTGCTGCGCGCACTCGCGATCTTGCTCGTGCCGTGGACGCTCTTGCTGATGCTTGCGCCAGCCGAACGCACGTTCGGCGCCAGCTGGATAAAATGGGCTTGGATTTACTTCGATCTCGGGCTTTGTCTCGCGCTCTTTCGCTTGCTCGTGAAGCCTGCGCGCTGGCTCTTGACCGCGCTCTGCCTCGCCGTGAGCGCCGACGCACTGCTCACGACGCTCGAAGCCGCGCTCTGGAATTTCCCGCGCGCGGCGAGCACGCTCGACTATTTGCTGATCGCGCTCGCCTGCTCGGGTCCGCTGCTCGCCGCAATCGTGCTCTGGGGCGCGCGGCGGCACCGGCTAAGCTTCGGTTGGTGAACTCGCTGCGGCAATCAACGCCGCGAGCAACGTCTCTACGTCGCGCTCGAAGTTCGGGCCACGCGCGATCGGCACACCGCCGACGATTCGCGCGCTGACCGCGCCGAGCGTATCCGCGAGCGCTTGCAGGCCGCGCCGTCCGCGTTCGACTGCCGGCACGGCCGCGGTCGTCGCGACCAACTTGCGCTCGAGCTCGCCCGTGCCGATCAGCCAGTCGATCGCGTTCTTGAGCGAGCCCGGCAAGCTGTGCCCGTACTCGGGACACGCAATCAAGAGCGCGGACGACTCGCGCACCGCGCGCCGGAGCTCGGCCACGACTTCGAGCTCGCGTTCGATCTCGAGATCGGGATTGAACTGCGGAAGCTCGCGAAGCCCGTCGAAGATCGACAGCTCGACGCCGTTCGGCGCGACCTTCGCGGCATGCCGAAGCAGCGTCAAATTGCTCGATTTTCCCTGCAAACTGCCGCAAATACCCAAAATGCGCATGCTCGTCTCAGGCATGGTGCACGCGCGAAATATTGGCAAGCGCCAGCGTCGCGATTTGTCTGCACTCGCGATTGTTGATGGGACATTCCATGCGCTGCGCTAGCGTCGCGAACGCATGTCGTCGGCGTTGTTTACGGCCGTGTGCTCGATCACCACCACGCGCCGGCGGCGTTTTCTGTGGGCGGCGTGGTGGACGGGCGCGCCGTCGAAGCAACCTTTTCGTCAGCCGGACGCGTTCGCAGGCGGAGCGCGCTCGCGCGAAGAAGCGAAACGCGCCGCAGAAGCCGCCGCCGGCACGAGCTTGCTCGAAATCGAAAGCAGTTGGGCGCGCGCGTGGTCGAACCTGCTGGTCGGCAAACCGCCCTGGCCGGGCGCGCGCGACGAAGAAAAGCCGCTCCGCGCTCGCGGCAGTAAAAACAATGCTTCAATTTGGGAGATTTTGGGTTTGAAGCCCAGCGCGACGCTCACGGAAATCAAAAGCGCGTATCGCAAACGCGCGCTCGAAGCGCACCCCGATCGCGGCGGCAGCGCGGAACGCTTTCGCGCCTTGCAAACCGCTTATGAATCGGCGCTAGAACGCCGCACAACACGAGCGAAGAAAACCAAACCCGGCTGAGCTCGAGCTGACCCGATCCGTTCAAGGCCCTTGCATGCCGCCAATCCATGCGTTACATACTGAACCACATGGTTCAGTTTTCGGTCGCCCGCCTGGATGCCTCGTTCGCCGCGCTTTCGGACGCGACCCGGCGCGGCGTTTTGGAGCAGCTCGGACGTACCGACGCTTCGATCACGGACCTTGCCGAGAAGTTCCAGATGACCCTCACGGGCATGAAGAAGCACGTCGGCGTCTTGGAACAGGCCGGGTTCGTCACCACGGAGAAGGTTGGGCGCGTGCGGACCTGCAGGCTCGGCCCGCGCCGACTGGAACAAGAGACGGCTTGGATCGAAGGGTACCGCCAGCTCTGGGCTGCACGCTTCGACGAGTTGGACGACGTGATCGAGGAACTGAAACGAAAGGAAAAAGCCGATGGACGCAAGAAAAAACACTGAGCCCACGCCGATGAAAGGCCGCACGACGACAGAACGGAAGTCCGAGCGAGAGCTAGTGGTCAGGCGAACTTTCAACGGCCCCGCGCGCATCGTGTTCGAGGCCTGGACCAAGCCCGAGCTGCTCAAGCGCTGGTGGGCACCGAAATCGTTTGGCCTGTCCTTCCTTGCTTGCGAGGCCGATGTTCGCGCGGGGGGCACGTATCGTTTCGTATTCAGCCACGGCGATTCGAAGCCCATGGAGTTCTTCGGCCGGTACGTCGAAGTGACGCCGCACTCGCGCCTCGTCTGGACCAATGACGAAGCTGGCGACGGCGGAGCGGTCACCACGCTGAGCTTCGAGGAAAAAGCTGAGCAGACGCGGCTCGTCATGCACGACCTCTATCCATCGAAGGAAGCGCTCGACGCAGCCATCGCCTCCGGGAGTACGAGCGGCATGAGCGAGACGTTCGAACAACTGGACGAGCTGCTCGTCACGCTGGGCGCGAGCGCGGGACACTCATGAATTACGCTGAGCCGCGCCGCGTCACCAATTCAAAAACTGATCCCAAAACACGACGTTGCCGTCGATGTTCGCCACGAAGCGCACGATGCCGTCGAGTGAAATCACGATCGCGAGCCCAGGCGGATGCGCGGCGACGAAACGATAGGCCGCGCGGTGCCGCGTGCCGACGCTGTTCGCCGGCTCCGCCAAGTGTCGCTCGCCTTCGACGTCGAGCGCCTGCAGCACCGTGTCCGGATACGGCAATTCGCCGGACACTTCCGCGCCGAAGCCAATCAGCTCGAAGCGTTTGTTGAGCACGACCGCGCCGTCCACCGCGGCGAGTCCGCTCACGAGTCGACTGAGCTCGAAGATCGATTGTTCCACGCTGACGACATCTTGCGTCTCGCTCGCGAGAAAGCGCTGCAGATCGACCGCGCCGTCCCCGTGACGGGCGAGCGCTTCGAACAAACGTTCGAGTAGCGTGCGATAACGAGCGCGCGCGTCGTTGTCGATGAACGAATATTTGAGCTTGACCGGGCCGTTTTGCGTGCGCTCGCAGACTTCGAGCAAATCCGGCTCGGCGAACAGAATCAAACCGCCGTGCCCGGCTTGGCGGATCAAGAAAATCGCGCGCCGCACCATGTGCTGCGAAATCACGCGCACCAGATCGGAGTGCGGGCGCATGCGCGCGGGCTCGGCTTCGGAATCCGCGAGCTCTTTGCGGCCGCCGCGGAACAGCCGACCGAGCCACTCTGAATTGAACACGTCCGTGGTCGTGGCCTCGATCATGCCGTGTTCGAGCGAAGCCACGAGCTCGGCGCCCGCGTACACGCCGATGCGACCCGCGCCGAGCACGTGCACCATCAGCAGGCGCGGCGCTTCTTGGCGCTTCTTCCGGCCACCCCAAGTCGGAGCGAGCCAATTGGCGCCCGTGTGCACCACGCCCCACATCACGCCTTTCTCACCCTTCTGGGTTACACCGATCATCGCCGAATGAAACGGCACGGCCGGACTCAACCGGCGCGCGGCGTCCGGCGTGAGCGGCTGCGGTTCGGAGAACTCCAAACACATGAAGTCGCTCGCCGCCGCGGCCTGCGTCAATTCCATAGCGCTCGCGCAAACGAGGCGAAAACGCACATTCCGACCTTCTTCGTGCGCGAGGGACGCTTGAAAGCAGGTCGACAAAAGCTCGGCCAGCGCGCGCCGATCGAGCTCGAACGGCACGTGCTCGGGCCAATGGTCGAGCACGAAGTCGGCGAGCTGAGCGGGATAAGCGTGCACGGCGCCCGGATTCTACACTGACCTCGCCGGCGTGAGCGCCGTTTTGCCTCGATCAACGCAAGCGGTCATCGGTGGTAAGCTGAAGCCATGTGCCTCATCTGCATCGATTTCGAGCGCGGCGCACTGAAACCACGAGAGGCGCGCCGCGCCCTCGGCGAAATGCGAGAAAAGCTCGACCCGGCGCACGTCAAAGAAGTCGAGCAGAAGCTCGACCAAGCCGACGCGAACGCCGCGAAAAAGCCGTAGCTTCGCCCGCGGCGTTCGAGATTTTTTGGTTGGGGGTGCTCCTCGGCGACGCGTTTCCGCGCAGGTTTCGCCGCGCGGCGGCGCTTCACGCGAGCCGTGCGCAGCGCTAGGCGGCGGATTCTTCCGGTCCAACCACGCTCGCGTTTTCGCTTTGTCGCGCGAGCTCGAGCCGCGCTTCGGCGTCCGCCACGAGCTCGTCCAGCCCGGTCGAGCGATAAAGCACCGCCACGCCGATTCGAATCGAGACCGCGACGGGTTCGCCGCGCACGATGAATGGCCGCTCGGCGACGGCGGCAGCGAGTCGCGCGGCCTCGCTGCTCGCGACCGCCGCGCTCGCACCTGAAAGCGCGAGCGCAAATCGCGTCTCTCCAATACGCCCGATCAGCGCTTCCGAACCGCACGCGCTGTGCAAGCGCCGGCCGAGCTCCGCCAAGAGCGCATTTTCCGCCAAAGGCCCGAGCCGCGCGCAGCACGCCGCAAGTTCGCTCATTTCGCAGAGCAGTGCAGCGAGTGGACGCTCGGCGCCACGCGCCGCGAAAATCGCGCGCTCGGTCGCGACGAGCCAAGATTTTTGGTTATAGCAATGCGTGAGTGCGTCGCGCTCGGCGATGTAACTGATCGCCGCGCGATATTTTTCCGCCTGCCCAGCGCTACTCAAAAAGGATGCAATCACCTGGCCGATCGCGACGCGATCGCCGTCCGCGAGCACGTGCTCGCGCACGCGTTCTAGGGCGTCGTTGACGAAGCTGCCATTTTTCGAGCGCTCGTCGATCAGCACGAAATCCGCGCCGCGCCGCTCGATCCGCGCGTGTTCGCGCGACACCGAGTGGTCGTGAAACACGATCTGATTCGAATCGTGCCGGCCGATGCTGGTGCGGTTCGCGGCGAGCGCGTAGCGCCGGCCGAGCAAATGCGGATGCCGCGCCGCGTGCAGCACGACGAGGCACGGCGTATCTTCGACGTGTTCGCGCCTCGGTTCGCTCGCGCCGAGCGGCAGCGGCCGGCCTTCTTTCGCGAGCGCGTCGAGCGCGTCGCAAAGTGCGCGCAGCTTCTCGGCCGGAGCCGCAATCTGAGCGAGCTCTTCCTTCTGGCGCGCATTCAGCAGCGAAAGCCCGAGCAAAACCAAACCATCGACGTCCGAGGCCGCGCGCAAACGCCGTAGTTCGGCCATGCTCAGCCAATCGATCTGCCGCGCGAAGAGCGCGAGTCTCGCAAACAACGGCTCTGCGAGCGCGCTCTCCGCGCTCTCCGCGCTCTCCGCGCTCGCAACGGCGTCGCGCGCCGGAACGGAGCGCGCCACGTGCTCGCCTAACTTCGGCCAGCTCTCGAAACCATATTCACGCGCGAGCACGAGCTGCGCGTCACTCAGCGAAAATTGCTCCGCATCGAAACGCTCGGCTCGCGCGAGCTGAGGATGCAGCCGCGCGGCACGCGCCTCGGCGCTCGCGTCCCCGCGGCGCACGGCTTTGTGCAACGCACGAGCCTGCTTTTTGAGATGCTCGAGGTTCGGTTTCGCGGGCAACGCGCGCGCCGAAGTCTTGATTTTGGTCATGACGAACTCCTCCGAAAAACGCCTGATGTCCGCATTCGCAGGCTGAAGGACGTTCGTCCGTATGGATTGTCGAGCTGAAGAGGTGGGCTATGCCCTGCCCGCGGACCGGCTGCGCCCTCGAAGCGCACCCAGAGCATAGCTCCCGGCGCTCCGCCTCACAATCGCCGACGCGCGCGCCGGCAGACTTTGCCAGCGCGCGCGCAGACCTACATCACCACCGCGGCGTCGAAGTCAGCGCACGGGCGCTTCGCAGAAGCCGCCGAAGCAGATGCCGGAGCAGCAAGCCGCGTTGTCCGTGCACGCGTCACCCGTGAGGGTGCAAGCCGTGCCCGCGCCGCCAGTGCCCGCGCCGCCAACGCCAGTGCTGCCGCCGACTCCGGTGCCGCCGCCCACGCCGGTGGTCGGAGGGGGACCGCACATGCCCGCGACGCAATTCACCGAGCAACAATCCGCGCCGGTCGTGCATACGCCGGCTTGGGCGACGCACGGCGTAACGCATTTTCCGCCCGTGCATGCGCCATGGCAGCACTGCGCCGTCGAAGTGCAGGCCACGCCCTGCGCGAAGCAAGTATCCGGGCCGAAATCGCAGCGGCCTTCCTTATTGCAGGTGTTGCAGCAACCAGCGCCGCTGCCTTTGCCGCAGTCTTCGCCGGTCGGGCGGCAATCGCGGTTCGGCATATCGACTTGGCATTCGCCGGCCATGCACACGTTCGAACAGCACTCGGCGTTCTTCGTGCACGGATCACCGACGACCGTGCACTGTCCGCCGCAAGTGCCGTTCAAGCAACCGGTCGAACAACAATCGAGCGCGCGTGTACACGCGACGCCATCGGCGAAGCAAGCGGAGAGACAAGCTTCCATCGGCTTGCCCGTGACTGGCTCGCAGCGACCGCTCAAGCATTGATCCGGATCCGTGCAGGTCGAGCCTGCGGGCGCCGTGCCGGCACCGGTTGTGCCGCAGTTCGCGCCGGTACATGCGCCGCCTGCTGCGGTCGCGCCACCGGCGGTCGCGCCCGTGCCACCAGTGCCCGTGCCGACGCTGCCAGCGGTCCCAGTCGCCGTGCCACCGCTGCCAGGCACGTTCAAAGTACCGCCGCCGGCGTCGGTGCCGCCGAGCGCGTCGCCCGTGCTGCCGGCGGCGCCGCCGGAAGCGAACGTACCGCTGCTGCTACCGCACGCTTGAATCAAGCCGAATACGAGCACGAGCGCGCCGCCCGGCAAGAGCGCGCGCCCGATCCGCGACGTTTTTTTCGAGCTCATTGACACTGTCCCTGCGATACGTCGCATGTTTTTCCATCCTTACATTGAGAATCGTTGGAGCAGTCGCGACAGCGGTGTTCGGAGAGCACACAGCCCGGCTTGTCCGCGCTGCAATCGGCGTCACTTCCACACTCGACGCAGGCGCCAGTGTCGACCAAACAAAACGGATCGCCAGCGCTGCAGTCGGCGTTGCTCGTGCAATGCGCGACGCAGTCTCCGCCTTGGCAGAGTTGATTCGGCGCGCAGTCGGCCGTCACGCGACAAGTGACACACACAGCGCTCGTTGCGTCGCAAAAGCGGTGCGTGCCGCCGCAATCCAAATCCGAAGCGCAGCCGACGCACTGACCGGTCGCAGTATTGCAGATCTGGCCATCCCGCGCGGCGCAGTCGGCGTTGGTCGCGCATTCGACGCACACGCCGCGCGCGGCGCAGACGTCACTCGCGTTGCAGTTGGCGGCGGAGGTGCACGCTTGCGTGCACCTGCCGCTCACTGCGTCACAGACTTGGCCTGTTTGGCAATTCGTGTTCGCGACGCACTCGACGCACACGCTCGCTGGGCTGCAAATCGGCGTGTCGCGGCCGCAGTCGGCCGCGCTGACACACGATTGACTGCCCGCAAACAGCCCTCCGGTGTTGCCCGATGAACCGCAGGCAGAAGCCAGCCAAAAGGCTGAAAATAGCGCAAGAAGTGCGCCCTTCTGCCCGCGTCGATTCATTGACACTGGCCTCTCGTCAGATCACACGTCGGCTTGTCCGTTGGGCATTGAGAGTTCTTGCTGCAGTCCTCGCAGCGATGCGTCGCCGGCAAACAACCGGGCTTGCCCGGGTCTTTGCAGTCGGTGTCGACCAAACATTCGACGCACGTCTGGCTCGCCACGTCGCAAAACGGGCGACCGCCGACGCAGGCGTTATTGCAATCGGCCGCGCCACCTGCTCCGGCTTCGCCGCTCGTCGCACCAGCGGCGCCAGGCGCGCCCGCATTCGCAGCTCCGCCAACGGTGCCCCCGCCCGTCGCGGCGCCACCTTTACCAGCCACGCCAGTTGCTCCACCAGTGGCAGTACCGCCCGCCGCGGTCGTGCCGCCGGCGCTCGCACCCGCGGTCGCAGTGGAGCCAGCGACTGCAGAACTACCGCCCGCGGTCGCGCTGCCGCCGTTTGCGCTGCCGCCGTTTGCGCTGCCGCCCGAGCTGGTTGCTCCAGCGGTGCCGGCACTCGAGCCGTCCGCCGAGTCGTTACCACCGCATGCCGAGAGGGCCGTGAGCAGCGTGGCAGTCGAAGCAACCAAGACCCAAGCTAAGCTGGATTTCCGCATGTACTTCCTTTTTTTTCGGCAAAATTCGAGCACGTCGCAGGCGCACTCGGCGCGCGGTCGGCTCGTGTTGTCGGAGGTGTTTAGTTCGTTACGTGGCCCCTGCCCGAGCAGGCAGGCACGCGAAGTTTTTTTCGGCCTACAGGCACCGACCCTGACCCGTGTCACACGTGCCGCTCGTGCAATCGCTGTCGGCCGCGCAATCCGCACACTCGCCTTCGAGCGTGCACGCTGGGTGCTCGGTCGGGCAATCCGCGCTCGACAAGCAGGTCACGCATTGGCCGTTCCGCGCGCAGAATTTGTTGTCGGTGCAGTCGAGATCGCTCGTGCATGCGCCGCATAGTCCCGCCGCCGTGCAAGAAGCGACCTTGCCTCCGTGACAGTCCGACGCGCTCGCACACGCATCGCCGCACTGCCCCGCTCGGCACACGCCGCCACCGCACTCGCTATCGATTTCACATGCCACACAGCGCGAGGCCACGCAGTCATGCAGGCTACCTGGGCAATCGCTGACTGTTTGGCACTGCGCGCAGCTACCGGAAATGCAATGCGCTGCGCTCTCGCCACAATCTGCGCTCGTCGTGCATGCGCCACCGACCGCGCTTCCGGCGCTGCCCGCGCTGCCCGCCGCACCACTCGCAGCGCCAGAAAAACCGGCAAAAGTGCCGCCATTCGCCGTGCTTCCCGCCGCGCCTGCGCTGCCGCCGGAGTCCGCTCCAGAAAACAAATCGATCTCGCCCGTCGCGCCGCTCGAGCACGCGCTCGAAACGACGGCGAGCGCGCTAAGGGCTAGCCAGAGACTGGAGCACGAGCGCCTTGGCTTCATCTCGAGCAAACCCGTTCGGGTAGTCTGCCAAATACCGACGCGCTGCCGCAACGGCCTCGGCGCTGCGGCCACTTCGACTTAGCGCGCGAAAGCGATCGACCCGCGCGTTCTGCACGAGCGGCGAGCTCGGATAACGCGAGAGCAGCGTGCTCAACGTGCTCACGGCGAGCGCGTCGTTGCCTTCGCGAGCCGCGCGCGAGGCCGCGGCGTACAAATCATTTTCCTGCGCGAGCGTGCTCGATTCGGCGGCGGAGGGCGGCGTTGCTTCCGCTTTCGGCGCGCCCATCCCCGAGGCTGCCGCGGTCTTGACGGCTGTTTCTGGGGGGTGCGCACTTGGCGTCGCGGACGGCACGGGGGCGGACGCTTCGAGCGCCGCTGCGGGTGGCACCGAGCGATCCGCTGCTACGGCCGGAGCGGGCATCGGCGGCTCGGGCGCGCGCGAGCTCCAATGCGAGCCCGCTTCCAGCACCAAGCGCGCATCGCCTTGACGCACCCAAACGCTGCCTTGAGTCACTTCGACGTTCGTCGTCGCGCGCGACCCATCAATCACCACTTCGACCGAGAAACGCGTGCCGCGCACGGTCACGGTCGAATCCGGCGTGGTCACCGAGAGCGTGTGCCCGCTGTGCAACTTGGGCACCGTCAAATCGACGCGACCGCGATCGAGCACGATTTCATCCGTGCCCGGCGTGAGCGCGGACACGGTAAATTCGGTGTTCTGGGCGAGCTTCACTTGCGCGCCGTCTTCCAGCGAGCCAGTGCGCGTTTGGTTGAGCGCGGTTTGAATCGCGTCGCCGCGCTTGAAGAGATCGAGCGCGGCGCTCGTTGCCTCGGCGCGCTGCGCGTCGCGATAGTGCGCGAACGCGAAGCCCGCGGACAAGCACAGCATCGCCGCAGCGGCCATCACCACCCAACGCTTTTCGAGCCGCGCACGTGCCGTGCGGCGCGCGGAATCCAGCCGCAAATTGACGGCTTCGATGATGCGATCGCGTTCGGCGTCGGGCTCGTCCGCCACCGGCACGACCATGCGTCCCATGCCCTCGAGCACGTCTTCGACGCGGCGTTTGCGCTCAGTCATGCGCCGCCTCCGCGCCGCGCTCTCCAGCGATGCGATTTTCGAGCTCTTTGCGCCCGCGCACCAGCCGCGATTGCGCGGCCGAAACCGAGATGTTGAGGAGCACGGCGATTTCGGAGAGCTCTTTGCCGAGCATGTCGTGGAGCAAGAGCACTTCGGAGCGCTCGGCGCTCATCGCGGAGAGCTCGCGGCGCACTCGCTCGAGCTCGTGCCGCGCGAACACTTCGCGCTCGACGTCGCGTTCGTGCGCAATTTCCGAACCCAGCTGCGACAGCTCGAGGCCGATGGCGATGAATTTCCGCTCCGTGCGCCGCGAGCGCAGCGCATTCAGCGCGACGTTGCAGGTGATCGCCGAAGCCCAAGACGTGAGGCTGCACGCGCGCGCATACTTGCGCTGGGCGATCGTGATCACGATCTGTTCGAAGGCGGTTTGCACCAAATCCGCGTGATCGCGATCGCGACGACCGAGCACGCGGTAGAGCGTGCAATCGACCACGCGGCTCAAGCGATCGTAGAGCTCGCGGCCGAGGCCGGGTTCGCCGTTTTGGATCGCGTCGATCAGCGCTTCGTCGTCGGCGCGGCCGGGGCTCGGCGCGCGCCCGCCGCCCGGGATGGGCCGTAACCACTTGCCGACGCGCGCAGCCATTGAAAATCAGTACCGCACTTGCCCCGGCACAAGGCTCCACCCAACCAAAAATCTAAAATTCGAGCTCCACGCCAAGCTGCGCGGCGCCGCGTGTGGCGGGGCTCTCGGTTTGAGTTTGGCCAAAGGTTTTCAGCGCGGTCGCGCCGGAAAGGCGAGTGATTTCCAGACCAAGCACGCCCGAGAGGACGCTGCGCGCGGGCCAATTTGCTTGCAAACGCAGGAGCCCAGCGGGGAGCCAGCGGGAACCCGAGGCGCGCGCGTTGGTATTTGGGTTGGTCGCACTCGCAGTCACGGAGTCGAGCGCAGCGAAAACAGATGCGCGGAGCTCGAACGACGGCGCGGGGCGAAACATGCCACCTATTCCTACACCAAAGGTCGCAAAGCGCGTGTCGATGCTCGAGCTTCGAGTGAGGCTCCACGCTTGAGCGGCGGTCGCGTCGAGCTCGAGCGGCAGAGCGCGACTCGGGCGCCAGCCAAAATCGAAGAAGCCGCCGAGCGCGGGCTTGCTGGCACTGACGCCACTCTCGAGCGCGGGTCCGAGCGCGACGCGGAATGAACGAGCGATGCTCGGCGTGGCCACGCGCACGCGCGCTTTCGGCACAGCGGGTGTCGGCGCGGGCGGCGGAGGTTTCGGCGGTTCGAGCAACGTCGCTTCGCCGACCACGCCAGCGATCGCGAGTCCGACGCTGCGCCAGCGCTCGCCGATTTCGTCTTGCTCGTGAAAGCTGAGCTCGCGCGTTTGCCAGCTTGCGCGTTGCTCCGCGCGCCGCCCGACGTCGATGCGCGCGTGCAAATGCGCCGCGTCGAGCCACTCGACGATCGCGACGGCGGAGGCGCGCTCGCCGGTCGGCTGTTCCTCGGTCGCGCAACTGCCGCGGCGTAGCCCGGACGAGCAGGCAGCGACCAACGCCGGCGCATTGACGTCCGCGGCATCGGCGGCAGGAAGCTCGATGAGAACGATCGGCATGCGCGCCGCGAAGATACAGCGCGCATGCTGCTCTGCAAAATCATGCGCCGCAGGTCGAGCCTACGGCGCGTCTTCCTTACGATCGCTCAGTAGTAGCCGACCTGATCGATCGCGAAGCTCGAGTTCGTGCCGAACGCGTTGAACAAGATGTTCGTGTAATAGCCGTCGAATCCTGTGCCGTCGCCGAAGCAATCGAACGGAATCCGATACTCCTGCCAGTCCGCCGTGATCGTCACGCGGCGGTCGGGAGCGTTGGAGCACGTGCCCGTGCAGCCGCCTTGCGCCGACTTCTCGGAGCCGACGAGGAGGACCAATGTGTTCGCGTCGACGGCAAACGGCACGGTCGCGGCGTCGATCGTTCCCTTGGCCCAGAAGCTCAGGCCCGTGAAGGTTCGCACGTCCTGGCACTGCGTCCCGAAGCCGACCTGAATCTTGATTCCTTGCGTGAGTCCGGTGACCGTGAAGGCCAGGGCCTGAGCCGTTCCGTTTGCGCCGCCCGCGGACGGTGTTGCCGTGGTGGGCATGAAGCCAGTCATCCCGTCGACGTTCGGATAAACGCCCCAGCCCGGAGCCACGCCAGCGGCCTCGAAGTTCGCGATCAGTGGCACCGAAGGAACCGCAGTGGTGGCACAAGCCGCACCCGGCGTCGCGCTTGGCGTGTACATCTGCGTCCCACACGTCGCGACGACGGCGTTGCTCGCGCCGCCAGTTCCGCCGCTGCCCGCTGCTGCGCCGCCCGTGCCCGCAGCCGCGCCGCCGGTTCCGCCCGACGTGCTGCCCGCCGCACCACCGCTGCCTGCCGTCGTGCCGGTGCTACCCGACGAACCCGTCGTGCCAGCCGAGCCACCGAGCGTGCTCGTGCTGCCGCTCGAGCCGGCTTGCGAAGACGACGTGCCGCCCGTGCCTGCGTGGCTGCCGCCGCTGCCCGCCGAATTGCCCGAGCCCGCCGTCGACGCGGGGCTCGAATCGTCGCTGCTGCTGCAACCCATGAATGCGCTCGCCGCACCGATCGCCACGAGCACTGCCAATTTCGCTGAGTTCTTCATCTGCCTATTCCTTGAAAGCGATGCTGCGCGACGCGCAGCGGTCGAAAGCGCGAAGCACACCCGCGAACGCGATCAAGAATCACGATCGCGCCCGCGCGCGCGCACAACCTAAGTGGTTGCTCGCGTCAGAAACCTAGCTGCGATCGATCGTCGAGAGTTGAACAATCATAGTCACTATTGATGTTTTACTGGGCGGGCGTTTTGAATGTTTGGGGTCGCCTCGCGGCAGCTCGCGTGCGCCAGTATGGCTTGCCGTAGGGCAGCGCTCGTGAGCGCGCGCTTGCAGCCGAAGACGTAGTCGCAACTCGGACTTGCACCCGACCGCGTGAAAGCGCGCACGCCGCGCCAACGCAAGCGCGGCGAGTGCGAGGCGGCACCAAAAAACCCGCGCGAAACCCCGAGCTTATTTCGGTGGCGCGCGGGACTTTGCTAACCTGTGCGGTTGGCAATGCTTTCCGCTCAAGCTCACGAGGCGTTCTCGACACTGACCAACTCGCTCGCCGGGCGACCCGAGTTCGAAGAGGCAGTGCGTGATCGCTGGCGCACGCGCGTGCGCGGAATTCGTCACGCGCAGGCCGAGTTCGAGCTACCCGAGGAAGTGCGCGCGGCCGCCGATTTGCTCGCGCACGAGCTGCCCGCGCAAACGCACGACGCCGAGGGCGTCAGTGCGCTCGGCAAACGCTTCGCGGAGGAGAGCGGCGGACTCTTGCTCTTGTGGTGTTACTCGAGTGTTTGGCGCCGTGACATCGCGCTCGCCCAATTGCTCGCTAGCGCGGCGAAGGTTCCGGGTTTCGGCGATCGCGTGGTGACGGTCGCGCGCGACCGCGTGATCGAAGGGCCGCTCGTCGACGCGCTCGCCTGCGTACCGCTACTCGGCTCGGGTAGCGCGATCGCTGCGCCGGAAAATGCCGAAGCGCGCGCGCGGCTCGAGATCTTGATTTGGGAAGCGGGCGCGAGCGCACTCGAATTGCCGGCGCTCGGGCGCTGGCTCTGGAGCTCACCCGAAAATTTCGAAGCGCTGATTCGCTCGCCCGCGCGCGGCACGCTGCGCGGTCGCGTGCTCGCGGCACGTTGCCTCGAAGTGACCGTCTCGGGTTTGCCGGCGATGACCGATCCGGAGCTCGTCGGGCGCGCGCTGCAAGTGTTGCAACCGCTCTTGCTGCACCCCGAACCGTTGGTTTGGGTGCACGCGGCGCGCGCGCTCGGCCGTTTGACGGGCCAAATGGAGCAACTCGAGGGCACTTTGCTCGACTGGGTGCTCGGCGAATCTCAACTCTTGCGCCAGCGCGCGATGACCGCGTTCGCGTCCCTGCCCGCCGAGCGCTTGAAGTTTCTGCAGAGCCAATTGATCGCGATTTTGGACGCGCCGGAAGAAGAGAGCTGGGCACTCGCTGCGGTCGCTGTCGCGACACCGTATTTGTTTTTCGAGCGGCGCGTGATTTGGGACCGGCTGGTGCAACGTATCCTCAAGGGTGACGGCGGCGCGATCGCCGCACGCTCGCTCGCGCGCGGGCTCTCCGCAATTTGGCGGCGCGGGCAGAAGCTGCCCGAAATCGAGGCGCCGCTGCGCGCTTTGCGCGAGCTCGCTTGGAGCGCGCGACCGAGCTCGCTCGACGAATCGCGGCGCTGGATCGAAGTCACCGCGGTCACGGATGCCGTCGACGGCGCGGAGCGCGATCCGCTCGACATCGAGCTCGGCCTGGAAAATCTGATCCGCATCGCCGCGCAGTACGACGACGAAGAAGCCGATGCGCGCGCGGCTCGGTTCGCGACCGCGCTCTACGCCACGTTCACCGAAGCGCGGCGCGTCGCGATCGACAAGAGCGCGCGGCTCCGCCAGCGCGCCGCGGCGATCAACGCGCTCGAAGGCTCGGCGCGCGCGTTCGCGCTCAGGCTGTGGGGACCGATGCTCGCCACGCGCCCGGAAGGCGTGCCAATCGAAGAGCCGGATTTGGCCGAAACCTGGAAGCTCATCGCCAGCGCGCCCGCGGAAATCTTGGATTTGGTCAAAGAACGCCGTCAAAACGAGGGCGACAGCACAGGCGTCTTGCCGCTCGAAGTGCTGGCGATCCGCCTCGGCGGCTACGCGCTCGACGCCTGCGGCGAAGACGCCGCGCTCGGACCCGGCCGTGGTCCGACCGCGCACGACACCTGCCATTGGCTCAGAAAAATTCAGGGCCTCGCCGACGGCTCGCGCGAATTGCCGCCGCTGCTCATGAACGCGTTGAGCTCGCTGCTCTGGCGCTTGGTCGACACCACGCGCGGCACCGCGCTCGGCGAAGTCGACGACGTGGAGTGGCTCGGGCCGTTCGCGGCGTGGTGGGCACTCGTGATCGATCGCCCGGCGATGCTGCTCCAGCTCGCAACGTCACTGCCGATGATGGCGCCCGGTGCGCTCGCGCTCTGCTGCGAACGCGCGGAAGTGCTGCGCACCGCGGTTTCCAACGGCAGCGCGGACGGCGAATGGGGAGCCGCGGCACGTGAAGCACTCGGCTCGCTGCACGCACAAGATACCGAGCTCTCGGCGGCTCTGCTCGGCCTCGGGCAAGCGCTCGAGGCGTTCCGCGAGGCGGCTGGGCCGAAGCCGAATATCGAGGAAATGTGCCTACAATTGGTGCTTGCGGGCGAACGACTGCAAGCCGCGCTGGCCGATCCAGTGAAAGCCTTGCATCCGACCAACGCGGCGGATCTCGAGGATTCACTGACGCGCATCGCGACCGAAAATGCGCCGCGCATCGCCGGGCTCGTGGCGCGCGCGATTCGCGCGCGTGAGCTGTCGCTGCTCGATGTTTGGTTTGCGTCGCTCGGGCCGGTCGCGTCTGCGTTACTCGAAGGCGCAGTGCGCTCGGCGATTCGCCGCACTCCGCCGCCCCCACCCAAACCCAAAAAACAAGAGCCGAAGCTGATTCAAGGCTACGAGCTCGTGAAGCCGCTCGGCGAAGGCGGCATCGGCTCGGTCTGGCTCGTGCGCAAACCCGGCGCGGATCGCTTTTTCGTGCTCAAGATCCCCAAAGCCGAAGCGCTCTCGAACGCGACGGACACCGAGCGCGAAGGCATCCTCGCCTCGTTCGTGGAAGAAGCGCGCGCGCTCGCCGGGCTCTATCACCCGAATGTCGCCAACATCATCGATCGCGGCGTCGAGAGCGAGATGCCCTTTTTGGTGCTCGAGTACCTGATCGGCGCAGATTTGAAGGAGTACGCCGCTGCGCATCCGATGTCGTTGTTCGAGCTTCGGCAGGTCGTGCTCGATTCTTGCGCGGGCCTCGCCGCGCTGCACAGCGCGGGCCTCGTGCATCGCGACATCAAGCCGGCCAACATTTGGCTGCGCTTGCCGCTTTCGGGTGGCGAACGCTTCGACGCGCAAAAGCATCGCGATCCGGCGCGCACCCAGCCGCTCTCCTCGGTGATCATCGACTTCGGCATGGTGCGCGCGATCCGCGTGCCAGCAGACGCGAGCGGTCGCTTCGTCGCCGGCACCGCGGGCTACATCGCGCCCGAACAAGTGCTCGACCCGGTCGAGCTCGATCCGCGCTCGGACGTCTATGCGCTCGCGGGCACGATTTACAACGTGAGCACGGGCCGCGCGTTCTTCGACGAGCTCGACAATCCGCGCGATCGCATCATCGCCCACATGCGACAGGATCCGTTGGAAGATGCCGAGCGTTTGCGCACGTTCCCGACCGCGATCGCCAAGCTACTGCGCGCCGCCACGCTCAAGGAACCCGCGCAGCGCCCGACCCCGCTGGAATTCGGTCGCGAATTCGCCGCCGGCATCTGAGCCCGAAGCGCGACGCAGCTACGCGCGCTGCTATTGCTTACCGTTCCAACGCTCGTCCGTGAAGCTCGACGAAACGACGTAGTGGCAAGAGTCCGCGCCTTCGCGAAAACACTTGGTTTGGCTGATGATGCCGGGACAACCCACGGCCGAAAGCGCCGCGGACAAAATGCCTTGTTCCATCACGCAGTGGTGCGGCGTGGTCTTTTCGAGCACGGCGTTGCCCGGTTCGAATGTCAACACGTGCCAGCCGCCGATCATGCGACCGCGATTGGCGAAGTGATACATGTCGTCGATGCCGTAGACGATGTCGCGTGCACAATCTGCGACCTGGCCGACGCGCGTCTCGTGCGAGAGATTGAACAGCGTGCGACCCATGCGCAAAAGGCCGTAGTGTCCGACTTCGCGATCGAGCTTGTCCATCAAGTCGAGCATCAACTCGATCGGGTACCAACCCTTCGGTTCGATCTTGGCGAGGCGTGCCGCGTCTTCGACGCCCAAAATCTGCTCTGGCAACTTCAGGATCTTGAGCACAGCCAAGATGTCCGAACCGATCGTTTCGTGATCGATTCCCAAGTAGCCCTTCGGTCGTCGTCGCTCCGTCATGTTCAACTCTTCAAGATACAAGGGATCGACTGCCAATGGCTCCTACAAACTCTTTTTTCTGGCGAATCAAGCCAATCTGGCGAATCTAGCCGTGACGCTCGAGTCGCCTCGCGTGGAGACGCTTTTGTGCACTCGTACGCGAAGCATGCTCGGCCGCGATTTCGATCGAGTTTCATGCGAGTCAAGTCACCGGCGTGGTGAAAATTCGCCTGACGGCCGCTCCGATTCTGAAGCCGCGCGGCCTTGGAGCTTGGTCTCACCTTCTGCGACATGTGCCGCCAACTCGCGCCACTCACCGCCAAATGCGATCTCGAGCGCGCGCCGTGCGGCCGAAACTCGCAATTTTTAGTGACCGCGTGGCGTGCGGCGGAGTTCTATTTCATGATTGGAAAGTTCGATCCGTAACCGGTTCCAGAACGGGCCTGCGGCCCCTTTTCGATTATGGGAAATCAAGGCATGAGACTACGTTTTTCTTCGCTTGCACTCGTTGCATCGAGCTCGCTGGCCATGGCTTGCAGCGCAGGTGGCAGCAGCCCTTCGACGACGTCGCACGGCAACGCGACCGGTAGCGGCGGCACGAGCGGCACCGTCGTTTCGAACGGGGGCAACACGGGCATCAACACCGGTCCCGGCACCGGCATGGGCAGCACGACCGACCCGAACGACACGCGCGATCTACCCGTGCGCAAACAGAGCTGCGACGCGAACAACCAAAACTGCACCTGCTTGCGCCTCGGCATGCTCGGCACGCTGGCATCTGCGGCGGACGATCCCGACAGCCAAGCGTTTCAAAGCTGGCTCAACACCAACGCCATGGGCACCGCGACACTCACGACCGTGCCCACCAAACCGGCGACGATCGACGCCGCGTTCCTCGCCAACTACGACATCTTGCTGATCGCGAACGTGCTCACGTGGACGCTCAGCGATCAGGAAAAAGCTGCGATTCAAAATTGGGTGACTACCACTGGCGGCGGCATCGTCACGATCACGGGCTTCGTGAGCACGGGGCCCGAACGCGACGCCAGCAGCCAATTTACCTCATTTGCCGGCGTCACTTACGGCACCGCCAGCCAAGGCACCGCGGACGAGACCGCGCCGGCGAGCGGCCAGTCTTACCCCGTGTTCTACAAGGGCGGCAGCGTCGATCTGAAAAACTGTCTGTTCTGGAATGGCGGCAGCAGCACGCACACGCAGCCTGGCATCACCACGCCGATCCAATTCACTCCCCAAACGGACGCGGAGCTGTCGAAGCTCACCTTGAACCTGAACTACGTCGGCGCGTTCATCGGTTGGCCCGTCACGGCACCGGCCGGCGCGACCGTGCTCGCCAAAGATCCGGTCACCAACGGCAACATGGCCGTGGCGCTCGAGTACATGGGCAAAGGCCGCATCCTCTCGTTCGGCGATGAATGGGTGATCTACACGAACGAGTGGACGCCGACCGGCACGCCATCGAACAATCAGATGGATTCGGGCAATCCGTGCTGGGAGCCCGCCGTGGGCACCGCTCCGGGCTTCTTCCAGTCGGTCGAGACGCTCTATCAAACGAAGCAGTTCTGGTTCAACGTGATCAATTGGGTCGCACCGCCAAACGAATGCGCCTTCACGATCACGGACCCGGACGTCGTCGTGAAATAGCGCACGGCGAATTCACGGCGCCGCTCGAGGAAAACGGCCAGCCCCGGCAGCAAAGCTGGCCTTTTTGTGCGCTCACGCATCACGCCTGGCCCGAATCGTGCACCGACGCGCGGCCATGAAAACTTCTAACATCGACATTTCTCGTCCGCTCGACGTGCTCGCTTCCGCGCGTGACCAGATGAAACTCAATCTCCATTTGCTCAGCCTCGACACGCGCCAGAAATGGGACGAGCTCGAAGGCAAGATCCTGAGCCTCGAAAACAAGCTCGGCCAAGAGGCGGAATCGATCTCGGAGGCCACCGCGAACGCCGCGATCGATCTCTCCGGCACCGTCAAAGAATTCGTCGATAGTCACGTGCGTCACCTCGAACACTAACCTCGAGCCCGCACAGGGTTTGGGGATCAGGTTTAGCCGGTGCAGTTTGCGACACCTCGCACGAACGCGTGGCGGCCATGTACGCGCGACGCTAGACTCGCGAACATGCTTTGCTCTGGGCGAACCGGCCTGATCGCATCACTGGTGGTCTGCGCGGCTTGCGGTTCACACTCGAGCGCCGCGCCGAGCTCGACTCAGGTCAATACTGGCGGAGGCGCGAACGCTGGAACCAGCGGCATTTCCGGGGCGAATAGCGCGAACGGCGGCGCCAGTGGCGGCGCCTCCGCGACGACAATCGGAGTTACGGCCAGCGGCGTGACCGTCGATCCGAGCGCATTCGGCAGCGCGGATCTGTCGAAGATCGCCTTCACCGCGTTTAGTCAGAGCGGGACCAACGCACAAGATCCACAAGTGCTCTCGCTCGTGCCCGATTTGGTGCCGCGCGTTTGGGCGCAGTGGGACACCTATGGCTTGAACGCGTCGGACTACGATCTCGGCTATCCGAGCGCGTGCCGAGCGAAGGGCATCACCTTCGTAGGCGGCCTCACCGCATCTGTGATCTTCCAAGACGAGATGAGCGCGAGCGATTTCGCAGACGAGGTCGGGCGAGACGCGGCGGATAGTCCGGTGCCACACGACGAGATCGTGCCGAACGCATTTCGCGGCGCGCTCGCCAGCCCCGGCTTTCGCCAGCGCTTGATCGACGTGGCCGAGCTCCAAATCGATAGCGGCGTGGACGGTCTGTTCTTCGACGAAGTCAACTCGAGCTTCATCGGCGCGAACTACGACGGAGACGAAGGCTTCGACGATCATCACATCGCGGATTTCGGCCGCTTTTTGTGCATTCGCCACGCGAGCGAGCTCGCCGGCTTCGGCATCACCGACGCGGACCGGCTCAACTGTAACGCGAGCGATCCCGGCGCGAGCTTCGACTATCGCGGATACTTGGCGCGAATCGGCGCGACCGCCGCCCCACTCGCAGCGACGAATCCGCTTCAAGCCGCGTGGGGCACTGCGATTCAAAATCGAACCGATCCGAGCGCGGGCACGTTCGTCGCGACTTACCCGGCGTACGTTTACTTTCAGCAAATCGTCGCGACGGTGCGCGACTACGCGCGCCAAAAGTACAACAAAGAGATCCTCATTACCGCGAACGGCATTTTTCCCTTCGTGGATTTTCAAAGTGTGGGTCTGTACGACTACAACCATGAAGGGCCGGGACCGAAAGGATTCGACTGGGTTCCCGTCGGCGCTGACGGCCATTTCGCCGACACGAGCACGTTCGCGAACGCGCTCGCCAATTTGAAAGCGCAATCGAAGGCGGTCGAAGATGCCGTGTCCGGCAGCGAAGTTCCGTTGCTTTTGTTTTTGGATTGGCCGACCGACAGCATCAATCGTTACTACGCGCTCGCGCAAAGCGAGCGCATCGACTACGTGACCGCGTTTTTGGCGGAGGCGAGCGCGTTCGGCATGTGGTTCGCGGTGCCGCTCTCGACCACGACCGACACCCAAACGGCGACCGCGCTCGGCATGATGGATTCGTTTCAGGCGCTACGCACCTTCTATCGCTCGCACGCGGATCTGTTTCACGGACAAGAGGTGACGACCGCTGTTCAAAGCTCGCTCGCGAGCGTCGGCACGCGCCTCGTCACGCAGCCCCAAGCCGGCCGCTTCGCGCTGTACGTGATCAATCACGATTACTCGGCGGGGTTCGTGCCGCACGCGGACGTGACGGTGAGTTTTTCGTTCCCGGAAGAGCCGCTCAGCGTCACGCTCGCTTCGCCGGATTTGGCGGCCGACGCGACGCCGAAATACTCCTACGCAAATGGCATGCTCACGGTCACGATCGACGAGCTGGTGTCGTCCGCGGTGATCACGGCGAGCTACGCGAAGTGAGCTCACTTCGTATCGAACGTGAGGCTCATGCCGACGCTCGGATAGCCGAGCATCGCCGTGTCCGAGAGATCGTGCGTCGTGATGCCGACGGCCGCGTCGCCCTCGGCGTAAAAAGTGAGCATTCGCGTCGGCCTGAGCTCCACCCCAAAAGCAAGAACCGGATAGAGCGTCAGATCGTCGACTCCAGTGCCGAAGGTTTCACTCGCCGCAAAGCGCAACCCAGTGAACATTTGCACGAGCTCGACGCCGCCGGACGCGGTCACGCCCGTGTACGGCGCGAGGAAGAAATGGCGCGGCTCGGGGTTGTTGCTCAAATCGTAGCGGAAGCGCGAATCCCCGGCGGCGATGCCGGAAATCAGCGCCGCGTGGAAACCTGGCGCGCCGACCGCGCTGTCCGGCGCGAGCCGCGCGAAGCGCCACTTCAACTCCGGTCCGGCTTCGATCGTGCCTTGCGGTCCCGCGCCGCCGACGAGCGAAATATCGAGGTCCGGCGCGAAACCGTAGCGCACGCGCCCAACGCCGACCGCCGCGCTGTTCACTTCCACATCGGAAAGGTTCGACGCGTTCCAACCGGAAGCGACCGTGCCGTAACCGAGCTCGGCCGCGAGCGCGAGCTTGCCTTCGCCCAGTGAATCGGCACCTTGACCTTGGCTCAGTACTGGCGGCGGCGAATAGTTGCACGAGGCCTGAATCTGGCTCGCCGCGAACACGATCGCGCCGAGGCGTGCGCACACACCGAGCGACGAAGCCGTGTCGCGCGCGCTCAAAATTCCCCCATCAGCGCGAGCGCGGGATAGAGCACGAAGCTGTCGATGTCGAGAGTTTGGGTTTCGCCGAGCGCGCTCACTTCGGCGCTGCCGAAGAGCTTGGCCGCCGTGAATTCTGGCCCCAAAAAGATGGTTTTGTAGCCAAACGCGAGCCCGGCGTAGCCGCCGACGTAAAGCGCGTGCCCGTTCATGCTGCCGGTCACGCTCACGTCTTCGTTCGGCAGATTGAGGCTCATCGTTTGCGAGGTGTGCGCGTAGAGGAAGCGCGGCCCAGCCCACCAGCGATACCAGCTGCCGTGCTGGCCAATCGCGATCGGAAACTCCAGTGTCCAGCGCGAGAAATCGTCGACCGTGAGCGTCGAGAGCACGCTATGAATCGGCGGATCGAAAATCGCGCGACCGAAACCGACGCCGACGCTGAGATCCACACCGCTTTCGTCTTGCATCAAGAGCTGGCGGCGCACGCTCGCGCGCCAACCGCTGGCCGCGAAACGTAAGCCGAGTTCCCAATGTTCGAGCGGTGAATACGCGACGCCGAGGTGCGGAATCACCGCCGGCGGATCGAGGCCGAGGTTCGCGCCACCGGTGAGGATTTCGCGTTTCTCTTCGTCCGTCAGCGTGCGTTCGGCGGCGGTTTTATCGAGCGTCTCCGAAGCGTGGACGATGCTGTTGACGGAACCGATCGAAACCGAGACGTCCGCGCCGAGCTCGGCTTGGATGTGACCCGGTTCGGGCACGTGCGCGGGCTGGAAGCTCGACAGCGCCGGGGCGCACGCGACGAGCAGGAGCGCACACGGCAAAACACCCGCCCGGAGCCCACTCATGATGTCGTCAATCTGCAACGCATTCGAACGAAGGTAAAGTCCTTCGTTCGTCGCTAAATCAGCGAAAGCTCGCTCGCGGGACGAGGAAACCCGGTTGCAAAACCCATGGTGTAGCGCGCGTTGATTTCGCCGAGCGCGCAGAACGCGATCTGGCCATCGAGCTCGTAGCGATACGCGTCGATGCCGAACGGGCCGAAATAGCCGGCGACGGACAGCGCGTCCGCAACTCGTTCGCCTTGCGCGTAGAACTCGCGCAGATCCGACTCGGGCAATTCTCCGGGCCGAGCCAGGCGCAGCGCGCGAAACACGCCGCGTGCCGTCACTTCTTGCACGCAAATGCGCCCGAGCTCAGCACGACCGCGCGGCCACACGAACCCGTGCAAGCTGAGCTCGAGCTCGGGTCGAACGAGCGGCTCGACGATCACGCCGTCTCGCTCGAGCGAAACGTCGAGCCAAGACCATTGTTGCTTCGTGATCGGTCCATAGAAGCGCATCTGCCCGCGTCCGGCGAAGGCGAGCGGACGCTTGACGAGCCAGCGACGCTCGGCGCGACGAAGCAGCGCTTCGACCGGCGCGCGTTCGGTGAAATAGCGTTGCTCCGGCAAACCGCCACCGAGCTCGTGCGCGAACAAGCGATGGTTCACGCGCCGCAGCACCTCCGCCGGCGGGTGCGGTTCGGGCATAATTTGCGCCGCTTCCAAGGCAGCGACGGCTCGCGGCGTGGGGCACCAAGCTCGCCCTAATAACGCTTCAGTATGATTAGGCTGCTCGCCGAGCAAGACATCTTCCGGGCCGAGCAGCGCGCGCGAAGCGCGGCCGTATTCGGCGAGCTGCGCCGTGAGCTTCTGGCGCGGGACATACTCGAAGCCGATTTTGGCGAGCTCGAGCTCGGCATCGAGGTTCAAAATCCAGGCAAAGCGCGTCATTTTTCGGGCGCGGGCGCCGCCACGCTTCGGCCTTTCGGTTCGGGCACGTAAGCCGAGAGCGCCGCGACGAACTCGGACGTCATGCCAGCGCGTCTGCGCGCGTCTTCGGCGAGCGGTGTGCCGTGCATCACCCAGGGCGTGAGCGGCGGCGGCAACTCGGCGGCCCAAGTCTCGAAGTCGCAGCCGCCCGTCCAGCGCGAAAACCAGCGCGTCGCGAAGCTCACGTGCGCGACTTCTTCCTTCGCGATCCGCTCTTGGATCTGCGCGCCGCGTTCGTCGCCGACGCTGCGAAAGCGCGCCGCGAAATCGCGCGCATACTCCAAATTCGCGGCTTCGAGGCCCATACCCATCACGGACACGAACGCGAGCTTGGTTTCACACGACGGCACGCGCTTCCAAAACCAATCGCGCACGCCGAAATCCCCGATTTTCGCGCCGAGCAACTCGATCTGCTCGCGGTAAAGGTTCATGTGCCGAATTTCATCGAGGCAAATCCCAAGCAGGCCCTTGCGAAACTCGAGCTCAGCGTCGGCGAATGCGCACAAGGCCCAGCACATCAACTCGGCAGCTTGCAGCTCATGATGAAAAAACGCGTGCAAGGCGCGCGCGCGATAGTGCGGCTCCTTCAGGGCTTCGAGCTTGGGCGTGCGCTCACCGCGCCGCGCAGGGCGGAACTCGGGCGGACGACCCGGCGCGCTCAAGCGGAGCGGCGTCGCGTCCGCGCGAAATCGAGCGGGCGGCGTGGGCGGCGCGATCTTGACGGCGAGTTCGCTGCTCCGCACATAGTGCTCGGCCCACGCTTCTACGTCGCAGAGCTCTGCTTTTAGTTTGCCCGAAGTCGACACGGCGCCGGTGTTTTACGCGAAATTCAGCCGGCGCGCAGGTGCTCACCGTGTTCGCGTGAAGCAGCTCTAGCCAGCGCCGGCGCGCCGTGACACACCGCCCGCGCGATGACCGAGCTGCCACCACTTTACGCCTGTCTGCCGCCGCCCGGCACCGACGCGGGTCCGGTGTTGGAAGGCTTTTTGCGCTACGCGGCGAACTCGGGGCTGTCGCTCTACCCGCACCAAGAAGAAGCCATCTTGGCCGTGATGAGCGACGCCAACGTGATCGTGCACACGCCGACCGGCTCCGGCAAATCGCTGATCGCTTCCGCGGTGCACTTCAAGGCGCTCTCCGAAGGACGGCGTTCGTTTTACACCTGCCCGATCAAGGCGCTCGTGAGCGAGAAATTCTTCGCGCTCTGCCGCGAGCTCGGGCCGGAGCGCGTCGGCATGATGACCGGCGACGCTTCGGTCAACCGCGACGCACCCGTGATCTGCTGCACGGCCGAGATCTTGGCCAACATCGCATTGCGCGAGGGCGCGGACGCCGAGATCGACTACGTCGTGATGGACGAGTTCCATTACATCTCGGACAAAGAGCGCGGTGTCGCGTGGCAAGTGCCGCTGCTCACGTTGCCGCAAGCGCGCTTCGTGCTGATGAGCGCGACGCTCGGCGACGTGAGCTCGTTCGAAAAACTGCTGCACGAGCTGACCGGCGCGGACGTGAACACCGTTCGCTCGGCGCATCGACCGGTGCCGCTTCACTTCGCGTACCAAGAGAAACTGCTGCAAGAAGCCACGCAAACGCTGGTCGCCGAGGACAAAGCGCCGGTCTACATCGTCAACTTCACGCAGCGCGGTGCAGCCGAAGCCGCGCAGAGCCTGATGTCCTTGGATTTTTCGAGCAAGGAACAGAAAAAGCAAATCGCCGAAGCATTGCGCGGCGAGAGCTTTCGCAGCCCGAACGGCAAAGACATGCAGCGGCTGTTGCGCCACGGCATCGGCATCCATCACGCCGGGCTCTTGCCGCGCTATCGCCTGTTGGTCGAGAAGCTCGCCCAGCGCGGCATGCTCAAAATCATTTGCGGGACGGACACGCTCGGCGTCGGTGTGAACGTGCCGATCCGCACGGTGCTATTCACGAAGTTGTGCAAGTACGACGGCGACAAAGTGCGCATCTTGAGCGTGCGCGATTTTCAGCAGATCGCCGGGCGCGCGGGGCGAAAGGGTTTCGACACGGCGGGCTACGTGGTCGCGCTCGCGCCGGAACACGCGGTCGAAAATTTGCGCCTCGAAGCCAAGGCGAACAGCCAAAATAGAAAGAAATTCGTGCGCAGAAAACCGCCCGAATGGGGCTATGTGCACTGGGACAAAGCCACGTTCGAGCGGCTCGAGCACTCCGAGCCGGAGCCGCTCGCCGCGCGTTTTCAGGTCAGCCTCGGCATGCTCTTGTCCGTGCTCGGCCGTCCGCGCGGCGGTTGTCGTGCGATGAAACGCTTGGTCGAACAGAGCCTCGAGCCGCGCGCGCAAAAGCGCCAACACAAAAAGCACGCGCTCGAACTCTTGCGCTCGCTGTGGCAAGCGGGCGTAATCGAGTTTCGCTCGGCGGCCGAAGGCGGCGGCATTCGCTTGAACGACGAGCTGCAAGAAAACTTCTCGCTCTTGCAAGCGCTCGGCTTGTACGTGGTCGACGCGGTCGAACGAATCGATCGCGAAAGCCCGAGCTACGCGCTCGACGTGCTCACGCTGGTTGAAGCCATTGTCGAAGATCCAGAAGTGATCTTGCGCGCTCAGGTCGACCAATTGAAGGGCCAAAAAGTCGCTGAATTGAAGGCCGCGGGCGTCGAATACGAGGAGCGCATGCTCGAGCTCGAAAAAGTCGAACACCCGAAGCCGAACCTCGAATTTTTGAACGACAGCTTCGCCGCGTTCGCCCAAGATCATCCGTGGGTTTCGCGCGAAGTCTTGAAACCGAAATCGATCGCGCGCGAGATGATCGAAAGCCTCCAATCGTTCAGCGGCTACGTGAAAGAATACGGGCTCTCGCGCTCCGAGGGCCTGTTGCTCCGTTACTTGAGCGAGGTTTACAAAACACTCACTCAAAGCATCCCCGAACTCGCGCGCACGGAGGAGCTCGCGGAATTGATCGAAACGCTCGGCACGCTCGTGCGCGGCGTCGACTCGAGCTTGCTCGACGAATGGGAGCGGCTCAGAAATCCGAACTGCGTGCCGAGCGCGAGCGAAGAGAGCGAGCCGGCGCGCGAGGACATCACGACCAACCAGCGCCTATTCACCGCGTTGATCCGCAATCTGATGTTCTCGATCCTGCGCGCCGTACAAAACGGCGACTACGACGCAGTCCTCGATTTGGCCGAAAATGGCGCGATTTCGCCGAGCGAATCCGACCTCGAGCGCGCGTTTCGCCCGCTCTTCGCCGAAGGCGCCTCGATTCAACTCGACGCCGACGCGCGGAATCCGGTGAACACCAGCATCACCCGCGAGACACAATTCTGGATCGTGAATCAGTCGATCCTCGTGAACGGCGAAGTGAGCGAATACGTGGTACGCGGGCGCATCGATTTGGCACGTTCGATCGCGGAACGAAGACCAGTATTCTTGCTCGACCACGTGGGCGCGATTTGATTTTTTGCGGGCACCCCTGAAACGGGCGCGCCGCCCGGCCCTTCCCGACGCCAGCGCAGACGCGCACGCCCCACGACGACGCATCCACCGCGCCAGCGCGCCCTCGCACGACAAGATCTTAGTTGCATTTGCAACTGACGGCTCCCAACCGCGCGCGGACAAGACCCCCGCGCGAACAAGATCTTAGTTGCATTTGCAACTGACAGCTCCCAACCCGCCCGCGGACAAGATCTCAGTTGCATTTGCAACTGACAACTCGCGATCCGCGTGACGACTCGCGACCCCGCGCGTGAACAAGATCCAAGTTGCATTTGCAACTGACAGCTCGTAACCCGCGCGTGGACGAGATCTTAGTTGCATTTGCAACTGACGGCTCGCGACCTGCGCGCGAGCGAACTCTCAGCCGCAAAAACCGCGCTGGAAATTCGCGCTGTCGAGCGCATGAATTCTCAGTTGCAAATGCAACTGAGAATTCTCGCTGCGAGGGGTGCCAGCGTTCCCATTGGGAAGGCTGGCCACGGCAGTGCGCGCCTTTTCTGCGACGGCGCGCGTCGTCCGTCGCGCGGCCGCCAGCGCGTGCCGTGGCCGCCGCCGCGTGGCGCTGGCGCGGTGACGCGGGGCGGGGTGCGCACAAAGGCTGCGCTTGCGGCGCGCGCGACGGCGGGCGCGCTCGTTACAGAGGTGCCCGTTTTATTCGGCTGCCGCGGGCACTTTTACGCCGGCGGGTAGGCCGCCGAAGCCGGCGATCGCGGTCTTGATGCCGCGTTCGCGCATTTGTTCTTCGGCGCGGATCAGTGGGTTGTAGTTTTGGAGGTTGCGTTCGCCGTTCGGCGCGCCGGCTTTGAACCAGAGGCGGCGCGTGAGCGGGCCGTAGAGGAGTGGCATGTACGGCAAGAATTCACTCGAGCCTTCGGTCGAGCGATGCGAGATGAACACGGAAAAGCCGTACGTTTCGATGTTGCTCAGCGCTTCCTTCAAGCTTTCGACGCCGACTTTTTTGCACTCGGCCAAGATGAAATCGATGTCGCCGCGCGCGCTCAAAAATTCTTCGACCAGATCGTGATCGGCGAGGCCGAGCACGACTTCGACGGCGAGGCGCGTCTCGGTGAAGGTGCCGGCTTGGTTCAGCTTGATCAAGACGCTGTTGCCGGCGCGATCGGCTTGGTTTTTGCCGCACAAGTACGGAATGATGAAGCGAAGCTGGGTCACGACCAGATCGTCGAGCACGATCTGCACGCGGTCGCCGTACTTTTCGTTCATCAACTTGTGCGCGGCGACGTCGTGCTCGCTGCCCGGATCTTCCATGGTCGCGAAGTTGTCGGCGCTGTTCACGACCGTTCCGTCGAACTCGATCAATTCTTCGCGCGTCTTCTTGCCCGTGCCGGAAAAGCGCATGTCGTACATGCCGGCTTTGATCAGGTCTTCGCCTTTTTGAACTTCGCTGAAGGCGTTGTCGGTGCCGATCGCGTAGTCGGCAGCAGCCAAGTTGAGCTGGGTCGCGCACTCTTTGATCCGCGTCAGGCCTTCGAAATTATCCTTCACCGGAAAAACGAAGCCGCGCTCTTTGGCGGTGCCGGTCGGCAGGCCATCGCGCACCAGGTTTTTCTCGAACTGACGGAAAAACTTGGTGCCGACTTCGAACACTTCTTTGACGCTTTTTGCCTTCATCGAGAAGAAAAACATCTCTTGGATGTCTTGCTTCGTGCCGGGAACGTGCTCTCCGCCGCACACCATATTGAAGGCGATGTTGGGGAAGAAGAACGTCTTGGTCTTCTTCGTCGCGAACACTTCCCACGCTTCGAAGCCGCTCGCCTTGAGCAAGCACTGAAAGAACGCGGTCGAAGCGGCGAGACAGGCGTTGCCGCCCCAGAGCTTCTTGTTCGGACCTGCCTTCTTGACCATCGCGAGATCGAATTTCGCGGCGGCCTCGAGGATGTCGGCCGGGGTCTTGATCACGACCTTCTTCGGCAAGAGCTTCGAAATATTTTTGTCGATCGAAGCGATCGCTTTGTCGTTCGCGATGTAGACGGCTTCGTTCTCGCCGTCCGATGTGCCCTTGGGGATGCCGTTGCGTTCGGTGATCGTCCACGACTCTTTGCCGCGCGTCACCTTCGCCGTGATCTCTCCCTCCAAGGTGAAGTTGGCGTACGAGGAGAGGATCTCGCGCCCTTTGAGCTTGAAGTTCGATACCGTCGTCTCTTTTGCCATGATGTCCTTGTGCCGCGGGCTCCGAGCCCAAAGGGGGGTCCCGAAACGGTCGGGACGTCATAGCCGAAATCGCGGCAAACTTGGCGTGCCGCGTGGCGCTCGTGTGGTCACGACGGTAAAGAGCCTATGTTTCCCGATGGTGACTTCGCCGCGACCAGCGTGAACGTGACTTTTTCACGGCCGTCGCCGGCCGAGCTCAACCCGTCAGCGTCAAGAGCGCGCCCCCGACCATCAATGCCGCGCCGAGGCCGACGCGCCATGAAATGCTCTCCCCGAGCACGACCGCCGCGAGCACGATCGTGAGCGCGAGGCTGAGTTTATCGATCGGCGCGACGCGCGAAGCGGGCGCAAGCGACAGGGCCTTGAAGTACGCCAGCCAAGACACACCCGTGCCGACCCCCGAAAGCACCAGGAACAAGACCGAGCGCGCTTTGATCGCGCGCAGCGCCTCGTGCTCGCGCGTCGCGAATACGATCGCCCAGGCGAACGCCAGCACGACCGCGGTGCGGATCGCGGTCGCCAAATTCGACGGCACGCCCTTGATCCCAATTTTCGCCAGAATCGCGGTCGCCGAAGCGGCGAAGGCCGAAACGAAGGCGTAGAAAATCCAGCTCATGGTTTGTCCGCGCGCTCGCCGGGCAACGTCACCAGCGCCGACAGATCGCGCAGCGCGATCACGCGCTCGAGGCCCGGGCCGTGCTTTCGGCGCGACAGCCGCTGCGCGCTGTAAATGCTTCGCTCACCGACCATGAGGTAAGTGAGCACGCAAACTATCACGACGTGCGGGAACAGGTTTGCACCGAGCAATTCCACCGCCATGATCGACAGCGCGAGCGGCGTGTTGGCCGCGGCCGCGAACACCGCGGCAAGGCCCACGCCCGCGCCGAGTGCGAGCGGCAAGCCGAGCACGCGCGCGAGCACGTTGCCGAGCGCCGCACCGACGAAGAACAGCGGCGTGACTTCCCCACCGAGGAATCCGGCGCCCAAAGTGACGGCCGTGAACAAGAGCTTGAGCGCGAACGCGTACGGCGGCAGCGTGGGATCCACGAACGCGCGCTGGATCGTCGGCACGCCGAGGCCGAGGTAGTCGCTGGTCCCGACGAGCTGCCACAGCACGACGACGACCGCGCCCGACGCCGCCATGCGCCACGGCAACCGGCGCAGGTACTTCTCGCTCTGCTTCTTCACCGCGTGCGTGAGCTCGATGAACGCCGTCGTCGTCAGCGCGACACCGATCGCGAACAGCGCCCACTTGCCGATCAGCAGCGGATCGAGCGCGACGTGCGCGACGACCACGTACTTCGCGTGCACGATGCCCAGGCCGCGCGTCGTCAGATCGCCGACGACCGACGCGACCATCGCCGGCACCAGCGCGTCGTACTCGAGCGAGCCGAGCACCACGAACTCCAGGCCGAACACCGCGCCCGCGATCGGCGTGCCGAACACCGAGCCGAACCCGCCTGCCACGCCGGCCGCGACGAGCTGCCGCCGCAGCGCCGCCGGCGCGCGTAGCCGGTGCGCCGCGAAGTCCGAGAGGCTCGCGCCCATCTGCACCGCCGTGCCTTCGCGGCCCGCGCTGCCGCCGAACAGGTGCGTGAGCACCGTGCCGAGCAGCACCATCGGCGTCATGCGCAGCGGGATCTCCGGACCCTCGTCGTGGATCGTGTCGATCACGAGGTTGTTGCCGGCCGCGATCGAGCTGCCGTAGCGCTCGTACAGCCAGCCGATCACCACGCCGGCCGCCGGCAGCGTGAACACGAGCCACTCGTGCGCGATGCGCGTGCGCGTCGCGATCTCGAGCAGCCACAAGAACCCCGCCGACGCGCAGCCGGCGAGCACGCCGACCACCGCGCCGCCCGCGATCCATTGCGCGAGCACTACCAGCTGCGTTCGTCTCGTCATCGTGTCCGTCGCTCCTGGGTGAGAGCGCCGGAGGCAAACGACCTACGGCGCCGGTGATCGGCAGTCGTAGGAGTCATTGGCCAGTCTCGGGCGCGCCTTCACGCGGGCCGAGTAGGCGGTTGTCGGCGGACTCCACCGCCATCCCTGTGAGAACGCGGAAATCGTAACACGGGCCAAGAACCCGCGCCTGCAGGACGTCTATCCTGCACACCATGCGCCTCGCACTCCTGACCGCTGCACTCCTCGCCGCGCTCCCATCGCCCGCCGACGCGTTCTGCGGCTTCTACGTCGCCGGCAGCGACCAGCAGATGTTCAATGACGCGACGCAGGTCGTGCTCATGCGCGACGGCACGCGCACCGTGTTGTCGATGCAGAACACGTACGCCGGGCCGCCGCAGGACTTCGCGCTGGTCATCCCGGTGCCGGTCGTGCTGCACGAAGGCGACGTGAAGACCTTGCCCAAGGACGTGTTCACGCACGTCGAGCAGATGGGCGCGCCGCGGCTCGTCGAGTACTGGGAGCGCGATCCGTGCGCGCCCGAGCCGATCTATCCGATGAGCGTGGCGAGCAGCGTGGCGGTGCCCGCGCCATCGGCGATGCCGGTCAGGCGCGCGGGCCTCGGCGTGACGATCGAGGCGCAGTTCGCGGTCGGCGAGTACCAGATCTTGATC
>DATATR010000007.1:0-17535 GCA_036268695.1 Polyangiaceae bacterium | reverse complement strand
GCGTAAGCGCATGTACAAAGGAAGCTGTCTTTGCGGAGCGGTGAGGTACGAGATCGCCGGTGAGCTCGAACCGGGCGTGTTCTGTCACTGCTCTCGCTGCCGCAAGGCGAGTGGCTCTGCGTTCGCATCGAACGCCGCAGTCGCGACGGAGCACTTCGAATTCGTCGGCGGAGAGAGCGAGTTGACGGCGTTCGGCGTCGCCGGCGAAGAGCGCCTATTCTGCTCTCACTGCGGCTCGCCGATCATCAACTCGGCGCGACGCGGCTCCAGGCAAAGTGCGAGTCCGACTCGGCACGCTCGATACCCCGTTGAGCGGCGGCCCGAGCGCGCACGTGTTCGTCGGCTCGACGGCGGATTGGTTCGAAATCCACGACGATTTACCGCGCCACGCGAGGCTCCCCTGAAAGAAATGGCGCCGCGCGACGAGCTCCGCGGCGCAAGCCCGAATGTAGGCAACTGGGCGCACGCCGAGCACCGCCAACACTCGACGGTGGTCGACCAGCACGCAAAGCACGGCAGCGCACAGAATCAGGCCGAAACGGAACGCAACACCCGTAGCCTGAAAGACGCGCAGCGGCGCTGGCGTCCGAGCGATGGCGCGCGCGAACCAATTGGCTTGGAAGTCGAGGTGCTTTTTTTCTTCGCGCGCGATCACGTCGAGCGCCCGGCTCAGGACTGGACATGACACGCGATCGCGAAGCACGCCGTAATAAGTGATGCCAACGACCTCCGCGGCAGCCATGGTGAGGAGCTTGGTGCGAAGCCCGAGGCAGCGACGCACGCGGCGAAACCAATCACTGGACCAGTGTTGCGACAGAGCGGAGCCGCCCAGCGCGCGCAAGATCAAATAGAGCTCGCGCGCGTGGCGTCCTTCTTCGAGCACATAGAGCTGAATCGCGCGGCGGCTCGCGGCATCGAGCGCAGGGTCCCGCGCCGTTTCGACCTCCGCAGCGATTCGTCCGCCGGAGGCTTCGCCGAGCTGAAAACGAGCAATCGAAGCGGCGAGCTCCGTGCGAAAGCGCGGCTCGAGCGACGCGCCGCATCGATCTCGAATTTGGATATCTGGGCGTTGGTTGTTCGTGAAATAGCCGAGCCAAGCTGCGCTGTTCATGGGCTTCCTCCGTGTTCGCCAATCTGCCGGAGCGAACGCGCGGGCGTGCGCAAAGCTCGTGGAGAATGCGGGGAGAGCGCGCGAAGTTTCGGTGCAGGTCGCGACGGAACCGGCTGACGCGGCCGGAACTATTGGCGCCGACGGTCGCCACGCGCGAGCTTTACATCGGCGCGCTGGATTGCTCGATCGGCGTCGTGCGCGTGGGCTTTCGAGCGCGCGAAACGAGTGGGCGTCACGCCGATCACGCGTTTGAACTGGCGAATCATGTGGCTCTGATCGCCGAAGCCGCAGTGCGCCGCGACTTCTGCGGGCGGCATGCCTTGGAGCAAGAGCGCGCGCACGACTCGAATGCGCAAGCACATTTGGTACGCGTACGGAGTCAGCCCATAGCGGCGCTTGAACGCGCGAAGCGCGTGAAATTTGCTCAAGCCCGCAACTTGGGCGAGCGTATCCAAATCGACGTCGAATCCGCCTTCGCTCAAGCACTCGCGCATGCGCGCCGTGCCGCGGATCGCGGGAGCCGGGTTCGGCGCGACGTCCGCCTCGCCGGCGACGAACGTGCGCACGAGCGTCTCGGCGAGCTCGGTCGCATCCGACTGCACTCGTAAGGGCGAGGACCCGGGCACGAACGAGTCCGAGAGCCGTTGAAATTTCGCCCACAACTCCGGGCGCATGCGCTGGAAAATGCCGCGCCACTCCGGACGCGCCGCTCGGCGCTGATACTCAGTGATCCATTCGCGCAGCAACCCGTCGTGGATCAAGAGCACGTTCATCGAGCCGGCGGAGCCGGGAAGCGGTGAGCCGACCAGGGCTTCGTCTGGGTAATTGCAGAACGCGATGCCCGCCTCGATGTCCCCCGTGCGCCCGCGGTAGTGGGCAGTGCCGCTCCAGGTGGTGCCGAACGAGACCGCATACGCGTACGACACCAGCGCCCATTCCCGCGCCGAATTGTAGCAATCGAGGATCTCGAGTCCCGGCAGGACTGCCGAGCGTCGATAACCGATGTGCTCCTTCGGCTGCACTACAGTCGCCACGGTTACCCCGACCAGACTCTCACGATCTCGCGCGCCGGGCAACGCGCACGCTTCGATCTGCTACGGTGCCCGGCCACCGACGCTACAAGAGGAGCGAGCAAACCATGGACGTACGCGCAGCCGTTGCCAATGGACCGCAAACGAAACTCAGTATCGAAACGGTCGAGCTCGAGGGACCGCGAGCGGGCGAAGTGCTCGTCGAAATCAAGGCCAGCGGCGTCTGCCACACCGACGCTTACACGCTCTCCGGTCAAGATTCGGAGGGCATTTTCCCGAGCATCCTCGGCCACGAGGGCGCAGGCGTCGTGGTCGACGTGGGCGCTGGCGTCAAAAGCGTGAAGCGCGGCGATCACGTCATTCCGCTCTACACGCCCGAGTGCCGCGAGTGCGAATACTGCCTCAATCCAAAGACCAACTTGTGCCAAGCGATCCGCGCAACACAAGGCAAAGGCCTGATGCCGGACGGCTCCAGCCGATTTCGCCGCGGCAAAGACACCCTCTATCACTACATGGGTTGTTCGACGTTCGCGAACTTCAGTGTGTTGCCGGAGATTGCGGTCGCGAAAATCCGCGAGGACGCGCCGTTCGACAAGGTTTGTTACATCGGCTGTGGCGTGACCACGGGCATCGGCGCGGTGGTGAACACGGCCAAGGTCGAGCCGGGCTCGAACGTGGTCGTGTTCGGGCTCGGCGGCATCGGCTTGAACGTGATTCAAGGCGTGCGCATGGTCGGCGCGAACAAGATCATCGGTGTGGATTTGAACCCGGCTCGCCGCGCGATCGCCGAATCCTTCGGCATGACGCACTTCGTGAACCCGCGCGAGGTCGGCGCGGAGCTCGTGCCTCATTTGATCAACCTGACCGGCGGCGGCGCGGACTACAGCTTCGAGTGCGTCGGCAGCGTCGAGCTCATGCGTCAAGCGCTCGAGTGCTGCCACAAGGGTTGGGGCACTTCGGTGATCATCGGCGTCGCACCGGCAGGAACCGAAATCAAGACGCGCCCATTTCAGCTCGTGACCGGCCGCGTCTGGAAAGGGTCGGCCTTCGGCGGCGCGCGCGGGCGCACCGACGTGCCGAAAATCGTCGACTGGTACATGGACGGAAAAATCCGGATCGACGAGCTGATCACGCACACGCTGCCGCACGCGCGCATCAACGAAGCCTTCGACTTGATGCACGCGGGCGAATCGATTCGCACGGTCGTCACGTATTGACGAGAGCTCAAATTTTTTTGCCGAGCTTTTGGCGTGCGCGTGACTCCTTCGAGCGTGTGCGATAGAGCGCGATCTTCTCGCTTTGCTTGCGCAGATCGTGGCGATCGCGCTGCCAGCGCAGTTCACGCTCGAATTTGTGCGCTTGCGCGAGCCGCTCGACCGCGACGCTGCCCGCTTCGATCGCCCCGCACCGCGCAGCCAGATTCATGCTCGTGTTTGCAATCGCGGAAGCGACAACTCTGGGCGAGCTCGTCGATTTCCGCGAAGCCGGTCGCGCCCATTTCGTCGAGCTCGCCCGCGAGCAGGCCGAATTCGCGCATGCCGGGTGTGTCGATCAAGAGCGCGCCGCTCGGCAGCGCGTGAAGCTCGCGCGCCGTCGTGTGACGGCCCCGCGCGTCGGCCGCGCACGGAGTTCACGCGCTGCGCCGCCCGGCCGAGCAGTGCATTGACTAGGCTCGATTTTCCGACGCCGGACGATCCGACGAGCACGGCCGTGACGCCCGCGAAAAGCTGTGGTCCGAGTGCTTCGAGTCCCTGCCCACTCTCCGCGCTGACGAGCAGCACGGGGACTCCGCGCAGCTCAGCGCGCAGACGCTCGACGTTGTCTTCTGCGTGGCTCGACAAATCTGCCTTGTTGACCACGACCAGGGCACGCGCTGGCGCAGCGCGAACGGCCTGTAAATAGCGCTCGATTCGGCGCGGATTGAGGCCATGAGCGCGCGCATGCGGGTCCGCGTCGTCACGCGCGAGCGCACAAACCACGAGCGCGAGATCGACGTTGGCCGCGATCAGTTGGGCGGCGGAGGTCTTCCCAGGCTCCTTGCGCTGAAATAAACTCGTGCGCTCGAGCACATGCACGATGCGCGCGAGCCCACTCTCTCGCGCGTCGTCGAGCACCACGAAATCGCCGACGCAAACATTCACGGCTTGATGCTGCAAGCGCCCGGCGAGGACCGCGGCGCACGAGTCGCGGCCGTCCGAGACGAGCCAACGGCCGCGCGCTTCAGCCAACACGCGCACGATCGAGACGTGCGAGTCCAGCGTCAGAGTCGAGAGTTGTCGTTCGAAAAATGAGCCGTAGCCGAGCCGCATCAGCGACTCGCGATGGAATCGAGAATTCATCTGAAAACCCGCTAAAATTGCGAATTGGATCTGGGAATCCGAGCGTGAACTCAGGCTGGAGCTCGAACGCGAGATTCAAAATGACTGGCACCCGGCGCGCACGGAATCGCACGCGGCACGGCGCATCAAAACACGCACCGCGCGGCGAAACTCAGAGAGCGTTCGACGCGAAACGCGAGGACACACGAACATCGGCGATGTTTTTGCGATCGTTCATGGCTACCTCCTCACGTCGCCCCATTTCCGGAGCATCAGGATTATTGCGCGCTCGAACCCCGATGGTCAATTCAATTCTCGAGCCTCCTGCTCGCTCGGGCGCCGCGCGCCGAACGGCAGTTGCAAGAGCACATTCGCGATCACGACCAGGCCGCCGCCCACGAGCAAGCGCGAGCCGAGCACTTCATTCGGGTAGTCGACGTGCGCGAAGGCCTGCAAGATTCCGGGCAAAAACAGCGCCAAAATGCTGGCAAATACCGGCTCTGCGCCGTAGATGATGCCGGCCTCGCTAGCGCTCAGCTCCGGCTGGTAGCGATTCATCAAGCTGAACGCGATCGTGGTCGAGGGCACGCTCAGTAGGAACAGGAGCGCCACGGCGATCGGCGTCGCGGCGAGCAGCTTCATGTCCGCGCTGCTGCGCGCCGACCAGATTGCCACCGGCAAAAGCAACAGCGCGATACAAGCAAACATCGACACGCTGACCACGCCCGTGCGATTGCCGCGAAACGCGCGCCGATCGAGCAGCAAGATCTGAAACGCGAAACAGAGGGCTGCGAGCAGCGTCTCGGTCTCGCCGCGCCCCAGCCGAAGCCGCACCCAATCGAAACCCGAGAGCGTTCCCAAACCCGCGGCGATCGTCAACGCGCAGATGACGATTTTGAGCGAAGGCCAGCGGCGCGCTGCGAGCGCGGAAAAAATCGGCAAAATCACGACGTAGCCTTGGGTCAGAAACGCGCTGGTCGAAGCCGAAGTGAAACTCAACGCGTCCATCTGAAAGAGCATGCCAGCGCCGGTGAAGAGCCCCATCCATAGTCCCTGTTGCAGCTCCGCGCGCGTCGGCCGCGGCAGACCACGAAGACCGACCAGGAGCGCGCTCGCAGCAAAACGCACGACCAACGTGGCCGCGGCAACGAACCACGTGCTGACCTTTGGGTCGAGGTTCGACAAATGCAGGCCGAGCGCTTTCATCGTCGAAAAACTCAAGCCCCACAGCGCGCAAGTGCAGCTCAGCGCCAAGAGTGCGCGCAGCCGCGGCGATCGAATTCGAGCAGGCTCGAGCATGTATCGGTGCTTTACTCAGAATTGGAAGTAGATGAAGTCGCTGGACAGCTCGCTGTAAAAGAGCGTGATTCCGGCGACCAAAAGCAGCCCGGCGGCTCCTTCGAGCACGGCCCAATGCAACGTCGCGCGGGCGCGATCGTAGGCTTTACACAGGTAGAGCACGGAGTCGAACGCGAGCGGCAGGGAGTAGAACGCGATCATGCCGAGGAAATGCCCGGCGGCCATCAGCTGCGCCGAACTGTCCGAACCAGGGCGCAGCGACAGATCCGCGAGCAGCTGATGAATGTCCGTTTCGCGGAACATCAACCAACCCAAGTTGACCAGCGCGAACATTACGAGCACGCGAATCGGCGCGAGCCAGCGCACGCGAAACACGCTCGGCAGAACTCCTTCGAGCGCGCGAAAGACGACCAACAACAGGCCATGGTACGCGCCCCACATCAAGAAATTCCAACTCGCGCCGTGCCAGAAGCCCGAGAGCACGAAGGTGACGAACAAATTGAAGTAGACGCGCGGCTTCGAGCCACGGTTACCCCCGAGCGGAATATAGACGTAGTCGCGGAACCAGGTCGAGAGCGAGATATGCCAGCGGTGCCAAAACTCGACCGGCGTCTGCGACAGGTAGGGGTGGTCGAAATTCTTCATCAACTCGAAGCCGAGGAGCCGCGCAGTGCCGCGCGCGATCGCGCTATAGGCCGAAAAATCGGCATAGATCTGGACGCAGAAAGCCAGGGTGCCGACCCAAACCAAGGCGAAGCCCGGGCTCGACAAAGCAAACACCTTGTTGGCGATCAGCGCGACGTTGTCGGCGATCACGAGCTTCTTGAAATAGCCCCAGGTCATCATCAGTAGTGCTGTCCGCGCCTGCTCGGGATCGAAGCTGCGCTTCCGCTCGACTTGCGGCAAGACGTGCGTCGCGCGCTCGATTGGACCTGCTACGAGCTGCGGAAAGAGCGCGAGGAACGTTGCGACATCGAGGAAGCTTCGCCGTGGCTCGAGTCGGCCGCGGTACACGTCGATGGTGTAACTCAAACTCTGAAATGTGTAGAACGAGATACCGACGGGCAGAACGACATTCAGCGTCGGCCGATGGAGCGCCACGTGAAAGAGCGACGCGACTTGGAGCACATTGTCGACGAAAAAACCGAAGTACTTGAAGAAGCTCAAGAGCCCTAGGTTCATGCACAAACTGCAGACGAGGAGCAGCTTCTTCTTCTGCTCGAAGCGGCGCATGCCGAGCGCGAAGGTGTAATCGCCGACCGTCGACGCAAAGAGCAGAATCAAAAACCAAGGATGGATATAGCCGTAGAAAAAGTAGCTTCCGACGAGCAAAAAAAGGTTCTGCGCACGGTGCGGCAAAAGCCAATAGATCGACAGAAAGACCAGCAGGAAGACCGCGAAATCCAGGCTGTGAAAGATCATGGCCGAAGTCGTTCAGTGAAAGATCTGACCCATGTGCTCGACGAAGAGCTCCGTATATTTGCGCGTGAGGCGGCTCGAGATGTGGTCGCCTTCCGCGTACATGTCGAGGGTTTCCCAAGCCGTGTCGTGCATGTCGTAGAACTCGGCGCCGTGAGCGCGAACGTAGCGCTCGAGATCGGCGTCGTAGCGTTGCTCACCGCGGGTCTTCGGCACGCCAGCTGCAGCTGGCCGCGTGCGCACGCGCACGAACGTGAGCGGGATTTGGTTCGCGGCCGCGAGCTCGAGCATGTCGGGTAAGAACGAACCGGCGACCACCGAGCCGAAGACCTGCGGCTCCGGAACGACCGCGGGCTCCGAGGCCGCGTCGGTCGAACGTAAATTGCCGAGCGCAAAAAGTTCGTTGATGCGCCGCATACGGGTGCGCTCGTCTGCCTTGCGATACGCCAAGCGCGACAGGGATTTGCCGGCAAAATCCACGAGCAGGTCCGACCTTTCATGGAGCCGTTCGAACGGCATCAGCCGCTCGCGCCACCAAGACAAAAGCTCGATCGGCTCCGACGGCGGCGGCGCAAGTTTCCGCGCGAGCAGCGGTTCTTCGGCCAACGAAAGCTGCTCCACGCGATGCCTGCCTTTCGAGCCGTGTGTCCATTTGCGCGGCTCAGTCAACTCCTGTTCGCGAAAGAACAATAATACTCGAGGGTGATAGTCCGACGCGACGATGACGTTCTTCAACGCGAGATACCAACCCGACGACGCGGTTCCGATGAGGCCAAGCACGGAAACAGGGCGCAGATGCAACAGCTTGCGCAGCGTCGGCTCGTCGAAACGAGTTTGCACCATCGAATTGCCGAGCAGCACGAAATCCGGCTTCGTTTTTCGAACTTGATCGAGCCAGTGAGCGTTGAACGGCGACCGATGCGGCGGCGGCAACGACTGGCTCAGCGCGATCATGATCGCGCCCGAAAGCGCGAACAAAGCGACGAAGATACCCAAACGGAGCCAACCGGATCGTGTTTCCGAAACTTCGCTCCCCTGCACTAGTTCCGCACTCAAAGACAAAATACTACCACTGCGCGCGAGAAAAAATCAGTTGGTCCTCGCCTGCAAGCAAAAACGAACGCTGGGCGCGAACTCACGGCAACACGCGAAATAGGCCGGTTTCACCAGCAAACCACAGCTCTTGCGCGCTCCGCCCGAGCACTTTGCTGAACGAGCCGTCGAGCGCGACGCTTTGCCAGTTGCGTCCGTCGAAGTGCGCGGCGCCGCTTTTGCCCGCGACCCAGACCGAATTTGCGGCGCTCGCCCAAATCGACTCGGGTTCAGCGACGGGTGCAGCCACTTCATCCCACGTGCGATCGTGAAAACGAAACAAGCCGTGCGCCGTCGCCACCCAAGCCTCGCCGGACGCAGCCCAAAACCCGCGCGGCTCGGACCACGCGGGCGCGGGTAGCGCCACGACCCAGCCGCGCGTGACCATGTTCGAGAGACCGCGAGCGTCGAGTCCCCAAAGTACGCCGTCGCAGAGCTCGACGTGAAGCACGCTTGAGCCGGCCGGCGCGGTCGTCCAACCGCTCGTGCGCTTGATGATGCACTGGGCGTTCACGCGACAAACGAGCTCGGGATCAGTCGAGCCGAGCACGCCCCAGAGCGCGCCTTGCGTGCTGGCGGCAAGCGCGCCGATCTCTTCACGACCATCGCGCCAGACGCCCGCCGCGTGCCGCCAGTAGATCGAGCGTTCAGCGGACGATGCGCGGCGCGCGCCCATGATGCGCGGTTCTTCGTCTCGTCCGAAGAAAATGCGCGCATCATCGATTTCGCCGGGTTTCGGTTTCAATGCGTCGGGCAGCGGCAGCGCGTGCGCGCCCCGTGCATCGCCGACGTAGGGCGTGTCGCCAAGCGCGGCCCAGCGCGAGCCGTCACCGAGCGCGACGTCGTGAATCGGCTGCTCGATCACGCGCTCGAATTGGACGATCATTTGCGTCGGCTGCGCTGGAGGCTCGCGCGTGCTCGTGGCAGTCGCGGTTCGCTCGCCGCTTTTCGTAGTACCGGCGGCGAACGTAGGCTCAGCTGCTGGCGCCGCGATTGACGCGGTGCCGGCGCTCGGCGCCGCGCAAGCGATGCACGGCGCGAGGGCAAACGCCAGTCGCATGGCTTACGGCCTCCTCGCGCTCGAGCCGAGTGTGTAGAGGTGATAACCCGTCCCGACTGGGCGAGCGGAGCCGTGTTGCCTCAAGAACCCGAGCAGAGCTCCGTTCGATTCGCGTCCTAAGAGTACGTGAGTTACGCCGTAGCGATCGAGAATTTGTCGCCGTTCTTCGTCTGAGGCGACGCTGAGAAAGCGCGTCACGTCGCTTTCGCGCTGAGCTAGGTCGAAGACCAGTGGATCGTCGTGGAAGAGCGTGAGCACTTTGGGGCCGAAAGTCGGCAGCGGCCACGAAAGGAGCGGACTCGCGAGCACGACCGCGCCGGGACCCGCCGCCGCAGCGATGGCCTTCATGTTGCGAACCACCGGGCTCTCCGAACGCAAATAAAACTTCGGATTGTCGAGCTGAGTGTATGCGAGCAAAATCCCGTGTGAGACGAAAACAAGTAGCGACGCGAGCGCGGCCAAGCGACAAGCCACACGCGCCCCGCGCCGAGCCAAGAACGGCCAAGCGTCTTCGTCGCTCGAGGTGAACTTCAGCAGCAACCAGACGACGCCAATCTGCAAGTAGACGATGGCGAGCAGCAGGAAGCGATGCCCGAGCGGAAGCGGGACGAATGCATTGACCCCGAAAGGCACGAGCATCGCGACTGCGCCGAAGCCGATGAACCAGCGTTTCCGCTCGGCGAGGAAATAGGGCAGCGCGAGTAGAGCAATCAAGGATAGGCCGAGCGCACTGAGCAGTCCCTGAGGCTCGTAGAATGGGTGAGGGTCGGGTCTCAAGTGCAGACCGGAAAGCCGCAGCGCGCTGAGCCCGCCCCAGCCGGCGCTCGCGTTCTCGCCGGTGCGGACGACCTGCCACGGCGAAAAATAGGGCCAAAAACGCGATAGCGCGAGCCCCAAGAGCAACGCGCTGATCAGTTCGAGCCGCGCATGGAGAGGCGCCTTTGGTTCAGAGAGCGCGAGCAGCCCGACGCCTGACAGCGCCAGCATGGCGGTGAGCGGATGAACGATGAACACCACGGCCGCCCAGATCACGATGCCCCCGAGCATGAGGTTCGGCTGCTCGAATTCGCCGCGGAGTAGACGAAGCGCGAAAGAGAAGCCGAGCAGCGTCAAGCCGAGCGCGGTCGTCGAGGGATAGCTCGCGTTGGCGAAGAGCACGTTCAGTGCGTACACGTTCGAGAAGTGAAATCCCTGCCACCAGCCGAAGAACATCACGAGCAAGCCGTACAGCGGGGCTAGCCGATCACGAAAGTAGCTCGCGAAAAACACGCGGACCGCGCACAAGAAAAGCAGCGTATTGGCGCTGGCGGCGAGGGTCATCGCGCCGAGCGCGTCGAGATGCAGCCCGCGCGCCACGAGCGCGATCAGCACGAACTGCGGTCCAAACCTGGAAGAAGGGACGTGATTCGCCAGGAACGGGTTGTCCGGATGCCAGGGTTTTTGCATGAGCGCGCGGAGTACGGCGGAGTGCTCCCAATAGTCGGCGCCTCCTTCATAGGTCACCGAGCGCACGCGTGCGGCCTCCCAAGTCACGCAGCAGAAGATCCCGAACGCGACGAGCACGAACACAACATCGGGCCAACGGTCGCGGAACGACTCTCGAAGCGAACGGGCGCTGAAGGGCCGAGGCATGTCAGCGCTCACCGTGGCGGCTTCTCGCCGCGGAGACCGACCACGAGCCCCTGACCTTCGTACTTGCCGAACTTTTTCGAGACGAACACCTTGAGGTCGTCGGCGGGACGTTGCTCGAATTGAGCGATGATCTCGTCCGAGTTGACCATCAACCACACGCGTTCGCGGGTTTTCTTGACCAGGGTTCGCGACAGATAGAACACGTCCCGCTTGCCGCCGCGGCCTTCACACTGCACAACGAAGCGCTTGGGGACTTGCTCCGCGTAGCGGTGATAGTGCGGGTTGAGCGTGGTGTAGTACGAGAGCGAGATGCAGCTCGCCAAATCGAGAATGAGGTACTCTCGTGGACCGCTGTAATTTTCACCCTGCAGCCCGAACACTGCCGCCAAGGTCTCGGGAAAAACCGAGCTGAGTGTGAATTGGGTTTCCTTGCGCCCGTGCCAGTCCCGCTCGAAGCCGAGCAACGGAACAACCACGAGCAAGGCGGCGGGCGCGAGATCGAAGAGTTGGCCGAGCTCTGGCAATCCCGCGTCGAGCGCCAGTGCGGCGAGCGATGCCGTGTAGACCAGCGCAAATAGGTTCGTGCGAAATACGCCGAACGGCCAGAACCGCAGCAGGTTGAAGGTCAACAGCATGACCAGGGGCAGCACCAAGAGGAGCGCCTCGCGAAGGCGCCGTCGGACGACAATCACGCCGAGGCCAATCACGTGCAATAGGACCCAAACGCCGTAGTCGATGTGACGCAGGAACTCGACCGCAGACGCCGAAAGCGGTCCACGCGCGCTCCACAGTTCGCGACGCATCCCCGGGAATGCCGCGAGATCGAGCCACTTTCGCAGCATCCAGCCGGCCGCCGAGGGGCCGTTGTCCCTGGCGACGTAAAATACGTTGTACTTTTGACCCCAATAGTTGGCCTCGTTGTCGAAGCTGTATTTGTTGATGTGCCGCCACATCAACAAATACAGGGTCAGCACGAGAGCAATGGTGAGCACCGCGCCGACGCCCAAGATCGCGAGCTGAGATGTACTCCGGCGCTGCCAAGCGCGGATACCGAGCGCCAAATACAAACCTGGATATGCAAAAACCAGATCCTGAGCGAACAAGATGCCGATCAATCCGGCAACGATCGCCGCTAGTAGCTGCCAGCGCGCTCCCTGCTCCCAGTACAACAACGTACAAAGCAAACAGCTCAGGTGCAGAAAAAGCGTGACCGAGTAAGGCTTGAACTCCTTGCACAGGTCGATCGCGCCGGGATGAAGCGAGATGCTCGCCACGAGCAGCAGCTGCGCCGCCGGAGCCTGAAACAGACGCCGAGCGAGCGGCACGGACAGAATGGTGGTCAGCACTCCACACAACCAGGGCAGGAAGCGAAGCGTGACTTCGGAGCCGCCGAATGCACTGACCAAGGCCTTCGACAGCGCCATGAAACCGATCGGTCGAATCGTCTCGTCGATCAATCGGTCTCGCATCAGCATCGTGGCCCAGCCGGCTTCGTCTAGCCACAACGGGATCACCGAGTACAACGCGCCGCGCGTGCGCAGCCAGACGCCGACCGCGACGCATGCGACCATGCCGAGCCACACCGCCTGCGACATGGTCGACGGCTTGAGCCGCTTCGCCCAGAGCCGAGTGATGCTAGTCGCTGAATTCAAGCCCGCGGCATCCGACTCAAGCATTCGACTCCGCCCCGCTATAAGGGTGGCGTTCAGCACGGTCAAGGGACATCGGGTCGTTGGTCTTCAATGCGGTGGGCCACCCTGCTTTCGCACGATCTCAAGAATCAGGTGCTTGCCGGTGACGTGCACGCTCCGTTCGATTTCTAGATTTGCCGGGATCGTCCTTGCCGCGTAACGGAAAATTTGATTGTCCGAGGTGATCAGCAGCCAACCGCGCGCGTCGCTACCCGCTTCGGGTTTGACGGCGCTGAACATCTTGCGAATCCCGGTGCGCTCGTCCGATTCGATCACGCAGCTCGGCGCGAAATGGCGCAAGAGCTCGGGCGCGACGCGCGTCGAGAAGTCAGGCTGGTACTTGACATAGTAATTCCAGCCAGCGCAACTGCGCTCATCGAGTGCGAGCGGCGCTCGAGGCGCCGCGGGGTTGCGCAGCTCCAATACCCGCTCGAACATTTGCGGGTACTGCGACCAAGAGGCCATGTAGGATTTGTACGAGTGCCAATCTCGCTCGAAGACAAAGAGGGGCAGCGTCAATAGCACCAGCGCAGGGAGTTGATCGAGCCAAAGCACGCCCGGCTTCGCTCGCTCGAAGCTGAAGGCCGCGATCGGTGCGATGTAGGCGAGCACGAAGAAATCCGCACGGAAGCTGGCCATCGGAAAGAGCCCGAGGAAATTCGCAAACGCCAATAGCCACAGCGGTGAGCACAGTAAGAAGCCCTCACGAAAGCGACGCCGCGCGAAGATCGTAATCACGCCAATGACGTGCAGCGCGAGCCAAATATCGAAATACCGTTCACGCACCGTCGATAGCGATTGCTTGAGCATTGGGATTGGCCGCCAATGCGTGGCACGCAATGCCGGAAAGTCCGCGAGCTCGCGATATCTTTCGTAGAACCAAACCCAATGGCTTTGCTGCTCTGGCCCGGCGACATAAAACGTATTGTACTTATTGCCCCAATACGTCTCTTCCGTTTTCATGTTCATCTGCCGCCAAATGAACACGTAAAGCAGCACCACCACGGCGAACGTCGCGAGCGTCGTGAGCACGACGATAGCGAGATGACGAGTCCTTCGAGCTCTGAGCGCTTCGATGGCCGGGGTCAGAAAGATCGCCGGATAGGCGAAGAGGATGTCTTGGGTGAACAAGACCGCTGGCAGCGCGAGCGCACACAGCCATGCCAAGTCACTCGTTTTCCCGGTCGCGACGTAACGCAGCACCAGCATGAGCAACGACATGTGCAAAAGAAGACCGAGCGAATAGGGCTTGAACTCCTTGCTCAGGTCAATCGCCGCGGGCTCCAGCGCAATCGCTGCAACGCACAGCAGCCGCGCCGCACCCGAGTTGAACAGGCGCTTGGCGAGCAACGGTGTGAGGAACAAGGCCGCCACGCCGGAGACCCACGGAATGAAGCGAAGCCCCGCTTCCGAGCGAGAAAACAGCGCCGTCAGTGCCTTCGAGAGCGCCATAAACCCGAGCGGTCGGATCAAATGTTCGCGCAACGGCAGCTCGAAGAGGCGCACGGCCCAGTCCGCCTCATCGAGCCATAGCGGGAAGGTGTGATAGAGATAGCCGCGCGCGCGCAGCCAAAATCCCATCAGCAGCAGCGCGGCGATCATGAGTCGTAGCAATCGTTCCGGTCCGGTAGCGCCCCATTTCTCCAGCGCCCAGTCCCACGCGCGACGCACGGCAAAAGCGTGCGTCGCCGACAATCCCGATTCAATCATTTCCGCGGCCCGCGGCTCGTATACGTGGGCCGATCAGCTCGGTCAAGCGCGGCCACGTTCGCTGGCCAAGGATGGCGCAACCCGAGCGACCTTGCTAGCGTGAGCACCGGTCGAAGATGAGAACCGATACCTTCGAACATCCAGTATTCGGCACCGTTTCGCTCGACAACGGTTGGGTGCCCGCGCCTGGCTACGCTTTGCGGCGCAATCGCATTTTGGAAATGCTCCGCGAACGCCCGCGCGGCCGCCTGCTCGAAATCGGCTGTGGCGCGGGTGCGCTGATTCGGGATCTGAATGGCGCCGGATTCGAGTGTATCGGGTTGGAATTGGGCGAAGCAGCGCGCGAGGTCGCATGCCGAATTTGCGCCGATCGAAATGTCGAGATCCACGGTACCGCTAGCGCGGCTTGGCAAGGGTCGTTCGACTACGTCGCCGCGTTCGAGGTGCTCGAACACATCGATGACCACGAAGCAACGGCTCGAGCGTGGCGTGATTGGCTGAAGCCAAGTGGCAAATTGTTGATCTCGGTGCCCGCCCATCCCAAAAAGTGGGATGCGTCCGACGTGTGGGCGGGCCATTTCAGGCGTTACACGCGCGAGTCGCTGACAGAGGTGCTGGCGCAGGCCGGGCTAGCGATCGAGTATCTCGAGACGTGGGGCTTCCCCTTGGCCAACGCCATCGCGCCGGTGCGCGCACTGGCCAACGCTCGGCGGCTGCGCGCGCGCGGTGACTCCGCAACCGACAAACATCATGGAAGTGTGAATAGCGGCATCGAACGCGGCGTCGAAGCGAAGTTATTTCCGCTGCAAGCGAGCTGGCTCGGCGTGAAAGTGATGCAGGCTTGTTTCGGAGTTCAGAAAGCGTTCTCGCACACCGAACTCGGGACGGGATACTTGGCCGTCGCGTCGCGCCGATGAAGCGGGCGGCACGGCGCCTGCTGTCATTGCTCGTCGCGCTCGCTTGTTTGGCCTACTTCGCTCGCCAAATTTGGAAGAGCTGGCCGGAGATCACCGCGATCAGCTGGCAAGCGCCGTTGCTCGTCGCGCTGCTCGGGTCGATCTTGTTGCAAGCAGCTTGCTCTCTACTGGACGCTTGGTCCTGGGGATTCTTGCTCCGCGCGTTGAAGGTGCGCGCAGCGACGCGAGAGGCCATGGGCGTCTTTCTCGTCTCGCAGTTCGCCAAGTATTTGCCCGGCAACGTCGGCCAACACGTCGGGCGAATCGCGTTGACGAGCCAGCTCGGCTGGCAGCCTGGACGCGTCATCGTTTCGATTTTGGTCGAGAATGGCTTCGCGGTGGGCGCGGGAGGCTTGGTCGCCGGCGCAGGGATCTCGTTCGCCGGAGCCGGCGCGCTCGGCGCGTCGCGACTGATCGTGGCTGCCGCGGTGCTGGTGCTAGGCTGGGTTTCCGGGGTCGTCGTGCTCAAAGCGCTGCTCGCGCGACCGCCTGCCCGCGTCGCGCGCTGGCTTTCGCTGGTCGAACCCGTCGAGATCAGTGCCGCAACCTTGACGCCGTACTTGGGGGTGCATTTGCTGAGCTACGCCGGGGGCTTCATCTCGTTCACCGCGATCGTCTCTGGGCTATTCGGCCATTTCCCGGCCGAATCGTGGAAGATCCCAGCGGCGGTTTCAGCGAGTTGGCTCGCCGGCTATCTCGTGCCTGGCGCGCCGGCTGGGCTCGGCGTTCGCGAAGCCACGTTGACCGCGCTGCTCGGATCGTCGCTCGGCATGGGCGTAGTCGTTTCGGCTGCTTTGGTTTGGCGCTTCTCCGCATTGCTCGGTGATGCCCTAGTGCTCCTGGTCGGGCTCGGTTTGCGCCGCGGCGGCGCGGCTCGAGCGCGCAGCGCGACGGCCTGAAGCGCGACCGCTTCAGCCCGCGCTCGCCCGCACCAATTCCGAAATCCCCGCACGGAGCGGCACGATCGGCGCCCAGCCCGAAGCGGCCGTGAACGCCGCGTGAGTGCCGATGTAGCTGCGCTCGTCGATCGGCGACAGGGTTTTGTCGACGTGCACGACGCGTGAACGCTTGCCCGAAACCTGCTCGGCCTCGCTCACGATCAGCTCGAGCACGTCGACAAACCGACTGCCGATTCCAGTGCAAATGTTGAATGCGCGTCCCGACACGATTTCTTTGGATGCAAGCCCGGCGTGCAGAAACGCGCGAGCCACGTCGCTCAGGTGCACATAGTCCCGAAGCCACACTCCTGAACCATAAATTGTCAGGTCTTCGCCAGCGACCGCGCGCTTGGCCATCAGATTCGTGATCCCGCGATCCGGCTTCGTCGCCGCGCTGCCGACGCCATAGACGTTGGCTAGGCGGAGCGCGCAAGTCGGGACATCGTGCGCGAGCGAGAAAAAGCTCAAGTACCCCTCGACGCAGATCTTGTGCACGTCATAGACGGTCACCGGAAAGCAAGCCGCGAGCTCGTCCACGGGCAGCGTTTTCGGCAAGCCGACGACCGTGGCCGAGGACGCGAACACGACGCGTGGAGCTCGCGCGCTCCGCCGGCAAGCTTCGAGCAGACGCAGCGCGGGGGACACGCTGATTTCGAAATCCTCGCGCGGCTTCGCGTTCGCCTCGTAGTGACTCGTTTGAGCCGCCAAGTGAAATACGATGTCCGCGCCCTCGAGCCAGGGTTCGAAGTCCTCCGTGGCACGGATGTCACAGCCTTCCACTCGAATTCCACTCGGTCCGATCGCTTGCAGAGAAGGCATGACGGCGTCCAGCTTGTGCGGCGGAACGAGCGCCCGCACGGCGCACTCCACGCTCCGTAGCTGACGCAAAATCGCGGTGCCGATGTAGCCGGCCGCGCCCGTCAGAACCACGGTCTTACCGCGATACCCGGCTGCCGCGTCCGACTCGATCATGAAAGCTGGCGGACAGCGCCCGTGCGCGCGTTCTGAAGCAGAGAGAGCGTGTCGTGAATGCCTTGTGCCAGATCCCCTTCGAACTGGAAGCCGAGCGCTTTGAACTTATCGCACACGACATCGTACGATAGCTGGTTCATGATTTTCGCGTCCACATAGTCGATCCTCAGATCGGGAATGCGCTCTTGGATTGCGCCAACGATCTGCGCGACGGTCGCGTTGAACGTGAGTACGTTGTAGATCTGATTCGGAAACCGATTACCGCCGATCGCGAAATTGATGGCGCTCACTGCGTCCGTCAAATCC
>DATATR010000006.1:0-9490 GCA_036268695.1 Polyangiaceae bacterium | reverse complement strand
GCGACGGCGTCTTGATCCGAAACTCGCCAATCGCGACGCTCGCGTGCCGGCGCAGCTTGCTGTGGCGCACGAGCCACTTGCCAATCGTGAACCCGCTCAGGTCGAAGTTTCGAAAGCCGATGTTCTCCGCGACGGACATGTTCGGCACGCAGGCGTTGCGGAGCGGCGCCTCGGGCAGCAAGCGCACGCCCTGCTCGCGGATTTCGCGTCGCGTCGCGTCGTAGGGTTTGCCGCTCACGGCGATCGACCCCGCGCGCGCCGCACGTTGTCCGGCGAGCACTTCGACCAGCTCGTCTTGACCATTGCCCGACACACCGGCCACGCCGACGACTTCGCCCGCTTTGACTTGAAAGCTGACGCCGTTCAAAACCGGCAAACCCAACTCATCGTCCGCTTCGATCCCTTTCACTTCGAGCATGACCGCGATCGAGCTCGTGCTCTCTCGGGCGACGGACGCGCTCGGCGGCTCCGCACCGACCATCATTTCGGCCATCTGCGCGGTCGTGAGCGCGGAGACTTTGCCGGCGCCCGCGAAACGGCCTTTGCGCAGCACCGTCACTTCATCGCAAAATCGCGTCACTTCGCGGAATTTATGGGTGATCATCAGCACGCTCAGCGCGCCGTCGCGCGCCATTTCGCGCACCATGCCGAGCACGCTGTCGGCTTCGTCGGGAGTGAGCACGCTCGTCGGCTCATCCAAAATCACGATGGTGCTCCCGAGATAAAGCTGCTTCAAGATCTCGAGCTTTTGCTTTTCGCCGGCGGCAAGCTGGCGCACGAGTCGCTTCGGCGCGATGGCGAACGGCATCTCCGTCATGAAGCGCTCGAGCGCGGCGTGCTCTTTGCCCCAATCGATCAGCGCCGGCACCTTAGCGCGCGACAGCACCAAGTTTTCCGCGACGGTCATGTTTTCGACCAGCGTGAAGTGTTGGTACACCATGCCAATGCCGTGCAGCTGCGCGTCTTTCGGGTTCTTGATCGACACCGCGGAATCTCCCACGAGCACTCGGCCCGCGTCCGCGTGGTAAAAACCCATGATGCATTTCACGAGCGTGCTCTTGCCGGCGCCGTTCTCGCCCAAGAGCGCGTGCACGGTTCCCGGTTCGAGTCGCAGCGAGACACGATCGAGCACGGTTTGATTGCCGAAGCGCTTGCTCAACTCTTCGGCAACCAACACGGGCGGAGGCCTTGCCGCTTTGAGTCGCATGCCGGAGCTCTGAATCCCGCTCGAAAAGCGCTCCGCCGCCGCCGTCACGACAGGGCCTCGATCAGCGCGGAAGAGGTACTGACCGCGCCGAACACGCCGTTTTGCATCGTCACCATTTTGAGTGCGGCGGCGTGATTGCCTGCGTCGGTCGCGGCGCAGCAGTCGGACAGGATCACGCACTCGAAGCCGCGATCGTTGGCTTCGCGCATCGTGGTGTGCACGCACACGTCCGTGGTGATGCCCGTGAGGATGAGGTTTTCGATTTTGCGTTGCTGCAAGATCAATTCGAGGTCCGTTGCGCAAAAGGAACCTTTGCCAGGCTTGTCGATGATCGGTTCGCCGGGCAGCGGCGCGAGCTCGGGAATGATGTCCCAGCCCGGCTCGCCGCGCACGAGCACGCGTCCGCACGGGCCGGCGTCACCGATGCCGGTTTGGCCTGCGCTGCCGTCGTCCCGACGGCGCGAACGCCAGCGCTTGTTCGCGGGCAAGTCGGCAAGATCGGGGCGGTGCCCTTCGCGCGTGTGCAAGATGTGATAGCCACGCGGACGTAACGTATCGAGCAAGCGACGGATCGGGGCGATGCAGGCGCGGCTGTTCGAGATGTCGTAGCCGAGCAAGTCGATGTAGCCGCCCTTGCCGCAGAAATCGGTCTGCATGTCGATCACGATCAGTGCGCTATTTTCTGGCCGTAAATTGCCGTTGTAAGGCCAAGGATACGGGGTTGCGGCAACGAAGGTCATGGCGATCCTCCTCGAGATTTTTGGGTTCAGCGCGCGACGGTGAGCTCGGCGGGTTGATCGGCCGAGGTGCGCGTGGCCGAGCTGCTCATCACCATGATCAGCAGCGTGAGCGCATACGGCGCGGCGTTGAACAAATAATAGCCGGACGTGACGCCGACGGCTTGAAGCGCCGGGCCGAGCGCGCTCGCACCTCCGAACAGTAACGATGCGAACAGGCAACGCAGTGGATTCCAGCGCGCGAAGATCACGAGCGCCACGGCCATCAAACCCTGCCCGCTCGACAGCCCCTCGTTCCAGCTTCCCGGATAAAACAAAGACAAGAACGAGCCACCGATGCCGGCGAGGAATCCGCCGGCCATGGTGGCGAGCGTGCGCACGCGGTTGACGTCGTAGCCCATCGCGCGCGCGGCTTCCGCGCTTTCGCCCACGGTGCGCACGATCAAACCCCAGCGAGTGCGCCGGAGCGCGAAGCTCACTGCGGGCGCGAGCAGCGCGCCGAGAATGAACAGCGCATTGACGCGCAGCGCGTCTTCGACTTGCGGCGTGTGACTCCAAAAGCCCAATGGGATCGCGGGCAAGCGCGGCGCGGTCGGTTGAATCAGCGGTTTGCCCAGGAAAAAGGCCAAACCCGTGCCAAATAGCATCAACCCAATGCCGACCGCGATGTCGTTCACGCGTGGACGGCTGCACAGAAAACCGTGCAGCGCGCCGAGCGCGACTCCGACGAGCCCCGCCGCGAGCACGCCGAGCCAGGGCGAACCGCTCAAATACGACGCGCCATAGCCGACCATTGCGCCCATCACGAGCGTGCCCTCGAGCCCGAGGTTCACGCGCCCGCTGCGCTCGGTAATGCACTCGCCGAGGCTCACGAAAATGAACGGCGTGCTCACGCGAATCGCGCCCGCGACGATCGCGAGCGGCACGCCCCAAGCGCCGAGCTCGGACGCCATTAAGCGACCGCTCCCGCGCTGACGGCTTTTTCAACGCTCGGGCGGCGCGCGAATGCCCAGACGTCGAGTCGGCCGTACAAAGTCTCCGCGGCCAAGATGACCATGAACAAGATGCCTTGCAGCACGTTGACGCTCGCGTCCGGCAAGTTGAAATTTCTTTGCAGCAGCCCGCCGCTCGCGCCGATGCCGCCGAGCAAGAGTGCGACCGGAATCACACCGAGCGGATTCTGCCGAGCCACGAACGCGACCAAAATCCCGGTGTAGCCGTAGCCCGCGACGAGCGAGGCGTTGGCGCGACCGTGCACCGCCGCGACTTCGACCATGCCCGCGAGACCGGCGGCGGCTCCGGCCAAAAAACAGGCCAAAATCGTGAGCCGCTTCACACGCAAACCACTCAACAACGCGGCGCGCACGTTCCCGCCGGTCATCGCCGCGGCAAAACCGAACACGGTGCGCTTCATCAGCACCCAGGCCAAAAGACAGGCGACGATGCCGTAGAAGAGGCCCCAATGCACGTCGAGGCCGGGCATCGATCCGAGCATGTTCGCGTCGCCGATGTGGCGCGTCGCGGGTTTGTTCAGGCTCGCCGGATCGCGCAGTGGGCCTTCCACCAAATGATTCAAGAGCGCGATCGCGATGTAGGCCATGAGCAAACTGCTGATTGTCTCGTTCACGCCGCGGTAGGCGCGGAGCGCGCCGATCAAGGCAATCCAGATCCCTCCAGCCACGGCGCCCGCGATGAACATCGACGTGAGCACGGCGTACGGACTCGAATCGTGTACCGCGAGCCCAGTCACCGCGGCCGCGAGGCCACCGATCACGAGCGCGCCCTCGCCGCCGATCACGACCAAGCCGAGCTGCGCGGGAAGCGCGGTACACAAAGCCGTGAGCATCAACGGCGCGGCGCGCTGCAACGTGTTTTGAAATGAGAACCAGGTGCCGAACGCACCGCGGAACATTTGGCCGTAGACTTCGATCGGATTCAAGCCGTCGCAGGCCAAAAATAGGCCGAAAAGCAGCATCGCGGCCAAGAGTGCGGCGAGCGAGATCACGAGCGGCTCGAGCCGCCGCAAGAGATTCGCGCCGGGCGAACGTCCACCTTCGGTCAAGGCCTTCGGGGCCGGACTCGTCGCCCGAACCGGGCTCTCTGGCTCGGGCGACTCCTCCGTCATCTCAGTGCACTGCGCCTTTCACGCCGTCCACGAGATAGTTCATGCTCTCGAGCGCGATGTCGCGTTGGGTTTGTTGAGTGCCCGCGGGGATCACGACCTTGCCCGTGTTGTCTTTCAGCGGTCCGGCGTAGACGACCATGCTGCCGTCGAGGAACTTTGCTTTGGCTGCTTCCGCTTTGGCCTTCGCGTCGTCCGAGACGGCCGCGCCGTAGGGCGACATCTTGATGAAGCCCTCTTTGAAACCACCGCGCACCAAGTGGTCCCACGGCTGTCCCTTTTGGATCTTGTCGATGTACGACTTGTACACCGTCTCCCAATTCCACTCCGCGCCCGTGAGGTAGCCTTTGGGTGCCAGTGCAGCTTGGCTCGCGTGATAGCCGGTGCTGAAAATCCCGCGATGCTCCGCCGTCTCAATCACCACCTTCGGCGAGTCCACATGGGCCGTGAGCACGTCCGCACCCTGGTCAATCAGGCTATTTGCGGCCTCGGCCTCCTTCACCGGCAACGACCAATCGCCCGTGAAAATCACGGTGGTGGTCACTTTCGGGTTCACCGATTTTGCGCCGAGCGTATACGAATTGATGTTGCGAAGTACTTGCGGAATCGGCTTGGCGGCGACGAAGCCGAGCTTGTTCGTCTTGGTGGTGAGCCCAGCCACGACGCCCGCGACGTACTCCGCCTCGTCGATGTAACCGAAGTAGCTGCCGACGTTCTTCGGATGCTTGCCTTCTTGGTAGAGGCCGCCGCAATGGAGGAAGGTGACGTTCGGGTACTTCTCCGCCATCTTCAAAATGTGCGGGTCGAAATAGCCGAATGAAGTCGGGAACAGCACGGTCGCGCCGTCCAGGTTGATCATGCTCTCCATCGTCTTTTGGACGTCGAGCGTCTCGGGCACGTTTTCTTCTTCCCGAATTTTGATCCCGGGGATGCTCGCGAGCGACTTCGCGCCCTCCGCGTGCGCCTGGTTGTAGCCGTAGTCGCTCTTCGAACCGACGTAGATGAAGCCGACCGTGAACGGTTTGCTGCCCGCTGGTGCCGCCGCCGAGCTCGCGCCCGACGCCGCTGGCGGCTGAGCGTCCTCGGATTTCTTGCTGCAAGCGAGCAGCGAGCCGAGCGTCAATGTGAGTAAAGCGCCGGAAATAAAGGCACGCCGTGAAGCGCGCGCGACGCGTTCGGAAAAAACCTGATGCATTGTCGAATCCTTCCCCCCACTTTGTTTCTCGTCCTTTTCGGAAGTGAGTCGTGTAACGAACGCGACTCACTCCGTTAACCTGAGGCTTGCATCGAGCGCGGCGCGAGCGTTCGAAGCGCGCGCCACGCTCGCCAATGTGTGAATTTATTTCTGCAGCTGAATGCCTCCGAAGATTTGGTTGCTCTCCGGCGCACCGAATGCCGCGGTCTGGTGCTGGAAGCCGAGCGCGAAGCGCGTCGAGTAACTGTCGACTACGTAGCCGACCTGCGCGTCGATCGCGGTACCCGTCGGCGCATCCGAGCCCAGCGTGTCGGTCTTCGGCAGCGTTTGTTGAATCCGGACGAGCGGCTGGAATTTGCCGATGCCGGTGTCGGGCGTCAGGTAGCTTGCGAGCGCGAAGTACGATGCAGTCTTGGTTTGTGTGGCCTTGAAGTCGGAATCACCCGAGTAAATGTAGGCCGCACCTTCGAGATCGATCACGCCCGAGCCGGTCAAGTCATATTCGAACAGCAAGTCTGCATTGAACAGGTATGAGTTGACGTAGACGCTCGTCCCCGGCGCAGTTTCGACCTTCTGAAATTGGCCGCCCACGCCGAGCGAGAGGATGTCTTTCCCGTAGTACGTGCTGCTGTTGTAAAACCCCGGTTCTGGGCTCAAAAACGCGAAGTTCAAGCGCCCGCTGATCAACGGCTGCACCACCGGGGTCTTCGAGCCATAGAGGTTGAACGCGCCGAGGTAGTACTTGAACACGCCGTCGCCCGCTTGACCCCAGACGGTCACGCCGTCATTGCGGCCGTACGGACCTTCGCTCGGACCTGCGCCGTACGCGCCGGGATAGTTCCACGGTCCCATGAAGTACGGACCGCTGAAGTTCGAGCGATCGGAGGGCACGAGCATGCGACCGGCCCAAACGTTGAACGCCGGATCGGGTTCGAGCTGCGCGATCAAATCCAAGATGCCGATGTTCGCGCCCGAACCGTTGATGCTACCAGCGCCGTATTCAGCGACGAGGTTCGCGGTCCACGCCACGTACTTGCGCATCTGATTGCTGAAATGGAATTCGACTTCGCCGTCGGTCGCCGGCCGATCGACTTTCTCGGGGTGACGTGGGTTCTGCAGAATGCCGGTGACGCGCGACCAAATACCCATGTTGATGTGTTTGTATTTCTCCTCTTCCGCGGATGGCGGCGGCGCGGGCGGCATCGGTGGGGGCACGGTCGCCGGCGCAGGCGGAGTTTCGGGCGCTGGCGGCGTGACGACCGCGGGCGCCGCAGCGGGTGCTGGTTCCGCGGGCGCTGGCGCGGCAGGCGCTGCCGCAGCGGGAGCCGGTGTCGCCGCGGGTGGCGCAGCAGGTGCAGCCGCGGGCGGTGGCGGTGGCGGCGCAGCAGCCTGCGCGTGTGCGAGCGTCGAGTAGAGAGACGGCAGCGCGGCGGCCAGCACGATCGACGGCTTGGCCAAGCAATATCGAAGAGTCGCTTTCATATTTTCTCCTATCCGGGACGAGACCGAATTGAGCGGATGTGCTCGCCGCACACACGCTGCCTCTGCCAGATACACACTCGTCTACATTGGCCCGTATGAACGAGGTGTTTCGTGTGACAGAACTCGCACGAGCGAGATCGATGACGTAACGGTTTCGTGCCTAGGAGTAAGCGAGTGGAGCGCGCGAGTGCGCGCGTGAGAGCATCACACCGAGCGCGCAGCGCGCTCACTCGCCGCTAAAAACTCAGCCGAACGTTGGCCGCTCGCGAATGCAAACCCTACGGGTGATGAATGCGCGTCGAGTCTTTTTTTTTGGGGTGCCTTGCGCGCCGGAGCGCGCCAAAGTGGGGACACGACAAGGCTCAGGCCAGAGCCGAGAGGATCTTCTTCGAATCCGAAACCCAGCCAAAAATGCCGCCCTGGGCCTTGATCATGCGCAATCCGAGCTCGTGGAACTCGGGGAAATACGAGCCGCAGCAGTCGCCCGGGACGATGCAACGATAACCGCGATCGTTGGCTTCGCGCACGGTCGTGTGCACGCAAACTTCGGTCGTCACTCCACAAACGATCAAATTCTCGATCCCGCGATTGACGAGGATGGAGCCGAAATCGGTGGCGTAGAACGCGCCCTTTCCCGGCTTGTCGATCACCGGCTCACCGGCGAGCGGATAAAGCTCGGGAATGATGTCTTGCCCGGGTTCGCCGCGGATCAAGATTCGACCCATCGGCCCGGGCGCGCCGATGCGAATGCTCGGCGCGCCGCGCTCGACCTTCGCTCTCGGCGCGTCGCTCAAATCCGGACGATGACCTTCGCGGGTGTGAATCACGAGCATTTTCTTTTTGCGCGCAGCGTCGAGCAGTGACTTGATCGGCGCGATCGCCTTTTTGAGCAACGATACGTCGTTGCCGAGCGACTCGCCGAAGCCGCCCGGCTCCAAAAAATCGCGCTGCATGTCGATTACGACGACCGCGCTGCGTTCCAAATTGATCTCGATCGGCCCGGGTTCAGCGTCGACGGTAGCCATTTCTGAAGATCGCCTTTCTCGCGCAGGCGCGTTTTTCGCCCGTTTTCGTCGAGCATAGATGACTGTGGTTTCGGCCGATTTTCAGCGGAGTGACCTGTGACGGCGCCGGAGCGCAAAAAAGATCACACGGGCCCGTCGATCGGAAGCCCGCTCGTTCGTCGCTCCGGCAGAAGCGCGCAGCTCGCGCGCCCAACCGGAGAAAAAACGACATGACCACTCGATTCGCAGGCAGCGAGATTTCTCAGAGCGAGCTTTCCACCCAACCCAAGGCTTGGCTACGCCACGCAGCAACGACCGCGCGCGCGCTGCTCGGCTTGACCTTCGCCGCAAGCGGCGTGATCGGGCTCGTGCAGACGCAGCACGTGGATGGCCTGCCACCCAAAGCCGCCGATCTGATCTGCGCCTTCGCGAGCGCCGGCTACTTCATTCCGTTGCTCTGCGTGACCGAAGCCGTGGCAGGCGCGCTACTCTTGTCGAATCGCTTCGTGCCACTCGCGCTGACGCTGCTCGCGCCAGTGATCGTCAACATCGTCGCGTTTCACGCGTTCCTTGCGCCGCAAGGGATCGCGATTGCAGTCGTGATCGTCGCACTCGAGATCTATCTCGCATTCATCAACCGCACGTCGTTTCGCGGCCTGCTCTCGGCGCGGAGCGTCTGACACTGCTGGCGACGAACGAGCAGCGCGCGGCGCAGGCAGTGCGCCGCTTGCCGCGCACTCAGGCAAGCTGATTTACGAAGGATCCTCACTATTGCATGCGCGCGAAAAGCGCAGGCAAACGCGCACGCCGTGATCAAACACTCCGACTCGCGGGAATAACGGTGAACTCAAAATTCGGAGTTCAACCTGTGCGTACGAAACTACTGCAAACATTTGTTCTTGGTGCCGCGTTCGGAGCGTGGGGCTGCAGCGCGACCTCCTCGCCTAGCGATGAAGGCGCGAGCGGCGGCAACACGTCGGCGGGCGGCAACTTCTCCACGGCTGGCGGCATCGGAGTTGGAAGCGGCGGGACCAACGTTGGAAGTGGCGGCGGCGCTACGGCAATCGGCGGAACCACGAATATAGCGGGCAGCGGTTTCGGTTACTCCGGCGCGGCAGGCGCTTCGAGCGGCGGCAGCACAGCCGCAGCCGGTTTCACCGCCGGAGGCAACGGCTCCACGGCTGGAACCGGTTTCGGCGGCACGACGGGTCAAGCTGGTTTCGGCCAAGGTGGCGTCGGCCAAGCTGGTTTCGGCCAAGGCGGCATCGGTCAAGGTGGCTTTGGCCAAGCGGGCTCGAGTCAGGCTGGCGCCGCTCAAGGCGGCGCGGGTGCGGGTGGCAGTGGCCAAGCCGGCGGCGCGGGCACGAGCGCGGGCGGCATGGGAGCCGGCGGCGGCACGACCGTCGCTTGCAATGGTCCGGCGTTGAGCGGCGCGACCCAGCACTGCTCGAACAATGCTTCGGGCACCGCGAACGGCTTCACCTGGACGATCTGGTCGAGCGGAGCCAGCGGCGGTTGCATGAACACGTACAACACGGGCGCTGCGTACAAGGCCACTTGGAACAACGCCGGGGACTTCCTCGCGCGCGAGGGTTTCCAATGGGACGAAACCAAGACGTACGATCAACTCGGCACGATCTCGGCCGATTTCGCTTACACGAAGACGGGCACCGCCGGCGGCTACTCGTACATCGGGATCTATGGTTGGTCGAACAACCCGCTCGTCGAGTACTACATCGTCGA
>DATATR010000005.1:0-2919 GCA_036268695.1 Polyangiaceae bacterium | reverse complement strand
CCCAAAAAAATAAGCAGGCCGAGCGGCGCACGCGGCGAGCATACACGCGCCGCGACAAATCGCGCTACGCTCGAGCGCGATGGATCCGACGCCGAAACCCCTGCAAATCGCCATCCTCACCATCAGCGACACGCGCACGCTCGAAACCGACAAGAGCGGCGCGCTCTTGATGGATCAATTGATGGCCGCCGGGCACGTGATCGCGCAGCGCACGATCATCAAGGACGATTTGCCGAAGATTCGCGAAGCGATCGAGTTCGGCGTGAAACAAGCGGCGATCGACGTCGTGATCACGACGGGCGGCACGGGCATCACCAAGCGCGATGTCACGCCGGAAGCGCTCGCGCCGTTGGTCACGAAATGGATTCCCGGTTTCGGTGAGCTGTTTCGCTCGCTCAGCTACGCGGACATCGGCGCGGCAACGATTCAATCCCGCGCCGAAGCCGCGCTCTGCGACACGACCTTGGTGTTCATTTTGCCTGGCTCGACTGGAGCGGTGAAGCTCGCGCTCGACAAGATCATCGTGCCGCAGCTCGATGCGCGCACCAAACCGTGCAACTTCGTCGACCTCTTGCCGCGCGTGCACGCCGAAGGTTGATGAAAATCAGCCGCGCGCGAGCCAAATGCCCGCGTCGCGCTCGGCCCATTGCCTGAGATCGCCCGCCGCGACCGCGACCACCGGCACACCGAGCGCGCGCGCTTCGCGCACTACGCTCGGCGCGCCTTCGTGCGCCGAAGCACTGACGAGCACGTCGGCCGCGGCGATGAACGCGAGCGCCTGCTGCCGCGGCACGCGGCCCACGAAGCGAACGCGCGGAAATTCGCGTCGAAGCGCGTCGAGCTCGGGGCCATCGCCGACGACGATCGCGCTCGTTTCGTGCTGCAACGCGAGCGCGCGCAGCGCCACTTGGACTCGCTTCTCCGGAATCAGCCGCGCGACGATGAGCGCGATCTTCGCGCCGTCAATCAGGCCGAGCTCGCGGCGCGCGCGTGCGCGACTCGGCACGCCCTGCAGGTCGAGCGCCGCGGGCTTCACGAAAATGCTCGACAGCAGTTCGGGATTCGCCGCGCCGAGCAAGCGCTGAAGTTCGCTGCTCGTGACGCGCAGACGCGCACGCCGGAGCAGCCACGCGCGCGCGATTCGCTTGCGCAATTGCTTCGGTAAGCGGCAAAATAAGCGTACGTCCGAGCCGTGGCCGATCAAGTCGAGCTCGCAGTTTGCGTCGCGGCCAACGCCGCGCGTCGCGATCGGCCACGCGCTCGGCAAAAGAAAATGCGCGTGCACGCGCGTGCACGGCCGCTCGCCGCGGAGCGCGCGCTCGGCGCGCAGCACAAATTCCGCGACTCCGAACGCGCGCAGTGGATTTTCGCGCAAGCGTGTGACCGCGCCGGGCCAGCCGAACGCGCCGCGATCGCCGAGCCAGTGCACGCGCGCGCCGGGCTCGGCAAACCCCCCAAAACCAGGCGCAATGACTTGCACGTCGTGACCAGCGCGCACGAGCTCTCGGACTTCGCTCGCCACGAAATGCCCGGACGCGTCACCCGGCGCGCGCGGGTACGAAGTCGTGATGACGGCGATGCGCTCGCTCACACGCGCGAAATCTCGCCCAGCGCTTTGACCGCGTCGGCGCCTTCTCGTTGAATCAATTCGCCGAGCGCGCGCAAATAGCGAAAGCTGTAGATCCCGGAGTTGTGACTGTCGCCCCAAGTGAACGAGAGCGCGTAGTTGCCGACTCGTTCGATTTCGCGGAGCTCCTCGTTGCCGCCTTCTTGAAAGCGGATCTCGCCCGAGTGCCCTTGGCAGCCAGCGCACGGGCAATAGCCGCGCAGGAGCTCGTGCGGGTAAGTCATGGTCTCGCCGTCCGCCCAGGTCACTTCGAAGCTGCGGGCGCCGTGCGGGGCTTTGATGCCAGTAGGGCGAAAGCGGGATTCCATGGGTTTTTTGGGTTGGGGGTGCTCCTGTGCGGCCGATTCCGGCTCAGCTTGGCCAAATTCCGGCGTGCCGGGGCTTGCCAAGTGCGGCCCGGTCTGCCATACCGACGGCCCCTTGGCTAATACCAGCGAATCGGTTCAGTGCAGGCCCCTCGAGGTCCAGGTCGGCGACAAAGGCATCGAGCGTGCGATCAAGCACCTCAAGCGCAAGATGGCCGCAGAGGGCATTTTGCGTGAGCTCAAGCGCCGCCGACACTACATGAAGCCGTCGATCAAGCGCCGCAAGAAGATGAGCGAAGCCGCTCGTCGCCGTCGCAAGCGCCTGAAGACGGACGAGATCCCGCGTACGATGGGCTGAGCTCGCGCTTTACGTCAGCCGCTGCGACACACCGGGGAAACTTGGCCCAAGTCGCGAATATTGCTCAGTGTACGCAGCATGGCCCTCGCGCCGGCTGCATCGCCCGCGGCTTTTCCGCAGTTACCATTTCGACTCCGTAGCCTGCTGCTCCTGGGCCTAGTCGCCTGGTGCCTGAGCTCGCTGATCCCGCGCGCGCTCGCCGGCTACCGCGTGCACAGCCTCGCGACCAGCGTCGCGGACTACGCCGTGTGCATGGTCGGCCCGACCGGCCCGGCGCTGTTTCGCGATAACCCGGGGGAGTTTGCGCGGCTCTTACATCGACGGATCGTCGCGGCGGCGCCGAGCGATCGGCTGTTCGAGAAGTGCAGCAAGCACGCGCTCGCGATCACTGGCTCGGCCGAGATCGCGCATAAGCACGAGCTCAGCGCAGCGAGCTTCGGCGAATACGGCTTGGGCGGCACTGAAACGGCGTCCGCGCTCGCCGTGACGATTGAGCCACTCGCCAGCGCGGCGCGCGCGGCTTGGCCGTTCGTGCGCGGCTACACCGCGCTCGTGAAACCTTCGCTCGGCGCTTACGAAGCGATTCACCCCGTAGGGTTAGCGCGGCCCGGCGTCGGCCGCGGCATTCC
>DATATR010000004.1:0-6597 GCA_036268695.1 Polyangiaceae bacterium | reverse complement strand
CCCGCGCACGGGCGCTCGGCGAATCGAAGAGCTCAGTTGCAAATGCAACTGAGAATCTGGAACGCGAGCGGTGCCGCGCGGACCGAATTGACGTCGCTCGAAGCAGTCTGCCAAGCACGTCGGAGCGCATGGCGGCGCGTTCCGGCGTGTATCGAGCCTCCCCCTGAGGCCGCGGCGGCGGCCGATTTGGGGGAGGCCGCCCGCCCGCAGCGCGAAGCGCGAGGACGGACGGGGTGGGGGCAGCCAGCGTTCCGCCACTAGAATCAGGCGCGGTTCGGCGCTACATCTCTTGCACGATGACCGAGTACGAGCCCGTGATTGGCCTCGAGGTGCACGCGCAGCTGCTCACGAAGAGTAAGCTCTTTTGTCGCTGCTCGACCAACTTTGGCGGCGCACCGAACACGAACGTGTGCCCGGTGTGCCTCGGTTTACCGGGTTCGCTGCCGGTGTTGAATCGCGAGGCGGTGCGCATGGCGGTGCAGGCGGGCCTCGCGCTGAACTGCACGATTGTCGAGAAGAGCATTTTTGCGCGCAAGAATTATTTTTATCCGGATTTGCCCAAGGGCTATCAGATCAGCCAATTCGAAGAGCCGATCGCGACCCAGGGCTATCTCGAGATCGAGCTCGACGGCGTAGTGAAACGCGTCGGCATCACGCGCGCGCACATGGAAGAAGACGCGGGCAAGAACCTGCACGGCGTGGGCGGGGATTCACTCGTCGATTTGAATCGCGCGGGCACGCCGCTGGTCGAAATCGTGGGCGAGCCGGATTTGCGATCGAGCGCGGAAGCGGCCGCGTACATGCGCGCGTTGCGCGACATTTTGGTGTTCATCGGCGTGAACGACGGCAATCTCGAAGAGGGCAGCTTTCGCTGCGACGCGAACGTGTCGATTCGGCCAAAAGGGACCGAGAAATTCGGCACGCGCTGCGAGCTCAAGAACATCAACTCGTTCAAATTCGTGCAGCGCGCGATCGACGCGGAAATCGTGCGCCAAACCGCGATCCTCGATGCCGGCGGCAAGATCCGGCAAGAGACGCGCAGCTTCGATCCGGACACCGGGCAAACCGCGACCTTGCGCTCGAAAGAAGAAGCGCACGATTACCGTTATTTCCCGGAGCCAGATTTGCCGCCGCTGCGCGTCGAAGCGGCGTTCATCGCGGAGGCCAAGTCGAAGCTCGCCGAGTTGCCGGTCGCGGTGCGCAAGCGCTGGGTCGAAGAGCTGAAGCTCACGCCGGCCGCGGCGCAAACCTTGACCGGTCACCCCGAGTACGCGCGTTTTTTCGAAGCCGTGCTGAAGAGCTTCAATCAACCGATCAAGGCCGCGAACTTCGTGGCCAACGACGTGCTGCGTGGCGCAAAGTCGCACGGCTTGTCCGCGTCGTTCACGGTCACGCCCGCGCAAGTCGCGGAGTTGCTCACGCTGGTCGACTCGGGCGAGATCAGCGGCAAACAAGCGAAAGAAGTGTTTTCTGCGCTCGAAAATCAGCCCGAGCTGAAGGCGCAAGCCATCGTCGAGCAGCGCGGGCTGCGCGTGGTTTCGGATACGGGCGCGCTCGAGGCCGTGTGCAAGCAATTGATCGAGAAGAACCCGAGTCAAGCGGCGTCACTCCGCGCGGGCAAGAAGGGCCTGATGGGCTTTTTCGTCGGGCAAGTGATGAAAGAGACGGGCGGGTCGGCCAACCCGAAGCTCGTCAATGAGCTGCTCGAGAAGCTGCTCGGAGGCGGCTCATGACCGCACAGCGCGCGCTCAAAATCTACGAACCGAAGCCGCCGTGGCTGAAGGTGCGCGCGCCAGGCGGCGAGAACTACACGCGCTTGAAGCAAACGCTGCGCGAGCTCGATCTGTACACGGTGTGCGAAGAAGCGCGCTGCCCGAACGTCGGCGAATGCTGGGCTGCGGGCACGGCGACGGTGATGTTGCTCGGTCACACCTGCACGCGCGGTTGCCGTTTCTGCGCCGTCACGACCGGCAATCCGCGCGGCGCGGTCGATCCGCGCGAGCCCGAGCACGTGGCGCGCGCGATCGCGCAATTGAAGCTGCGCTACGTCGTGCTCACGATGGTCGATCGCGACGATTTGCTCGACGGCGGCGCGTCGCACATGGCGCGCGCTGTGACGGCTTTGCGCGAACACAGTCCGGGTTTATTGGTCGAAACCTTGGTCGGCGATTTCGGCGGTCGCAAACGCGACGTGAACGCGATGGTCGACTCTGCGCCGGACGTCTTTGCGCACAACATCGAAGTCACGCGCCGGCTCACGCCGACAATCCGCGATCAGCGCTGCGACTACGATCTATCGCTCGGCGTGCTTTCGCACGCGAAGGCGCGCGCGCCGGAGCGCCTCGTGAAGAGCTCGATCATGGTCGGCGTCGGGGAAACGGACGACGAAGTGCTCGAGACGATGCGCGACCTCCGTAGCGCGGGCGTCGACATCGTCACGCTCGGGCAATACCTGCGCCCCACACCCAAGCATGCCCCGGTCGAACGCTACGTGGCTCCGGCGCAGTTCGACGAATATGCGCGTTGCGGGCGCGAAATGGGTTTCGCATTCGTCGCCTCGGGCCCGCTCGTGCGCTCGAGCTATCACGCCGCGGAGGGCTTCGTCGAAGCCCGCTTGCGACCAGCAAGCACATTGCCCAACACGAGCACGCTGGCCGAATCCGCCGGGCAAATGCCGGCATTTCCCCTGCCAGACGGGGATGCCGCAGCGCACCAATTGATCCGCGCCGAGTCATTGCTGCGGCGTTGAGCGGTGTCGCGAAGGCGCAGCTTCCGGCCCGCGCGCTGCGAGCGACAGCACGCACATGACGGAAGCATCATCTTCGGTTAGCCTGCCTCGGCATTCTTCGAGGGAAACTTCATGACCGCTCCGGATACGAGCCTGATCGGTAAGGTTGCGCGAAAGCTCACCCAACCACCGGCGTACGCGGCCGCAACTGGCGCAAAAGCGTCGCTGCTCAGCGTTGCCGCGAGCTCATACGGCTGGAAATCCGAAGACGACGATTTGACGCAGCCGACTGGCTTCGATCCGGAAGCCGCGCGCTTGTTCGAAGCGGTGGTCGAAGGGGCATTTTTGGTCGCCAACGCGGACGGCGAATTCGACGACGCGGAACAAGCTGCGTTCCAGCACGTCGTGGTCGCGGCCTGTGGCGGCGCGGTTGCCGAGCGCCAAGTCTCCGCGTTGCTCGCCGACCTGCACGATCAACTCGGCGAAGACGGCCTGGGCAAGCGCATTCAAATGGTCGCGCGCAGCATCACGCGCGAAGACCACGCGCGCGAAGTGCTTCGTGTGTCGTCTTTGCTCGCACACGTCTCCGGTGGCGTCAGCTCGGTGGAGCGCGAGGTGCTCGACAAACTCGCCGCTGAACTCAAACTAGCTCATGCAGCAGTCGAGCAAGCTCTCGAGGAGGCCGCCCACGCGCTCAGCGAGTAGCGCTTGGTCCGGGCACGTGCCCGCGAGCCTGATTGTTTCGCCATGGATATGATGCCTGAAAAGCCCCGAACCTTGCGGCCCGAAGACTCCGCCAAGGTCATCCGCGTGCTCTCGGACGACGGCACGCTCGATCCGCGCCACGATCCCGGTTTGAGCGATCCAGAAGTGATCGACATCTACCGCTGGATGGTGACCACGCGCCAGCTCGACGAACGCTTGGTCGCGCTGCAGCGCCAAGGGCGGATCGGCTTTCACGTCGGTTCGCTGGGCGAGGAAGCGGCGATCATCGGTTCGGCTTTCGCGATGCGCAAGGCCGATTGGCTGTTCCCGTGTTACCGCGAGTTCGGCGCGGCGCTGATGCGTGGGCTCCCGCTGCAGACGTTCGTCGACAACATGTTCGGCAACGCGAACGACACGGTGCAAGGCCGGCAAATGCCGGATCACTATACTTGCCGCGAAGTCGGTTGGGCCTCGATCAGCTCGCCGGTAGGCACGCAGATCACGCAAGCAGTCGGCTTCTCCTGGGGTGCCAAGATCGACGGTAAAGATCTCGCTTCGCTCGTTTACTTCGGGGACGGCGCGACGAGCTCCACTGATTTTCACAGCGGCATGAACTTCGCGGGCGTGTTCAAAGTGCCGACGGTTTTTTTCTGTCGCAACAACGGCTGGGCGATCAGCGTGCCGGTCGAACGCCAGACCGCGACCCGCACATTCGCTGAAAAAGCGGCCGCGTACGGCATTCCCGGCGTGCGAGTGGACGGCAATGATTTGTTCGCCGTCGTGAGCGTGGTGCGCGAAGCGGTGCGCCGCGGTTCGCAAGGCCTCGGCCCGACGTTGATCGAGGCCATCACCTATCGCATGGGCGGCCACTCCACGAGCGACGATCCGAACCGCTATCGCGCGACCGAGCAATTGAAGCCGTGGGCCGAGCGCGATCCGCTCGAACGCGGGCGGCACTACCTCGAGCGCAGGAAGTTGTGGGACGATCGCAAGGAACAAGCACTGATCGCCGAGATCGATCAGAAGTTCCGGGCGGCCGTCGCGGTCAGCGAGAAAACGCCGATGCCGCCGCTGGAATCGATGTTCGAGGACGTGTACGAGAAATTGCCCTGGCACTTGCAAGAGGAACGCGCCGAACTCCTGCGCGGCCCCCGCGCGCCATCGCCGCATTCTTAGTTATCGGGAGCGCAGCTCCCGCCCCGCCGAAATGAATTCAGCGGGGCCCCACCCTCAGGTTTTGGGGGCCCAACCCCAAAACGATCGGCTACCTTCCGCTGGAGCAACGCAAATGCCGCAGATGAACATGGTCCAGGCGATCAACGAGGCCCTTCGCTCGTCCATGCGGCGGGACAAGCGCGTGGTCGTGATGGGCGAGGACGTGGGCAAGGTCGGCGGCGTGTTCCGCGTTACCGCGGGCTTGTCCGAAGAGTTCGGCGAAGAGCGCGTGATCGACACGCCGCTGAGCGAGAACGGCATCGTCGGTTGCGCCGTCGGCATGGCACTTTACGGCATGGTGCCGGTGGTCGAGATCCAATTCGCGGATTTCATTTGGCCGGCCTACGATCAGATCGTCAACGAGCTCGCGAAGTATCGCTACCGCTCGGGCGGCGAATATCCGGCGAAGCTCGTGATTCGCACGCCGGTCGGCGGCGGCATTCGCGGCGGGCATTATCACTCGCAGCACCCGGAAGCGGCGTTCATTCACGTCGCCGGGCTCAAGGTCGTCTGCCCGTCGAACCCGTACGACGCGAAAGGGCTTCTGCTCGCGTCGATTCAAGATCCGGATCCGGTGCTCTTCTTCGAACCGAAACGCGTCTACCGCGCGGCCAAGGGCGACGTGCCAGACAATGACTACCTCGTGCCGCTCGAAAGCGCGAAGGTCGTACGCCCGGGGCGTCACGTGACCGTACTCGCCTACGGCGCAATGCTCTACGAAGCACTGGACGCGGCTGCGAAGGCTTCGGAAAAAGGCGTCGAGGCCGAGGTGATCGATTTGCGCACGCTCTGGCCGGTGGACATCGCGACGATCGTGAGCAGCGTGAAACACACGGGCCGCGTGGTCGTCGTGCACGAGGCCGCGCGCACTTGCGGTTTCGGCGCGGAGCTCGTGTCACTCGTGGTCGAGCGCTGCTTCTATCACTTGGAGGCGCCGCCAGTTCGCGTCACCGGCTTCGACACGCCGTTCCCGTACAGCCTCGAGATGGAGTATATGCCGCTCTCGCACCGCATTTTGCCGGCTTTGTTGGACTCGGCGCGGTCTTGATTTTAGTGTCCGTCCGACGGGAGTGAGAGCGCTCGAGCCGTCGATTCGCGATCCGTCTGAAGGCCGACGAATCAATTCGCGCGCAGCATCCGCAGCCGCAGCCAGTTCGCCAGAAATTGCCAATCTGCCCGACAAATCTCGCCCACCAGAGTCCCGACTAGGGCGAAGGTGCCGAGCACCAAGAACGTCTCCACGGGTAGCCGCGCGATGGCCGGCCATGTCACGACGGATTTGAACCACCACGCCGGCAATGAAGCCACACATGCCAGTGCGAGCACTCGCAGGAAGCCGAACAGCGGGAAAATATCGCGAAGCTTGAGCTCGGTCGCCTTCGCGATGCAGAAACAATAGTAGATCACCGAGGGAATGAACGCGAGCGCGGTGCCCATGGCCGGGCCGTTGAACCCGACGAGCTTGACCAGAACGAAGCACAATAACCCGTTGCTCAAGAGTGAGAACACCGCCGCTTGGAAAATCAAGCGAGGGGCTCCGCTCGCGAGGAGCACCGAGCCAAATGTCGCGATGCGTCCGACGGTGAGTACGCAATACCAGCGGAACACCGGCGCCGCGCGCAAGTAGCTAGCCGTGAACAGGAGCTCCATCGTTTCTTCGGAGCCGACCAGGAAGACCATCGTGATCGGAACGACGAGCAACGCCGTCTTCAGCGCAGATTGACGCCAAATGCCGATTGCTTCGTGGTTGCGCCTGGCGCGAAATAACTCGACGAAGCGCGGAGCATAGACCGCGCCCACGGTGTACGGGATCGTGGTGATGATAGGGATTTGCCAGGCGCCCGCTTGGTACTCGGCAATGGCGGTGACTGGAAAGAAGGCCACGATCAAATAGCGATCGAGCTGATTGTTCAGCATCGAGAACGATATCGGTGAGTCCCAGCGGAAGT
>DATATR010000003.1:0-29399 GCA_036268695.1 Polyangiaceae bacterium | reverse complement strand
TTCGGATTTTTAGTCGGCACGGCGTGTTTGCTCGGGCTCACCGCGACGATCGCGCGCGGTCACCGTTACCATCACTGTGGGCACGGCGGTTATGGAGGCGGCTTCCGCGGACGAGGCTTTCGTCGTGGCCGCGGGCGCTTCATTTTGAATCATTTGATGGACCGGCTCGACACGACGCCAGGTCAGGAAAAAGTGATTCGCGAAGCGGTCGATACGTTGATGGACGAAATCTACGACGCGCGGCGCGACTTCCGCGGCACGCGCCGTGACATCGCCGAAGTGATTCGCGCGCAGAGCCTGGATCGCGGCGCGGTCGAAGCGGTGTTCGAGCGCCACGATCAGACGATCGATCACGTGCGCCAGAGCGCGCTCGACGCGTTCGCGCGCATCCACGACACGCTCGACGAACGTCAGCGCCGGATCTTGGCCGACATCATCGAGACCGGTCCGTTTGGGCGCGGCTTCGGACCGTTCCACTGACCGCGCTTCGAATCAGGAGGCATGAATCATGAGACGTAAAGCATTGATTTTCGTGCTCGCGGCAGGCGCCATCGCGGGCTTCACTTCGGGGCTATTCGGTTGCCACTATCACGGCACCTCCGACCGCCAAGCGTTCGAAGATCACGTCGCTGACGTGTGCACCCGGGCCGCCGCGCGCGAACGATCGCACGCGCAAAAGCAGCCTTGAAGTGATGGACAGCGCGCTCTTGAACAAACCTGACAACTCCGAGCAGGGGCCGATGATACGCTCGGCCCCCTCGCTCATGACGGTTCACGTGCTGGTCATCGATGACGACGTTCGCCTGTTCGAGGTGCTCGCCAGCTACCTCGCGCAAAACGGCGTCCGCGCGACGCACGCCCCGAACGGCCTGTCGGGTCTCGGCGCGCTTGAATCGGGTGCATTCGACGCGGTGCTGTTGGACGTGATGATGCCGGGCCTCGACGGCCTCTCGGTGTTGAAGAAAATCCGAGACAAGTCGACGCTACCGGTGATCATGCTCACCGCGAAAGGAGACGAGACCGATCGCGTGGTTGGGCTCGAGCTCGGCGCGGACGACTATTTGGGCAAACCATTCAGCCCGCGTGAACTGCTCGCGCGCTTGCGCGCCGTACTACGTCGCACCGAGGCCGACCCCACGAAAGAGCATTTGACGGTCGGCGGCGTCACCGTAGACGTCGGCGCGCGCCAAGCCACGGTGGACGGCAAAGTCGCGGATTTGACGGGCATCGAGTTCGACTTGCTCTTGGCTTTGATGCGCCGCGCTGGGCGCGTCGTGCCGCGCTCGAGCTTGCTCGAACAAGCGGGCCGAAGTGACGTCACGGTCAGCGATCGCACCGTGGACGTGCACATCTCGCACCTGCGCAAAAAATTGTTCGACGATCCGCCGCGCCTGATCAAAACCGTGCGCGGCGTCGGCTACGTGATGGCGAAGGGCACGGAATGAGATTTCGGCGCTTCGTCAGCGCCCGCCTTCATCGCCAGCTGTTCATGTGGCTCGGCATCACCATCCTGTTTACGGGCATGGTGGTGAGCGCGGTCGTGAGCGCGCTGCGCCCGGATTCGTCGAGCATGGAAAGCGACGTGATCCGCATTCAGCACTTCATCGGCCAGCGCTTTCAGCGCGTTTGGGATCAGCCGGCCGAGCGCCACGAGTTGACCGAAGACATCGCGCGGACCTTCGAAGTCGATCTGACGCTATTCGACGCGCAGAAGCAGATCGTCGATCAAGTGGGTGCGCGCTGTGATATTCCGCAGTTTTCCGTGATCATTCCGCGCGGCGGCGCGCAGCTCGGCACGCTCGCGGTCTGCATCGACAAGCGCCGGCGCGTGCCGGGTTTTACCTTCGTGCTCGCGATCGCGGCCGCGTGTTTGACGTTGTGGGGCGCTTCTGGCGCCCTCGCGCGCAAATTGGTGCGCCCGCTCTCGGACTTGATTCGCGTCACGCGCGAGATTGGGTCGGGCAACTTGATGAGCCGGGTGCGGCTCGGTCGCCATCACTTGGGCGAGGTGGGCGTGCTCGCCGACTCCGTGAACGACATGGCCCGCCGAATCGAGCGGCAATTGAACGATCAGCGCGAGCTGCTCGCCGCGGTGTCGCACGAGATTCGAAGCCCGCTCGCGCGGCTGCGCGTCTTGGTCGAGCTACTACGTGGCAGCTCGGCGGACGCCGCGACGCTCGACAAAGTGGAGCGCGAAATCATCGAAGTCGACGATTTGATCGGGAAATTGTTGGCCAGCTCTCGGCTCGACTTCGGCACGTTGAATTTGCAGGCGCTCGAACCGTGCGAGTTGATAAAGCGCGCGATCGAACGCGCAAATCTCGAACCCACGATCTGTCAAAACGAGGTGCCGGAAGCCAAGATCAAGGGCGATCCGACATTGCTCGACCGCGCGTTCGGGAACCTGCTCGAAAATGCGCAGAAGCACGCGGGCGGCGTCGAGAGCGTGATCGTGTCGAAGCTCGACGGCAACGTCTGCCTCACGGTGAACGATCGCGGTCCCGGCTTTCCCGCCGAATCACTGACGCGCGCGTTCGAGGCGTTTTATCGCGGCGACGGCTCTTCGCATGGTTTGGGTTTGGGGCTCGCTCTGGTGCAACGCATCGCGCGCGCGCACGGCGGGCGCGCCTGGGCCGAAAATCGCGCGGACGGCGGCGCCAGCGTGCACTTCGAAATTCCGGAAGCCGCGTGAAAGTTCTGAAGCATCCCGCGTTCTCGATTTTCGATCCGAGAGTTCGCGAGCGACTCGCGGCGCACGAGGAAATTCCAGGCCCGAGCGAGCTCTGCGCCTTGATGCGCGACGTGCCGTCGGCGAGCGAGCGGTGGTTCGAGTTCGAACTGCAAGACGAAGCGCGCGTGCGCGCCGCGGGCGGCTTCGATCGTTACATCGCCGGAACGGGCCGGATTCCGACCCGCGAAAATTCATTTCACGATCTGTTCGGTGGCTTGATTTGGCTGCATTTCCCGTTGCTGAAGACCGCGATTCATCGGCTTCAGCTGGCGGTCGAGCCGTCCGCGCGCGGCGCGCAGCAACGCGCCGCGACGCATTTCGACGAATCGGGCGTGATCGTGATCGGCGCGGACGAGCGCGTGTTTCGCGCGATCACGGAGCTCGATTGGCCGGATCTGTTCGGAGCGCGACGCGAAGCGCTCGGCTCGAGCACGCGCTTCCTTTGTTTTGGTCACGGGCTACTCGACGCGCTGCGTGAGCCCCACCCAAAAATCCTGGGCATGGCCTGGCTCGTTCGGGTGAGCGTCGCACAGCTCGGGCTCGGCGCGAGCGAGCAGCGACTGCTCTTGGATCGCGAACTGGCGCAACGCGTGCCGGAGTTTTTGAGCGATCCAGCGCGGCTTTCGCCGCTGCCGGTGCTCGGCATCCCCAACTGGGCGGAGCGGCAAACGCCGGAGTTTTACGCGAACGAAGCTTACTTTCGCCGCTCGCGCCGACGACCAAAATCGAATCTCGACGCGAGCTAAGAGTCGACGAGCTCGATCCATTCGCATTCGAACCACGAAAGCACGAAGCGAAACGCGTTGGTCGTGTCTTCGGTTTCATTGCCGATCGCGAAGACTTCACAGAACTCGCTCACCGTGGCGCCGCGGGTGGCGAGCGCGAGCGCTTTGAATTCGAGCGCCGCGAGCGCCCGGTGCTGCACTTGGTATTGCTTGCGATAGACGACAATGCCGACTTGTTTCGTCGCTTCGCCGTGCGCGTCGGACCAGGCATCCCCCAACAAAATCCCAGGAAAGGAGGCGAGTGCGCCAGCATCGAGTTGGAGCACGCTCAAGGCTCCGACGAAGCGTAGCCGCGAATCTGGAAAGTGCGCTGGATCAATCGAGTGTGCCAGCGCGATCGCGTGCGGCTCGGGCGCGATGAGCGCGAGCATGCGCGCCCATTCGAGGCGCGCGAGATCGATCAGGGCAGGCGAGTGTGAGCTCTGCTCGGCGAGAAACGGAGCGAAGTGACGCCCGACCTGCTCGACGGCAGGGTGCTCCGAGGGATGGCGCGCGACGTATTGCAAACCGAGCCGCTCGAATTCCGCGTCGCCGAGCGCGAGCTTCGTGCGCTCGAACACCGAGGCGAGCACGCCGAGCAAGCGATAATGATAGCCGCGGTTGTAGATGCGAAGGAGCTCGCGTGCAGGCAGGGTCGGGCTATCTTTGAAGATGGCGCCGAGATCGGCGGGCGGGCCGCTCGTCGACGTCGCGACGCTGGCGAAGTAGCGCTGGAGTTCGGCGAGCTTCACGCGCGCGGGCTTTCTGAGCCTAAAAAAACGCGCATCGCGACGTTGCGCGCGCGCTCGGCTTCGGCTTCGAGCTCACTCAGTGCGGGCACGCATTCGTCCCATTCGATGATTGTGGGCAGCGGGCCGAAGCGCGCGAGCGCGCGTTCGTACAATTGCCAGACATCGCTCGTGACCGCCGAGCCGTGATCGTCGAGCAAGAAGCCGCCGCCGTCGCTGTGGCCGGCCAAATGCATTTGTTCGACGCGAGTCGGCGCGATGCCGTTCAAATAGTCGTCCGCGGAGAAGCCGAGATTTTTTGCGCTGACGAAGACGTTGTTCACGTCGAGCAAGATGCCGCACTCGGCACGCGCGGCCACTTCGTTCAAAAACTCCCACTCGCTGAGCGCGCTCGCGCGATACTCGACGTAGCTCGAGACGTTTTCGAGCAAGATGCGCCGGCCGAGCCGTGCTTGCACTTCGTGCACGCGCGAGACGACGTGCAAAAGCGCTTCTTCGGTGTACGGCAAAGGCCAGAGATCGTGCGCGTAGTGACCGCGAAATGTGCCGAAGCAAAGGTGATCGGAAATGCCGAGCGCTTCGATGCGCTCGGCGAGTGCGCGGAGCTCGTCGAGATAAGCTCGATTCAGCGGATCGCTGCCGCCGATCGACAGCGACACGCCGTGCAGCGCGATCGGCCGATCTTTTCGCACGCGTTCCAGCACCGCGTGCGCGCGACCTCCGCGACCCAAAAAATTCTCGCTCGTCGCCTCGGCAAAGTCAGCGCGGATGCCGCGCTCCAAAATTTCTCGATAGTGCTTCGGTCGGAGCCCAAAGCCGGCGCGCGGCGGGCCCGAGCTCAGGGCTTGTTGCGGATCTGCAGCGCTTCGCACTGCTGCTCCGTCTGAGTGTAGACGTAGCCCGTTCCCTTGCATTCGTTCTCGCCGGCGCACTCGCTCTTGCCGTCCGCCGTGGCACACGCGGACAGCCCGGCGCAAGCGTTGCCGCCTTCGCACTTGACCGACTCGCTCGTGCTCGAGACTTGCTCCGAGCCCGCGCCGCTGCAGCCGCTGGCTGCGAGCAAAGCGCCGAGGGCGAACGCAATCCGAGTTCCGTTGCTCAAATTCATGGCGATTCCTCGAAGAGTGCGCGGGCGCGCAGGCGAAAGTATAGCCGGGGCTCGCGAAATGGTTAGCGCTTTGGTCTTTTCCGGCAATCTTTGCCGAAAAGCGCGGTTATCATCGCGTCGGTGCGCACCGACGAAGAGCTGATGGCCGCCTATATTTCAGGCGACAAGGCGGCTTTTCGCGAGCTCTTCCAGCGCTACGCGCCACTATTGCAGCGAGCCATGGCGCGCGATTTGCGGACGCCCGAGGAAGCGAGCGATCTGGTGCAGCAAACCTTCCTGCACTTGCATCGGAGCCGGCTCGACTTCGAACCCGGCCGCAAGTTGAAACCTTGGATCTTCACGATCGCGCTCAACTTGAAGCGCGAGTTTTTCCGGCGCAGCCGCCGCCGCCACGAGACGTCCCTCGACGACGAGCGCGCGCCCGAGCCGTTCGAGGGGCCGCGCGGGCAAGAGCGCTCGGACGCAGCGCGCGAGACGATGCGCGCGCTCGCTGAATTGCCGGCGGAGCATCGCGAAGTGATCGAGCTGCATTGGTTCGCTGGTTTGAGCTTTCCCGAAGTCGCCGAAGCGGTGGGTTCGACGGTGGCCGCGGTCAAAGTGCGCGCGCATCGCGGCTACGTCGCGCTGCGCGCGCGGCTCGGTGACAGCGCGCCGGATCCCGAGCGCATCGCGGGTAAACCGACGGCGGAGGGGATTCACTGATGGACTGCGCCGAAATTCGCGAAGCGCTGCTGCGCGGCGAAGCCGAGCCAAGCGCGGAGATCGAAGCGCACTTGGCGTCGTGCACGCATTGCCGCGAGCTCTTCGCGAAAGAAGCCGAGCTCGGCCGTTCGCTCGCTTCCGCGTCGTCTTTGCCGCTCACGTTGGCAGACGATTCCTTCGCGCAAATCGAGACGCGCGTGGCGGAAGAATCCGGACTTCGGGCGTGGCTCCGCTCGCGACCCAGCAAGATTCGGTTCCTGTTGGCGGCGCTCAGCGTACTCGCGGCCGTCATCGTCGGCGCCGTGCTGCACCCGCGCCGCGATCTCGGTGACTATCCGGAAGCGCGCTTGTCCCTCTTGCTCGGCTTGTACGCGCTCGGCATCGCGCTCGCGTTCGGCAAGGAGCTATTTTTGTCGGTGCGGCGCGGCTCGTTCGCTGATTTTGGTTGGCTCGTCGCTGCTGCGCTCGCGCTGCCGTTCTTGGTCGCGTTCGCGCCGCCGACGCTTGCGAGCCAAAGCTTCGGTCCCGAAGGCGCGTTCGCTTGCTTCCGCTACGGCGCCTTGCTCACGCTGCCGACGGCCGCGCTACTTTGGGCCTTCGATCGCGACGATCGCTTGAGCCTGCGCACGGTTTGCTTGAGCGCGGCCGCGCTCGGCCTCGCGGCGAGCCTGATTTTGGAATTGCATTGCCCGAGCGGGAACCTCGTGCACGTGCTGTTCGGGCACGCGAGCATCGGCCTCGCGTGGCTCGCGCTGTGGGCATTCGTGCGGCGCGCGAATCGCGCTGCGAGCTGAAGCGCTTCGCGGCGCTCAACCCCTCACTTGCGAAAGTGAGCCGCGAATGGATTGTTGCTGAAGCCTTGGCCGGCATTTTGCGGCTTTGGCTGGGGCTTTTGGCCTGTATTTGCCGGCTGTCCGCCGCCCTTGCCGCGCTGGCCGGCGCCGGCGACGTGCGCCGAGTCGGTTCCGCGCTTGGCGCTAAGCGCGATGCGCCGCCGCACCAAGTCGACTTCGAGCACGCGCACGCTCAGCTTGTCGCCGACTTTGACGACCTCGTTCGGATCTTTGACGAACCGGTCTGCGAGCTGCGACACGTGCACGAGTCCGTCTTGGTGCACACCGACGTCGACGAAGGCGCCGAACGCGGTCACGTTGGTGACCACGCCTTCGAGCACCATCTCGGTCTTCAAATCTTCGAGCGTGCGTACGTCGTCGCGGAATTTGGGCGGCTCGAACGTCGCGCGCGGGTCGCGGCCCGGTTTTTTGAGCTCGCTCAGGATGTCGTCGAGCGTGAAACTGCCGACATCTCCGGCTCGATATTTTTTGGGATCCAAGCGCTCGAGGAGCTCGCGGTTGCCGATCAGCGAGACCACGGGCACTCCCAGATCCTGTGCCATTTTCTCGACCAGCGCGTAGCGTTCGGGATGCACCGCGCTCGCGTCGAGCGGATGCTCGCCGCCCCGAACTCGTAAAAAGCCCGCCGCTTGCTCGAACGTGCGCGGTCCGAGCCCGGGCACTTCGAGCAATTGGGCGCGCGACGCGAACGCGCCTTTTTCATTGCGATGACTCACGATGCGCTTGGCCAAAGTCGGCCCGATGCCGGCCACGCGCGCGAGCAACGGCGCGCTTGCGAGGTTCACCTCGACGCCGACGCTGTTCACGCAGCTCTCCACGACTTCGTCGAGCTTTTTAGCTAAAAATGGCTGAAAAACGTCGTGCTGATATTGACCCACGCCGATCGATTTGGGATCGATTTTGACCAGCTCGGCGAGCGGATCTTGCAGCCGTCGCGCGATGCTGACCGCGCCGCGCACGGTCAAATCCAAATCCGGAAATTCCTCGCGCGCGACGTCACTCGCCGAGTACACGCTCGCGCCCGCTTCGCTGACCGAGACGCACAGCGGTGCCGAGCCCTGAGTCAGCCCTTCTTCTTTCAACAAGTCGCGCACGAAGGCTTCGGTTTCGCGCCCGTGCGTGCCGTTGCCGACGGCGATCGCGACGAGCGGGTACTTCTTGCACAGCGCGCGCAGCGTTTGGCGCGCGCGTTCGAGCGCGGAATCTCCTTGAACGAGATAAATCGTTTCGTGTTCGAGCAATTTGCCGGTCGCGTCCACGACCGCGCATTTGCAGCCCGTGCGCTGGCCGGGGTCGATGCCGAGCACGGTTTTCGTGCCGAACGGCGCGGCCAAGAGCAGCTCCCGCAGATTCTGCGCAAACACGTCGATCGCGCCTTTGTCTGCGGCCAATTTCAGCTCGACCCGCACATCGACCTGGACCGAATGCAAGAGCAAGCGCTCGACGCCATCTTTGATTGCGAGCGCCAGCTCGGGCGCCCAGGGCGACGCGGGAGTGAGCTTCACCTGCTTTTCCACGAACGGCACGACGCTGCCCAAGTCCAAATCCAAACCCGCGCGCAGCACGCCTTCGCTCTCGCCTCGACGAATCGCCAAATAGCGATGCGACGGGATCTTCGCGATCGGTTCCGAGAATTCGGCGTAGCTGTCGAATTTGGTGGTTTTGTCCTCGAAATCTTTGGTTTTGCCGACGCGAATCGCGCCTTCTCGGAAATACGCTTCGCGCGTGTGGCGGCGCACGTCCGGATTTTCTGCGATGCGCTCGGCGCAGATGTCGCGCGCGCCGGCGAGCGCGGCCGACACATCCGGCACTTCTTTCTCGGCGCTCACGAACTTCTCCGCGTCCGCCCTGGGCGACCCTGCGCGCCCCTGACCCCAAATCAAATCGGCGAGTGGCTCGAGCCCGCGCTCCTTCGCGATCGTCGCGCGGGTGCGGCGCTTGGGCTTGAACGGCAAATACAGATCTTCGAGCTCGGCTTTCGTGTCCGCTGCGGCAATTTTCTTGGCCAGCTCCGGCGTGAGCTTGCCTTGGCTCGAAATCTCGCTCGTGATCGATTTACGGCGCGCCTCGAGCTCGATCAAATAACTCCGCCGCTCTTCGATGTTCCGGATCTGCACTTCGTCGAGCCCGCCCGTCGCTTCTTTGCGATAGCGCGCGATGAAGGGCACGGTCGCGCTTTCGGCCAAAAGCTGCACCACCGCCGCGACGCCGGAGCGCGGCAAGTTCAATTCGCTCGCGAGCGCGGGGATGGGATCGAAGGGCGTTTCGCTGGGCTCGGTCATCGCGCTCCTCTGTTAGCCCAAGCTATACTTTTGTCCAGTGCCGGCTTCAGCGCGCTCTTTTCGTGATGTCAAAGCGAGCTGGACTCGACTACGCCGAGACTCGCATGAGCCCGAAGGGCCTCCTCTTCATCACGCTCTTCAACAGCATCCTCGGCTTGAGCGTGCTGTTTCCGATTTTGGCGCCGCTCGGGCGCGAGCTCGGCTTGAGCGAGCTTCAAGTCGGATCGCTGTCGGCGAGCTACGCGTTGATGCAAGTCTTGGTCAGTCCGTCTTGGGGCCGACTGAGCGAGCGCATCGGACGGAAGCGCGTGCTCTTGACCGGTATTCTCGGCTTCGGCGTGAGCTTCCTCGCGTTCGCTTTGATCGCCGATCTCGGTGGGCGCGCGCATTGGCCGACTCCGATTTTGTTTGCCTGCTTGCTCGGGGCGCGGCTCGTCGGCGGTGGGTTTTCGTCCGCGACGCTGCCGACCGCGCAAGCCTACATGGCCGATCTCACGGGCCGGCACGATCGCACCGCGGGCATGGCCGTGATCGGCGCGGCATTTGGTTTGGGGGTGATCTTTGGCCCGCTGATCGGCGCGGGTTTTTCTCTCGTGAGCTTGCTCGCCGCGGTTTACTTCTCGTCCTCGGTCGCGTTCGTGAACGCCGCGTTCGTCTGGTTTTTTCTGCCCGAATCGAAGCGTCTGCTCGCGCGCGAACCGCCGCGTGCGACGCACGAAGTCGCGCGCTCGGTCTGGCCGCTCTTGGCGATGGGCTTCACACTCAGCCTCGCGTCGGTCGCGATGGAGCAGACCATCAGCTTCTATTACCAAGATCGCTTGCACCTCTCGAATCGCGACACGCCGCGCTCGGTCGGCATGGCGCTCGGCATTTACGGCTTGGTCGCCGTGTTCAACCAAGGTTACTTGGTGCGCCGCTTCAAATGGCCGCCGCTCAGACTGCTCGTGATCGGCATGCCGATCGCGCTCGTGGGTTACATCGCGCTGATCTTCGCGCACGGTTTCGCGGCGCTCACGCTCGCGCTCGCGGCGCAAGCATTCGGCCAGAGCTTGGCCGTGCCCGGCGTGACCGCGGGCATGTCACTCGGCGTGAGCGAAGACGACCAAGGCGTCGTCGCCGGGTTGAATAGCTCCGCGCTCGGCGTGGGGCGCATGCTCGGGCCGCTCGCCGGCACGGGGCTCTACGAAATTCGCGCCGAATATCCGTATTTATTGAGCTCGGTGCTGCTCGTCTTGGTGATGTTTTCGCTCTTCGCCAACGCCGGACTTCGTCGTTCGTTGACCAGCAACGCCGCGTGATCTCTCCGTTCATCCTCGGGTTGCTCGCGCTGACCGCGTTCGTCGCCGGCGTGGTCGACGCGGTTGCCGGCGGCGGCGGCTTGTTCACGGTGCCGGCATTGCTCGCCGTCGGCTTGCCGCCGAGCGTGGCCTTGGCGACGAACAAAGGCCAAGCCGCGCCCGGCGCGGTCTCGTCGTTTTGGACCTTTTTTCGTCGCGGCGGCATCGACCGGAAGCGCGCGCCGCTCGGCTTCGTTTGCGGCTTTGCCGGCTCGCTGCTCGGCGCGCGGCTCTTACTCGCGATGCGTCCGGAGCCCCTCAGGCCAATCATCGCGCTGCTTTTGCTGTTCGCGCTCGCGGTCATGCTCCTCCGCTCGCGCATTCGTCTGCGCTCGACGCCGCTTTCGCACCCGCGGCTGGCTTTGGTTTTGATGGCGCTCGGCATGGGCCTGTACGACGGTTTTTTCGGCCCGGGCACGGGCTCACTCTTGATCGTGCTGTTCGTCACTTTTTTCGGCGACAGTCCGCTCTATGCTTCGGGCAATGCCAAAGTCGTCAATTTGGCGTCGAACCTGGCCGCGTTCGCGACGTTCACGCTGCGCGGCGCGGTGCTCTGGCAAATCGCCGCGCCGATGGCGGTCGCGAACATCGTCGGTGCGCGGCTCGGCGCACGCTTGGCCTTGCGCCAGGGGGACGGCTTCGTGCGTGTGGTCGTGACCGTGGTGGTGCTCGCGGTGGTCGCGAAAATCGTCTTCGATATGCTCAAATCTGCTCAATTCGCCGCGTTTGCACCAAATCTCTGGCGATGAGCCAGCACAAACCGTATCTCTGAGTCAGCACCTGAAACCGGTTTCCGTCCGCGTTCAGTCACCCTCACCCGAGCCCAAGATCCTCGACCCAGATGCCATTTCCGAAAGACTTTACGTGGGGCGCCGCGGCGGCCTCCTATCAAATCGAAGGCGCAGCAAACGAAGACGGCAAAGGTCCGTCCGTCTGGGACATGTTTTGCAAAACGCCCGGCAAAGTGTTCCGCGGACACACGGGTGACGTCGCCTGCGACCATTATCATCGCTACGCCGAAGACGTCGCGTTGATGAAAGAGATCGGCCTCCAAGCGTATCGCTTGAGCATTTCTTGGCCGCGCGTATTGCCCCAAGGCATCGGCCAAAAAAATGAAGCCGGCCTCGCTTTTTACGATCGCCTGACGGACGCGCTGCTCGCCGCCGGCGTCGAGCCGTACGTCACGCTGTTTCACTGGGATTATCCGCTCGCGCTCTACCATCGCGGCGGCTGGCTCAATTCGGACGCGCCGAATTGGTTCGCGGATTACACGGCGCTCGTCGTCGATCGCTTGTCCGATCGCGTGAAGAATTGGATCACGTTCAATGAACCGGCGGTGTTCATCGGCACTGGGCATTTCCACGGTTACCACGCGCCGGGCGACAAATTACGCCTCGCCGAAGTGACGCGCGCCGCGCATCACGTCTTGCTCTCGCACGGCAAATCGACGCAAGTCATTCGCGCGCGCACGAAGCAGCCGTGCCGCGTCGGTTATGCGCCGAATGCGACCGTGCGCATCCCGCACACGGACAGCGCGGCCGACATCGCCGCGGCCAAGCACGCCATGTTCGAGTCCTTCGATCGCGAAGACATCGGACAAAATGGCGTCTGGGTCGATCCGGTCTACCTCGGTCATTACCCGCAAGGGTTATTGGATGCGTGGGGTAGCGAGGCTCCCGTAGTCAAAGCCGGCGACCTGGAAACGATCCATCAACCGCTCGATTTCTTCGGCACCAACATCTACGCTTGCGATCGAGTAAAAGCGAAAGCGAGCGGTGAGCCCGGGGCCGAAACACTGCAATATCCGCCCGGTCATCCGCTCACCGGCATCAATTGGCCGCTCTCCCCGGATTCTTTGTATTGGGGCGCGCGGCTCTTCACGGAGCGCTATCAGAAGCCGATTTACATCACTGAAAATGGGCTCTCGATGCGGGACTGGGTTTCGCTCGACGGCAAAGTGCACGACCCCGGCCGGATCGATTTTCTCACGCGCTACTTGTCCGCGCTACGGCGCGCGGTCGATCACGGCGCGAACGTCGCGGGTTACTTCCAATGGTCGATCCTCGACAACTTCGAATGGGCCGAGGGTTACCGCGAGCGCTTCGGCTTGATTCACGTCGACTATCAAACCCAAAAGCGCACGCTGAAGGACTCGGCGCACTTCTACAGCGAAATCATTCGCGCAAACGGCGGGAATTTGCCTGAATTGCCGCTCACTGAGATCTAGTGTGCTGGGTCTGACTCTGCACGCGCATGCTCAAAGCCGGTGATTCTGTAAGCGAATCTACAGGTTGTTGCTCGGCGTCGTTCAACGCCGATTGCGACGCGAAAAGTCGTGGCGCGCCGGTTGCTCCGCGCCGGCGCGGGTTGAGCTTTCACGAGCGCCCGCATTGAGCTCATACTCCGCCGCCTTTGGATAACCTCACTCACTCGCTCGTCGGTTTGCTCGCTGCCGAAGCCGTGATCCGCGTGCGCGAACGCCGCGCGCCACTCTCTGAATCGTCGCGCACGGCGATCTATGCGCTGTCGATCATCGGCAACAATCTGCCGGATCTCGACTTCAGCTATTCGTGGATCAGCGGCAAGCCGTTCGGCTATTTGCTGCAGCATCGCGGTTACTCGCACACGCTGCCGGTGGCGCTGTTGTTTGCCGTCTTGAGTTGGGGGGGTGCCTTGTGGCTCGTGCAGCGGCGCGGAGAAGTCGCGTCGCGCGCGGATCGCTGGCTCTTCGCGGGCGTCGCACTCATGAGCCCGCTCTTGCACATCACGCTGGATTTCGCGAACAACTACGGCGTGCACCCGTTTTGGCCGTTCTACGACGGCTGGTTCTACGGCGATTCGTTCTTCATCCTCGAACCGACGTTTTGGCTCGTGATCCTCGCCCCGCTGACGTTCTCGCTGCGCTCGCGCAGCATTCGCGTCGCGCTCTGGGCCACGCTCGCGGTCACGACCGGCGCGCTCTGGTATCGGCCGATCGTGCCGCGCCGTCACGCGATCGCGCTCAGTTTGCTCACGCTCGCGTTGCTGTTCGCAGCGCGCCGCGTTCGGCCGAGTGCGCGCTTGGTTTTGTCTTTGACCGGCTTCGCGTTCTTCGCGCTGATGTTCATCGGCAATTCGCGGGCCGCCAAGGCGCTCGTGCGCGAGCGCGCGAGTCGCGCTTTTCCCACAGAAAAAACACTCGATATCGTGGCCACGCCGCTGCCGGCCAATCCATTTTGCTGGAGCGTGATTTTGGTGCAACGCGAAGGCGAGCGCTATTGGGTGCGGCTCGGGCGCGCCGCGACGTTTCCCGCTTGGCTCGACGTCGATGCGTGCCCCTACGATCGCGGTGCCGATCCGACCACGCCGCTCGAAGCCATCGACGTGAGTGACGGAAACCGCCTGCGCTTGACCGACGAATACCGCGGCTCGACCACCGAGCTCGCCGAGCTCGCGCGCGACCGCTGCGAAGCGAGCGCACTCTTGCGCTTTGCGCGCGTGCCCTACGTCACGCCGCGCGCAGCGAATGGCACGCGCATCATCGGAGACGTGCGTTACGATCGCCATCGCGACTTGGACTTCGCCGATTTTCGCTTGCCGGCAAGAGCGACGGAGTGTCCGAAATTCGTGCCGCCCTGGCTCCCGCCGCGCACGGATTTGCTGGAGTAGCAGTGCCTGATTGTTCTCTCTCCCCGCGCGAAGCGCGCGCGAAGGGTTTGGGTCAGATGCACGGAAATAAAACAAAACGGCTGATTCGCCCCGGGATATCATCGACTATAGTCCACGACCGATGTCGGACGACACGACGCGGGATGGGTTTGGGGTGGCAGCGCCGCCGAGTGAGGTATTGAAATTCGTGCTTCAGCACGCGCCCGTGCGCGTGTTCGAGGTCGACGCGGCCGCCGTTTTCTTGATGAACGAAGGCGTGAATCCGCCGGGCGGTTCGGCGCCGGGCTCGCTCGTCGGTATGAGCGCTCGCAAGGCGTACGCCAATTTTCCGGATGGCCTCGCCGCGCTCGAACGCGCGCTCGCGGGCAGCGAAAGCTCGGTGCGTTTCGCGCAAGAAGGCAAAACCTACGATTTATTGCTGTCGCCGCGCCGCAACGCGCGCGGCGAAGTGACCGGCGTGCTCGGCATGGCGCAAGTGGTGACCGAGCGTGTGCGCGCCGAACAAGAAGCCAGAAAGAGTGAAGAGCGCTTCCGGCGTGTGTTCGAGTCGAACATGGTTGGGCTCACGTTCTTTCACGTGGGCGGCGAAATCATCGAGGCCAACGATGCACTCTTGAGCATGCTCGGCTACACGCACGAAGAGCTCGCAGCCGGGCAGCTCAATTGGCGTAACGCCAGCGTGCCCGGCTACGAGCAAGCGGACGAGCGCGCGCTCGAAGAGATGGCGACGACCGGCGTGTGCACGCCATACGAAAAGGAATTCTTCCACAAAGACGGCCACAAGGTGCCGGTGCTGCTCGGCGGTGCGACGCTCAGCGACGCGGGCGGCGCCGGCGTCGCGTTCATGCTGGATTTGAGCGAGCGCCGGCAAAGCCAAGAAGAGCGCGAGCGGCTGCAAGCGCAGCTCTTGCAAGTGCAAAAACTCGAGAGCTTGGGCGTGCTCGCGGGCGGTATTGCGCACGATTTCAACAATCTATTGACCGCGATTTTGGGCAGCGCGTCAGCGGCGATCCTCACTTTGCCTGCGGAAAGCCCGGCGCGTCCGGATTTGGACAATGTCGTCTTGGCCTCGCGGCGTGCCGCGAATCTGACGCGACAGCTCCTGGCTTACTCCGGCAAAGGCCATTTCGAAGTGCGCCCGATCGATCTTTCCGTGCACGTACGCGAGCTCGCGACGCTGCTCGAAACCACGATCTCGAAGAAGGTGCAGCTCCGGCTCGAGCTGACTCAGGATTTGCCGCCGGTCTCTGCGGACATCGCGCAAGTGCAGCAGATCGTGATGAACCTGGTGATCAACGGCGCGGAGGCGATCGGCGATCAGCGCGGGACGGTGCTCGTCACCACGGGCCAGCAGAACATCGACGAATTTTACGTGCAGAGTTTGTTCTCGAGCGAAGGCATCGAGCCCGGCAACTACGTTTACCTCGAAGTACACGACACCGGCTGCGGCATGGATGAAGCGACGAAGATGCGCATCTTCGATCCGTTCTTCACCACCAAATTCACCGGGCGCGGCCTCGGGCTCGCGGCAGTGATGGGCATCGTACGCGGGCACAAAGGCGCAATCAAAGTCTACTCGAGCCCCGGCAAAGGCACGACGTTCAAAGTCTTCTTCCCGGCGGCGGAGGGCAAGGCCATCGGACCCGCGCCGGAAGTGATGTCCTTCCGCGGCGAAGGCGTCGCGCTCGTGATCGACGACGATCACGGCGTGCGCGAAGCTGCCAGCCGCTTGCTCGAGTTCTTCGGCTTCCGCGTGCGGCAGGCCGTGGACGGCCGGCACGGCGCGGAAGTCTTCCGCGAGCACGCGAGCGAAATCGTGGTCGTGATCCTCGACATGACGATGCCGGAGATGAACGGCGAAGAGACGTTCCGCGAAATTCGCCGCATCCGCGCGGACGTGCCGGTGATCCTGACCAGCGGCTACAACGAGATCGAAGCGACGCGGCGCTTCACCGCCAAGGGCCTCGCGGGGTTCCTGCAAAAGCCGTTCACGCCCAAAGAGCTGAGCCAAAAACTCGCGCTGGCGCTCAAGCCGGGCTCGCCGGGCCGCGCCAAATGAGCGAGTGAACTTGTCGGGCCGCTCGGCGCATGCTGAACTCGGTCCGTGCGCATTGCGCTGATTTATCCGCCGCCTTGGAAAATTCCAGGCCCCGGTGAGCCCATCGACGAGCGCGCTGGCGGGCCGCCATCGGACTACCAAGCAGGTGATTTGGACGCGGATTTTTTCCAAACGCCGTACGGCCTGTTCTCGCTCGGTGCACAAGCATTGCGTGCCGGTCATCAGGTAAAGATTTTCAATCTCTCCGGCTTCGCTTGGACGAAAGTCGAAGAAGTCATCCGTTCGCTCGACGCAGAGCTCTTTGCGATGTCGTGCTGGACCTCGAATCGGCGTGGCGTCGCGCTGGTCGCGCGTGAGATCAAACGGCACCGCCCCGACGCTCACGTCCTGATCGGCGGCCCGCACGCTACGCCCTTCGCACGCGAAATGCTGGCGCACTACTCCGAGATCGACACCGTCTCGGTCGGCGAAAGCGAAGACACGTTCATGGAGCTGGTCGGCCGGCTCTCGAACGATGAGAGCCCCGCCGGCATCCCGGGCACTTACTACCGAGTGGGCGGCGAGGTCGTGGCTGCGCCCGGTCGCGGCGCAATTCACGATCTCGATGCGCTTGCGTCGCCGCATGAGTATTTCAACACGCACATCGTGATGACTTCACGGGGTTGCCCTTGGCAATGCACGTTTTGCGGGGCCGAGACCACCTGGGGCCGCGGTTTTCGCGGCCAATCCGTGCCCTACGTGCTCGATGCGCTGGAAAAGGCCGTCTCGCGCTTGAGCGTGAAGATGGTGCAAGTCAAAGACGACACATTCACCACCAACAAGAAGCGCGTGCTCGAGTTGTGTCATGGCATCCAAGAGCGGAAACTCCGATTCCTCTGGAGCTGTGACACTCGGGTCGATGTACTGAGTGATGATTTGTTACGGGAGATGCGGCTCGCGGGCTGTCAGCGGCTGAGCCTCGGCGTCGAGACTGGTTCGCCGCGCATCCTCAAAAACATCAACAAACGCATCACGGTGGAAAAAATCGAAGCCGCCGCGACCATGGCCAAGCGCGCGGGCATCCAAGTGCGTTTCTACATGATGCTCGGCAACCGCGGCGAGACAGCGGAAACATTTCGAGAAACTCTCGAGTTTTTGGCGCGTGTCAAACCGCATCAATACATCTTTTCCTGCCTGACCATTTATCCGGGCACGGAGGATTTTCAGCAGGCCGAACGCGAAGGCTGGCTCGATCGGGAGCGCTATTTCCGCGAGAATTTCCAGGAATTCAAGGTCCCGTTCGACGCGACCGAAGACGTGACCGAACTGCTCAACGCCTGGTTCGCGAAGAACAAGGGCCTTCAGGACTACTATCGAGAAGGCGTCGCCGAGTACGAATCCATCCTCGCTTACCTCGGCGATCACCACGCGGCGCATTTGGATTTGGGGGGCGCGCATTTCCGCGCGAGGAACTTGGACAAGGCGGAGTTCCACGTGCGTCGAGCTTTGGAGCTCGGCACGCCGGTTCCGGGACTCGCCCTGAACTACCTCGGGTGCATCGCCTTTGCCCGGGGTGACATTGTTGGCATGCAGGACCAATTTCTCGCCGCGGCCCGGCTCGACCCGCAGCATTTGGTGCTGATCGAAAACGTGCAAGCCGCTCGCGCCTGGTTCAAAGCCGAGGGTCCGAAGCGTGGTTTGCCGCTCGACTTGGTCGGGCGGCACGATTTTCAGCTGTTCGAGCGCACCGCCCAGCCCGCTCTGCCCGGCCCCCTGCCGGACGACTACGCGGAATGGGGCGCAGCGCTCGAAAGCCCGATAAATCAGGCCGAAGAGCGGTCCGAGGGCATCGCCGGCAGCGTCGTCGATCGGCAAAGACAACCGATCGAGTTTCGTTCACGACGTTTACCAGTCGTTTGAGCCGCAAACCGACGCGGCGTTTCAATGAGGCGGCTCGGCTCGCGCCGACGCGTTGCGCTTCGCTCGGTTGCCATGGCGAGACTCGACGATTTCGTGAGCGCGCTTGGCTCGCTCTGCCATTGACTCGGTGCACTCACTCCCCGGAGTGATGGCGTGCTGCGGCTGGTTCGGTGCTCATATAGGTATGTGTCAAGAATGTCGGGATCTTTATCCGCTTGCTCGGCGATCTTCCGCGATTGACATTCCGCTTCGTCATCGCTTAACAACGCGGCATGGCGAACATCAATGACACGATCCGCGCGGCGCTCGACGCTTTTGTCGAGGACATCTCGAACTTGATCCAACAAGCCGCTCTGGAATCGGTCGAAGAGGCGCTCGCCGGCGCGAGTGTGATCCCCGGGCGCCGGGGTCGCGGTGCCGGTCGCGCCGCCGCGGCTTCTTTCGCGTCGCTCGATCGCAATCGAAAGAAGGGCGCCAAGCGCACAGCGGAAGAGCTCGAAGAGCTGACCAAGCAGCTCCACTCTTACATCGCGAAGAACCCCGGCCAGCGCATCGAGCAGATTGCGCAAGGGCTCGATATCACGACCAAAGAACTGAATCTGCCGGCAAAGAAATTGATCGGCGACAAGAAGCTTTCGACCAAAGGTCAAAAGCGCGCGACGACCTACTTCGCCAAGTGATTGGGGAAATCGAGATGAATCCGGTTGCCATCCGGATCACTCAAGTTGAGTTGCGGCGTGCCGCTCTCGAACTGGTTCGAGAAACGGTAGTTGATGCCGGCTTCGTCCAGCCGGCGCTTGCTGTCTTCGAAGTCGTCACCGACGAACGCGAAGTGCTCGAGCCGTAACTCGCCGCTCGGAGTCGGCTGCTCGCCGACCTCCACCAAATGGACGACCGGGCGATCGCCAATGTAGAGCCACGCGCCGCCGAACGAGAACGCGGGCCGCGGCCCCACACGCAGCCCGAGCACGTTCGTATAGAACTCGCTCATGCCCGCGACATCGGCCGTGCGCACGTTGACGTGATCGAGATAGACGAGCGACATCGCGCCAATTACAGCCACAGCGCGCGAACGAGGACAAGTATCACTCGCTGAATATCAGCGGATAATCGGCTTCGTTCGGCAATTTTCCGTTTACGCGTACGGCGCGCACGTCGGGCGTGAGCTGCGCCGGGCGCGCATAGCCGATGCCGCCCGGCAAACGCCCGATCAGTCGCAATAGCAGCGACAAAGAGTCGACCGAGCGCGGCGGTCCGGGCAAGCCACGGATCTTCCGTTCGATCCAGAACTGGCTCACGTCGTCTTCGGACATGCCGAGCACGCGTTGATCGAAACCGACGCGATCCGGCGTGTGAGGTGGGTGATTGAACGGCACATAGCGCTGCCCGCTCGAATCGCTATCACCCTCGTTGGTGAAGATGCGTCGCAGTTCGGCCAAGCTGAGATCTTGCACGATCGAGCTCTTCGCTACGACGACGGCGAGCACGACGCGATCGGACGCGTGCGCGCTCTGTTCGAGCTTCGGCGTGAGCGCGAAGAAGAGCGCGAGCAGCGCGAACGCGAGCGAAACAAAAAGGCGCCGCGGCGTCCCGAGCGGGGCGCGTGAGCTCGCGGTTCGAAGTCGGCTCGGCGCTTTCATCTCAGAATGCCCACGCGACCTGGCCCGCTAAAACTCGAAGCGGGCTCCGTCCGAGACCAGTGCTGCCCGGCGCGTAAAAATGCGCGAGCGTGAGCTCGGCCTTCAGCACCACCGCAGGAGTCGGGTGGATGTTGAGCCCGAACTGCGATGCGATCACCGGCGGAATTTCCGGGTTATCCGGCGCATACGCGTACTGCAGCATGTAGTACGGCATGGTTTGAATGAACGGTGTGCGATAGCCGACGAGCCCGTACGCACCCCAGCGCCGATAGTCGGGTTCGAGCCCGAACGGCGGCGCAACGACCGGCGCGCGCGGCCTGCCGCCGTTTCGGTCGTACTTGACCTCGTTCATGATCACCTCGCCCTGAACGAGCAGGTGCTTGTATTGCCACTTCAGATCGGCGCCGAGCGAAAGCTCCTGGTACTTGTTGATCGTGGTGTACGTCTGGTCGACGCCGAGCTGCCCGTTGTTGGTAGTCGTGGTGTACTGGGCCGAGCGATCGTAATAGCCGCCGCGATAGCCGGAAGCGCCGACGGTGAGCGAACCGAATGCTTCGGTCTTGAGATAGAGCCGTCCGCCGATGGCCTTGTCGTCATTGAAATCTTGATACTCGACCGGGCCGCGTCCGTTCGAGAGCGTGAGGTGGTAGCCAATTTCGAACGGGTCGAAGAACGTGTTGCCGTAAAGCTGCAGACCGGTTTGGTGCGAGGGAAAGAGCTCGTCGGCGATCGCGAACGGCGCGCGAATGCCGATGATCGCGGGCGTGCCGTGATCCACGTTCCAAATGCCGTAGGGCGTGAGAAATTGGCCGGCCTGCAGCGTGAACAAGTTGCTGAATTGGTGCTCGATCCAAACGCGTTCGATGATGATGCCGCCCCAGCGAATCGGCTCTTCGAAGCCCGCGTAGTCGAGCACAGTCGTATCCGTGCGCGTGACGTTGCCGCTGTTGGGGTCGACCGAGGTTGACCCGTTCGGCAAATACAAAAATCGGATTTCGCCGAGCGCGCGCCACGAATCGCCGAGGTTCGAGCTCAAATAGAAATTGAAATTACCGACTGCAAACGAGTTGGTCGGCGTGTAGATGCGCGTCCACGGATTCGAGCTCGGGAGCAAGAGCCGCGTGTAGGTCATGTCCGCGAACCCGTACAGATCGATGCGGTGTTGTTGCTCGGCTTCGGCTGGGGCTTCGGTCGTGAAGCTGTCACTATTGCTCGCCGCCGCGTCGAGCGCAGCTTGGCCAGCTGTGGTGGCGTCCGCGTTCGGCTGGGGCTTCGCGTTGGCCTCGGGTGATGCCGTGGCCGCACTTGCGTCAGTCGGTGCGGGTACTGCGTTCGGCGCGGTCGGCGCTGCTTCCGTGCCGGTCGGCGCGCTTGATGCCGTGGTGGCTGACGTGGCGGGCGCTGCGGTTGCGGCTGTCTGCGCGGGTGTTGTCGCTGCGGGTGCAGGCGCGGCCGGCGTCTTCGCCGTCGTCGTAGCGGGTTCCGCCGCTGCGTTCTGAATCGGCAGCGCGCATAGCGCTAGGAACGATCCGAGCAGAACTCTTCGCGACCTCGAAAGCATCTCGTCCTTAAACGGACGATTCGAGCCGGAAATTGAGACGCTCGTCCATTGAAAAGCGCAGCGCTTGCGCGAAGACGGGCAAAAATTCCCTGACCTTGCAGCCGTTTACGAGCCAGTGCGGCAAGAGCTTACAAATGCGCACTCGCAATTTGCGAGCGCTTCGCGCTGCTCCGAGCGATCAGCGTTTCGGGCCGCGCGGCTGATACAGCTCAGCGTGCGTTTCACTCAGCAGCTCGCGAATCGGCACGCCGGGCGGCGCGCGCTTCGCGTCCACCTTGGAGATGTTCTCCGGCGTCGCGTAGTCGCCGGGCACCCAATCGTCGTTCGGGCTGAACATGTTGTAGCGGTAGAGCCCGAACGATTTCATGTCGTAGCACTTCAGCATGCGGCGAAAGCGCAGCACCTCGGGGATATTGATGCGCGACGGATCGTCTTCGAATTCATAGCCGTCGTAAGCCGCGTACGGATCGAGCTTCACGCGCGCGTCGAGTCGAGCTTCGATCGCTTGGTCGGCCTGTGAGAGCGGGCTTTGCACCGGGAAAATTCCTGGGATGCCGGCGAAGTGCTCGGGCTCGTTCACGCCGAAGCTGAGCGTGTGAACGTGCGGCGTTTTCAAGCAAAATCGCGCGTTGAACTGAATCGGCGTGAGCGGCTGCGTGAGCTCGTGGAGCAGCGTTGGCGCGTCGAACAGCTGCCCGCCTTTGTCGTTCGGGGAAATGATGAAGACGCCCATGTCGTGCATGGCGGCGAGCAGCACCGCGCCGAAATTGCGCTGGAAAAAGTAATAGTAGTGGAGGTTCACGAAGTCGAAGAGATCGGTGCTGATCGCTTCGCAGATCACGCGATACGGCGCGTGCGTGCTGAACCCGACGTTGCCGATGACGCCCTGCTCTTGGTAGCGCTTCAGGACTTCGACCGGGCCGCCTTTGGCCAGGGCTTTTTGGTACTTCGCGCGGTTGTTCATGCCGTGCCAGGCGTACAAGTCGAAGCGATCCATGCGCAGCGTGCGCAGCTGCTCTTCGATCACGCGCTTCGTCTCGTCCCCGGTGTCGGGCGCGCCTTTGGTCATGAAAAAGTAGCTGTCGCGCGGCAAGCGCAGCTCTTCGTTCAGGACTTTGCCGTAGACGTGCTCGCTTTTGCCGTAGCCGTGCGCGGTCTCGATGTGGTTGATGCCGAGCGCGAGCGCGCGCTCTACGCTGTCCCGGCACTGTTCGATGGTGCGCGCGGGCAGCTCGTCCTTGGGCGGCGTCCAACCTTGATGGTAGCGCATGCCGCCGAGGGTGATGACGCTGAGCGCTTTTTCCGTGCGCCCAAAGCGCCGATATTGCATCGGCGCGCGTTCACCGCGCCGTTCGACACCGAAACCGATTTTGCTCATGACTTCGGCGCCGAGTGTAGTCGCGATTGCCTGCCCGAGCGACCCAAGGCAACCCACGAACCGAAGCCCCGCCGTCAGGCGCGCGAGACACTCGCTCGAGAATGCGACTAGGCGGTACTGAGCTTGCGCAAGATCGAGGCACGGAGCGCCGGGCGCGACGACTGCCAGGCCAGGATCTCTTCCACGGCATCGGCGCGGCGCGCGATCCGCACTGGCACGCTGCGGGCACCCGCGACGCGCTCGGGTTTTTCGCCGTGCGGCGTCCCGAAAATTGCAGCGCTTCGCCGAAGAGCCGTGGACTGCGATTGCTGCGACTTTGCGGCAAATCCCCTGTTTTTTGGGTCGGATCACTTTTTCGACACGCCGCTGGACTTAGGCGCGCTACGGTCCGACTCGCTCGATGAACTACTACAAGAAAAAGACCGAGGCCGCCGAACGCGCGCAAGCTCGGCGCGAACTCGAAAACGCGGCGCCGCGGCTGGCAACCGAGGTCCCGAATCTGGTGACGCTCAAGCTGGAGCTAGAAGAGCACGAGGGGACCTCGCGCCGACCTGAACAGAATCACATCCGTCACATCGTGGTGACGAGCGCGCCGGCGCTGTTCATCGTCCCGTGCGGCGACTCGCGCTGCAAAGACGGCGGTCACGACATCACGCGCGACGTGATGCGCGCGGTCCGTGCCGGTGAAACCAAGTTTCAGGGCCAGGACGCCTGCCAGGGCTCGCAAGGCTCGAGCGTGTGCGTGCGCGTGCTGCACTACACCGGCATCGCGACGTACAAATAGCGTCGGTGCGGCGCGTGCCGCGCGCTCACATGCCAGCGGGGCAGCGGCAATTGTAAACGTCCGTCGCGATGGGGAACGCGGCAGTGCCCATGGCGATCGCGTTCTGCCCGCACGCCGTCGAGCTACTTTGCCCGCAGGTCGTCGGGTTGCAATTGTTGTCCTCGTAGCATTGCAGGACGAGCTTGCACGCTGCTTTGTCGCCTTGAGTTTGCGTCGAGCAAGTGTCGCAGGAAGAGCTCTCCCAACCGATCAAGCAATTGGTGGGCATGCCGCAGAGCATGCTGCTGCAATTTTTGGTCGTGCAGTCTGCGTCGACCTTGCAGGCTGCGCCGAGCGCGCAGGGCGCGCAGCTTCCGCCGCAGTCTTGAGCCGTCTCGTCGCCGTCCATCATGCCGTTCTTGCAGGTGTCGGGCGCGCACTTCTTGGCTACGCACTGACCGCTCGTGCAATCGGTGTTGCCGCTACAGGCGTGCCCTGCAGTGCACAACGTGGTTGTCGCGCCGCAGGTGCTGACGCTCCCGCCCGTGCCCGCTGCGCTCGTGCCTGCACTGCCGCCGGCCACCCCGCTCCCGCCCACTCCGCCTGAGGAGCCGCCGCCCGCGCCACCCGTGGCGATGCTTCCGCCGCTACTGCCCGCTGCACCGGCACTCGACGAGCCAGCGCTTCCGCCACTCGGCACTCCGTTGGTTCCGCCAAACGCGGTCGGCTCGGTTCCGCTCGTTCCAGCGCTCGCGCTTCCACCGCTCGGCACTCCGCTGCTTCCGCCGAACGAAATACTCGACGTGCCCGAGCTACCTGACTCGGAATTCAGCGATCCCGCCTCGCTGCTGCTCGTGCCGCCGCCTGCCGGCGTGGAGTTGTCTTGGGCGGTTGCACAAGCAAACAGCGCGCATTGGGCGAGCGTCGTAATCAGCGTGAGTGATAGGAGATAAAGCGGCCGCACTGGCTCGAATCTGACACGATTCTGAAACCGCCGCAGCGATTTTCCGGGACCGGTACCACACTAGGAGTCTGGCTCGCCCAGACTCACACTTTGGACTACCCTGGTGACTCGATTGGGTCGATCAGCAGAATCACTCATCATCACTCGTCATCACTCGTCATCACTCGTCATCACTCGTCGCGAGCAGCGCTCGCACGACTTCGGCGAGTCGCGAGAGTCGGAGTGGCTTCGGTAAGCAAGTGTGAACGCCGGCCTGCTCGAGCGCGCGCGGCGCCAGACTTTCAGCCATGCCGCTCAACAGCACGATCGGCAATTCACGACGGATCGCCGAAATCTGGGCGGCCAGCTCGAGCCCCGAAAGCTGCGGCATCGTCTGATCCAGCACGATCACGTCGAAGCGCGACGGATCGGCTCGAAACGCCGCGAGCGCGTCGAGCGAGCGCGTCAACGCGGCGACCTCGAAGCTGGCGTCGCGCAGCACTTGCTCTGCCATTTGCGTGATGCGTTCGTCGTCATCGACGAACAGCACGCACGCTCTCTTGCCATCGGATTCCACGGGCGCCTCGGATCAACGGCAAGAGCCGGCCGAGCATAACCGAGTGCCCGCGCGCCGCGCGTTACGGCGCGGCTCAGCCGTTTTTCGCCTTCTTGCCTTCGCCTGCCGCGACCTTGCGCACGCCGGGCGAAGAGGAATCCTCTTCTTCCATCTCACTGTCCAGGATCTCGTCTTCGCTGACGATTTCGTCTTCGCTGACGGTTGCTTCCGAGTTCGGACCGTTTTCGCTTTCGGTCGTGCTCGTGTTGTCTGTCGGCGGGCTCAAGCTGCGTCGCTCCCAGTCGCTGTCTTCGGCGCTGCTCGAGCTGCCTGGGTTGCTCGGCGGACTGAATCCTGGCTTGAGCGACGAGTTCAACACCACCGGCTTCGGCGCATAGTCGTGCGCTTCAGCGACGAGCGGAGTGACGACGCGCTCCCACAAGTAATCGAGCGCGATGTGCTCGACCAAACCTTGGGGCGGCACCGCGCCGAGCAAATCCTCTTCCGTGAATTTGTCGCTCGTCTTCAGCGCCGCGGAGATGATGGTGCCGAGTTTGTCTTTCGGCAGACACTGAGCGAGCTTCGCGACGGTGATGGCTTCGACCACTTCTTCGTGCGAAACGAGCAAGTTCTCGAGCGCGCGCTCCATGATGTACGCGACGAAAGCCTTGGCGCGATCATGCGCGGCCTTGACTGCGGGCGTGGTCTTCCACGGTTGACCTTCGATGTCGAAGGACCAGAGCGCGTGGCGCTCGAGGTAGCGTTGCTTGTCGTCCGGTTGAAACAGCCGCACGATCGCGGCCGGAGTCGTCACGACTTCGTCGAGCGCGATCTGCAGCGCTTCGCCGGAAGCCTCCGGCGACATCTTGGTCGCGACCTTCTCGTGCACGCCCGTCGCTTGACTGACGATGCGCGCGCGCTCCATCGGTCGCGCTTCGAGCGAACGCATGATCGCGCGGCAGGAAAAGTGGCGCAGAAAATCCTCGGGCGTGCGCTCGCCGGAGCGAAGCGCGAACTCGGTCACCTCGGCGTGAAACGCTTCACGACCCTTGCCCAAACCCGATACGAAAGGGGACTCAGCACTGCTCGACTCGGACATGACACCTCCTGGGTCGTGCGCGACGTCTTCGCCGCTGCACGCCGAACGTCCAATGATAGCGCGAGCGAGAGCCGGCCGGCGGGCTCAACTCGCAGGGTTCGTGCGGCGCGCGTCGCGTCCGACAAAAGCGCTGGCCTCGCACGTTTCAGGACGCCGGGCCGTCGAACAACGCGCGGCGCACCGCTTCCCATCGCGCTTCGTCCGCTGCCACGAGCAGCATTGGATCGCTGCCGCGCGGAGCGTAGTTTTCGCGAGCAGTCGAGACGCGCCGCGCGACTCCGCCCGCTTCCTGCACGATCAAGGCGCCAGGCGCGTGATCCCAGGGATGAAGCCGATAATAGAGCGCGAAATCGCGATCGCCGCGCGCGATGCGGCCGTATTCGAAGGCCGCACATTGTGGCGACTCACCGAACGTGATGTTTTCTGGGCGTTCGTTCAGCGATGCACGAACGTCCTTCGGCATCAGCCGCGTGTAGACGGTGCCGACTAGCTTCTCACCCAGCGGCGCGTGCGAGCGGAGACGCTCGCCGTTCCAAGTCGCGCCCGCGCCGCGCTCGGCCAAATACAAATCATGCTCCACCGGCAAATAGATGGCAGAAAGCGTGGTTTCGCCAGATTCGACCAGCGCCACCATCACGCCGAACGCGCCCACGCCGGCTGCGAAGTTCTTCGTGCCGTCGATCGGGTCGACCAGCCACACCGGCGCGTCACCGGCGAGGGCGTCGAGCACGCTCGGCTCCTCTGCCACGGCTTCTTCACCGATCACGACCGAACCGGGCACGAGCTGGGGCAAGCGCTCGGTCAGATAACTTTCGGCCGCGCGATCCGCGACCGTGACTAGGTCGTCGGGATCGGTCGCAGTTGCCTTCGAGATGATGTCGCCACGCGCCAAGCGCTGAAAGCGCGGCAAGATCTCGCGCTCGGACACTTCTTCGAGTAGCTCGGCGAGCGAGTCGAGCACGCGGACCATGGCGCGCTCCATACGCCAGATCGCGCGCGAGTTCACGCAAGTAAGCGCTCCCGGCGCTGCGCGCCCCGTGACGACGCGTGGCGTGCCGAGTCACGTTTGGCTAATCTCGAGCTTTGTCGAGCTCCGAGCCTCAGCACGTCACGGCGATTGTCGAGCAGCTCTTGGCCGAGCACGCCGATCGAGTTTCGCTGGACCAGGTCGCGGAAGCCGTTGGGGCCGCACCAATCACGTTCGACGAAATCGAGCTCGTGCTCGATCGACTCGAGGCCGCGGGCCGGCGCGTGGAAACCGAAGCGTTGGATCCCCCGGCGGCGCTCGCGAAAGTGCTGGCTACCGTGCGCAGCTTCTCCGCACTGAGCGGACGCCGCCCGACACTCGCCGAAATCGCCGCGCACTCGGGTCTCGAGCTCGGCGAGGTGCGCTTTGCGTTGCTTTACGCGCGCGTACTCACTCGCTGATTGCCCGCTGGCGCGCGCAAAAATCGTTACTTGCCGTTGCCGTTCGAGCCTGGCGTTGGACTCGCCGCGTGAACGTGGACCGGCGCGAGTGACGGCAGCGCGAACGGCTTCTTATTTTGGATCGCGAGATCCCACCATTTGAAGGCCATGGCCACGGCGACATCGAGCTCCCGCGTTTCACGCGAAGGCTCGAGCGAAACCGGCGGCAAGCACGACGCGGCGATCGGGCAACCGGCGAGCATGTGCAAAATGCCGTCCGAAAAGCCGCTGCCCGCGTAGGCCAGGCACACCGGCATGCCCATCGCTTGCATGTCTTGAATCGCGTACGGGATCTTTTCGTCGACCGTGCCGACGCTGTCTTGATACTTGCACTCGATCGCGAGCGCGCTGCCCGAGTCTTGGTGCAGCACGAAGATGTCGACGTGCCGATTCTTGCCGATGATGGTCTTGCCGAGCGAAACCTCGCGGTAAACAGTGACGCCGCGCGCGGAGAAGTTCTTCACCAAGTACGCCGCAATCAGATCTGCGTATTCGTAGCCGGTCATGGCAAAACCAACGAAAGTCGCCGCTGTCCGGGCGCGTCGCTCGTGAGCACGGGGCCTTCGTGCCCGCCGACTTCGGCGAAGCGCGTGCGCGCGTGAGCGAGCGCCGTTTCCGAGACGTCGTTGCCTAAAAAGCGGCGAGACAACTTCAGCGCCGCGACGCCAACCGAGCCCGAGCCCATGAACGGATCGGCGACGACGTCGCTCGCGCCACTGCTCTGTAAGATCAGCGTCTCACTGAGGGCGACCGGCTTTTCCGCGGGATAGCCGCCGCGGATGCGCGGCGCGGTGATCACGTCCGCGATGCCGAGGTCGTTCAGTTTGCGCTTGCCCTTCTCGAAGAAGAGCACGAACTCGTAGCGGGCGCGGTAGTGGTAGCCCATGCCGATCGTGCATTTGTCCCACACGAGCGGCTTCCAAAACTTGAAGCCCGCGCTCTCCGCGATCGGCTTGGCGACGAACGCCGTCTCCTGGTCGCACATTAAGTAAAAGTGCGAGTTCTTCTTGAGCACGCGGAACACTTCGGTGAAGAGCTCGCCGAAGCGCGCGTTCGGGAACACCGTGAACCACGGGTTGCTCGAAGCCGCGCTCACTTTCAGCCGAGTCGTCGTGCCAACGGCGCGGTGCTTTTCCAGTGACTCGTAAGGCGGGTCGGTGATCAATAAGTCGATCGACTCGCTTGCCAAACCGCGCAGCCACTCGACCGCGTCTCGCGCTCCGAGCTCGACGTTTGCTTCACTCTCCACGGCATCCACATCTATCACCGCCCGGCGCCTTGATCTACACAGTCGTTCAGTGCTCGCCAGAGCGCGAAGCTTTTGAATTTATTATTTTATTTGTTCCAGGTGCGGCATAGGCCGGACAAGAAATGTCCGAGCGCGGCGCGCCGAAACTTGGCCGAGCCGCGCGTTCGGGCCGAGGCGGCGGTGAAAAGCGCGAGAAAGGCTGTTTAAGTGAACGCCGAGGGATCGTAATTGAGGCTCTGGTTCTCGGTCGCACTCGTAGCTGTCGGCGTGTCGAGCGCTGCTTCTGCTCGCGCGCAGCTGAGCGCGGAGTCGGGCGCTGTGCTCGACGATCGCTCGATCGCCGAAGCTTTGCGCGAGCAAGGTTCGCGCGCGCACACGCATCGTTACGTGTGGACGGTGGTGAACGGCGCGCTCGGCGTCGGCTCGTTCGCGATTTTACCGGCGGTCGCGCTCGACTCGCGCAAGGATTTCGTGGTTGCCGGCGCGGGCTCGCTGCTCGGCATGGTCGCAACGTTCGCGTTCCCGCTGCGCGTCGAAACGGATTCGGCCGAGCTCGACGCAATTCAAACGCTGCCGCCCGCCGAGCGCTCGCGCAAACTGCACGAGCTTT
>DATATR010000002.1:0-10244 GCA_036268695.1 Polyangiaceae bacterium | reverse complement strand
CGAGATGCAACCGCTCCAAGGCTTCCCCGCGCTCAGCGCCGAAGTGATGGAGCGCATCGTGATGCCGATCGTGCCCGATCGAAATCGTGAAGAGTTCGCGCGCACGCACGACAGCGACTTTGCCTACGAGCTACCCGGCATTTGTCGTTTTCGCGCCAACCTGTTCGTCGATTTGAAAGGCATCGGCGCGGTCTTCCGCGTCATCCCGAGCAAGATCTTGTCGGTCGAAGATCTCGGCATTCCGAGAGAAGTGCTCTCGCTCTGCCACTTGCCCAAAGGCCTCGTGCTCGTCACCGGCCCGACCGGCTCCGGCAAAAGCACGACGCTCGCCGCGCTGATCGACTACATCAATCGCAATCGCAGCGATCACATCATCACGATCGAAGATCCGGTCGAGTTCGTGCACCCGAACAAGAAGTGCTTGATCAACCAGCGCCAAGTCGGCGAACACACCGACTCCTTCAAAAAGGCTTTGCGCGCCGCGCTGCGCGAAGATCCCGACATCGTGCTGCTCGGCGAAATGCGCGATCTCGAAACCATCGCCATCGCGCTCGAGACGGCGGAAACCGGGCACTTGGTCTTCGGCACGCTGCATACGTCGTCCGCGCCGGCCACGATCGATCGCATCATCGATCAGTATCCGCCCGAACAGCAGGCGCAAATTCGCGTCATGCTCGCAAACAGCCTCAAAGGCGTGATGGCCCAAATGTTGTGCAAGAAAATCGGCGGCGGCCGCGCCGCGGCTTGGGAAATCATGTTCGGCGTGCCCGCGATCTCGAACCTGATCCGCGAACAAAAAATCTTTCAAATCCCGTCGATCATGCAAACCGGCCGAAAACTCGGCATGGCCCTGATGAACGACAGCTTGTTCAAGCTCGTGAAAGACGGGCTGGTCGCGCCCGAAGAAGCCCTCGCCAAAGCCAACGACAAGGGCACCCTCACGCAGATGTTCCAACAAGCAAACATCGCCCTCCCCGCCGCAAAAGCCGAGCTCTGATCGCTCCGATTCACGAGCGCGCGGACGCCCACAGTCGGCGCCCGCACAGTCGACGCCCGAGCCGCCTTTCACGACGCGATTTCTAGTTGCATATGCAACTAGAATTTTGGGTTGGGGGTTGCCCTCCGCGACGCGCGGCGGTTCGGCGCCCACCGCGCGCTACGTCGAGATTCCGGTTCAGCGTCAACTACTACGGCAATTCGTTCGGCCAAGGCGCGCGCACGAGGCGCGTCCAGAAGTCCGCGTCGGTCGCGTTTGCCGGGCGCGCAAAGCTCGCTACGCCTTGCGTGAACGCCAAATCGCCGGCAGCCGCAAGCTCGGGGACGAGCGCGAGCGCGCCGCAAAACGAGCTTGAATCGCTGGCAGGAAGCACACAATGGCCGAGCGTTTGCGGCGCGGACCACGGCCCGGTCACGCCGAGACCGCTCCGCACCGTGACGTCACTCGCGAGCGGAGTGGCGTAAAGCATGAGCCAGCGCGCTCGCGTCGAGTCGAAAGCGACGCTCGGCTCGGTGCCGCCTTCGACCAGCGGCATCGCGCCGTCCGGATTCGCGCCGAAGACGCCCGCGCCTTGCCAGTATTCATAAGCGCTCTGATTCACGATTTGCGCGCTCGGCACGCGCGCGAGGTACACGTCCGCCGAGAGGTACCGCGCGCTGAGGCCGCCGAACACATACACGTCGTCGTCAACCAGTGCGGCGGCGCTGCCGTAACTCGGGCGATCTGAAGTCCATAAGAGTGGGAGCGCGACGAAGCGCTGGCCGGCCGCGTCGTAAGTCGCGATGCCGAAGCCGTCGCTGGCCAAGCCGTCGCTGTGATCGGCTGAAAAATAGAGAAAAACGGCGCTCCCGACGCTGACTGACGCGAGTGGACGCGGATTGATGTTCGCGCCGAGCCCGCTCGGGTCGATGATCGGCCGCGACGCGAGCGGCGTGCTGCCGGCGAGACACGTCGTGTCTGCGCCGCTGAAGGCGGCGCTGTTCGACGTGCCGTCGAGCGTCGCGGAAGCGGCGATCACGAGCGAGCTTTGATCCGGCAACGTGAGCTCCGAGACGCGACCGGTGACGGCGGTCGCGACGTCACGGAGCGGCATGCAGCCGCTGAGCGCGGGCGCGGCGCTCGTCGTCGCAGGTGCGGCGTCCGTCTCGCTGCCGATGTTCACCGAACACGCGCCGAGCACGAGCGCCGACGCGATGCCGAGCAGATTCGCCGCCAGGGCTTCAGCGCGCATAGAGCCTCACTCCGCCGCTCCAGCGCAGCTCCGTGCGATTGACCAAGATGCCTTCGCCGTGGCCGGCTTCGAACGCGGTGAACGGTGTGAGCTCGAAGCTTTTGCCGGGCAGCGCGGCGCCGAGCACGAGGCGCGCGAGCGCCAGCGTTTTTGCGCTGTCGTCGTGCGGTTCGATCAAATCGAAGTAGAGGCGCGCGAGCGGCTGCACGTGTTCCGACGCGTGAAAACGCAAACCGAGCTCGAAGAAGGCTTGATATTCGCCGCCCTCGTGCAGCGAATCGGCCACGGTGTCGCTCGCGACGTGAGCGCCGACCAGATCCGGAAATGCGTTCAAGTAGACGCGAAAGCCGAGCCGCGAGAATTGTTCGAACTGACTCGCGAGCGGCATTTTCAGCGCCGCATCGAGGCTCACGTAATCTCCGCCCGCGCCGAACGGCACGTCGTCCGAGTGGTAGCGATCGGCGAGCGTGTAGTCGGTGCCGGCGAGCGCGAAGTCGCGGCCGAGCGCGAGCGAAAGCTCGAGCTCCTTGCCGGGGCCGAGCGTCCGCGCCATGAAATCCGAAATCGCCCACGCGCCGCTGAGCGCGAACGCCATGCGCTGGCTCTCGCCCGGCAAGACGGCGTGGCGCGACGCATCCTCGAACGCGACCAGCGCGGAGCTGCCGAGCCGGAACGTGAGATTTTCGTGCTGCGCGCTGAACCAAGCCAAATCTCCGCCGATCGACGCTTGCGCGCGCGGGCCGTAGGCATAGCTCGACACGGGTGCGTTCGGAGCCGCGGAATCGGCGATTGAGATGGCGCGGCTCGGTCCAGCTAGCCACTCTGCGTGCGCGAGCGACGTGTCGAAGACGAGCACGGCCGCACAGAGCGCCCCCCCCAACAAAAATCCAACGCGCCTCATCGATAGCTCACGCGCACGAATCGCGGGTAGTAGAGCTCGTCGTTCGGATCGGGCGGCTCGCCGTTCATGCTCGACGGCACGTACGTCGCGGCGAGATCGGCGCCACGCTGTTCGGGATGCGCCTTGCCGGCGTAGACGAACGCGTCGGGCGAAAAAGATTCGGGCGGACGCAGCACGTCGCGCGGCGCGGACCAGGGTCCTTCGGGCGCGTCTGCGCTGCGAATCGCGAGCGTGCTCGCGCCGAAGCCCTCGGTCGCGAAAAATAAATATTTGCCGAGCGCAGGCGCGTAATTGACGCTGAATTCCGGCGCGCCGGGCGAAATCAGCGCCGTGCGCGCGCTCGCCTCACCGAAGCTCGATCCATTCCACCATTCGGGCGAAGTCAGATCGCCGGCGCTTGCAGCGGCAAGCTTGAAGCGCGCGAGGTAGATGTCGTGAAGATCGCCGGCCGCGCCGTAGACGTACAAGTAATCGCCGAGCGAAAGCACCGCGCCGCCGAGCTCGATGCTCTTGCTCGAGTCAGCGGTCGCAAGTTCGTGCGGTTGCCACGCGCTCGGTTCGTCGTCGGGATTGTCGACCGCGAAGGCCGTCGAATCCCCGCTCGCGAATCCCCACATGCCTTCGCTCGCTTGAAACACACGGCCGTAAAACAAGAGCAAGCGATCGCCGAGTCGAATACCGTGGCCCGGCCAGAACCAATATTGGCCGTCTTCCGGCAGGAAGCTCGACGCGCCATCCGCGCCAACTCGGTAATAAAAGCGCATGAACGCGCGCGTCGGGTCGTAGCCGGTTTGGATCGCGACGCTGTTGCGAATGAAAAATGCGTCAGCGCGACTTCGCGCGCTCGATTTGGCGATCAACGAGTCTCCGAACAGCCAGAGCACGCGTTCGTTGCCGAGATCGATCGAGTACGCGCCGTCACCGCCGATCCATTCGGAGTCAGCCTGAAACAGCGCGGTCGCTTCGGGCCAGGGCTCGGCGTGCAGCGCGGGCGGCCCGGCGGAGCAAGCGAGCAGCAATAACCCGGCGAACCCGAACGGCCTCACGTTCAGCCGATGCTACTCGAGCCGGGCGCCGAACGCGGCAAAACGAGCGCTCGACATAAACATTTTCGCGCTTTCGGGCGGGTTGCGAGGAGGACGCGCTGACGCCTAAAGTCCAAGCTCGGAGTGATCGAATGAAACTCGAACCAAGCGCTGCTAAGTCGACGAGATGGTGCGGCCTCGTCGCACTGCTGATGATTTTTGGCTGCAAGGGTCTGCCGGGCAAAGGCGATGGTTCGAGTTCGAACGGTGCGCCGCCGAGCGGCACGCCGATCGTGCTGAGCTGGGAACAGCCGTACAAGCTGGACGCGACGGGCACCGCGGCCAACGCCACCTTCTTCGCCACCAAAGAAGCCGACAAGCCGCCTTTGAAGCTCAATTGCACGTTCATGAGCTTCGCCAAAGGCACGAAGGTGACGGTCGGCACCGAGACGGGCACGGTCGGCGATACTGGCTTTTACTCCACGCTCGTCGACATCAAACCCGCCGTGCTCAAGCAATCGCTCGACGAGCTCAAAGGCCCGATCGATCTCGGGCTCAGCGTGACGATCGAAGCGCCGGGCACCAATGCAGTCACGACGCCGATGCCGAAACAGGACGTGAAAGAGTCGCTGCGCGCCGCGCTGCTCAAAGCGCGTGACGGCGGCGTGAGCTTCGGGGCCGGCGATAGTGCCGCCGGCAAACCGCGCGGCATCGCCGTCATTTCCGGTTATTCGGATCTCGATTTCGTGGGCAGCGGCAAGAGCGTCAAAGAGCTCGACTGGGTCGTGCTGGCCGAAGACCAGCCGACGCCGCGCGAAACCAAGACGTGCAAATTCAAAGAAGGCGCCTCCGCGCTCAAGGTCTTCGACGCCAACGCGACGGTGCTCGACCGCCGCACTGGCGCGAAGATCGCTCAGCAAGTGATCAAGGCCAGCGACGAGTGCCCGATGTTCGCGCTGGTGGACAAGGCCGACAACAGCGCCAAATCCACGATCAATTTGCAAGATGCCGTGGCATTCGCGCGCCTGAGCTGGGCCAAGGCTCGCTGATTTTCTGGCGGCAAGCGCATCTTTTTATTTGGGGGCGTGGGCGCTGCCGTCGAGGTCGCAGCGCGCCGCGGCGCGGGCAATTTCGCGCGCCACGCCTCAGCGCGGCAACAGATCGATCCGATCCGCGAACGCTTCGAACGCGAGCGGCTTGGTGCCGCCGAGCTCGAAATCGCCGTTGACGCGCACGCCAGTGTCCGGCGCGACTTCGCCGGGCACGCTCAAAGTCGCTTCCGCGAGCACGTTGGGCGGCGCGCCGGACGGGTTTTCATCGAGCGCCGCCGCGTCGAGCGCGCGCACGCGCAGGCCGAGATTCTTGCGCGGCTCCTTGCTGGCATTGAATACGCACGCCGAAACGCTGCGCGATTCACCGAATTCGCTGACCTTGAGCGAACAGGCGCGCACGTCGCTCACGGCTTGCAGCAAGCGATCGAGGTACGGCGCTTCGTCTTCGCGCAGCGCTTCGCGCAGCTCGAGGATTGCGTCTTTTGCCCGCGGATCGCCGAAGAACGTGAGCAGCATCGCGCCGTGCATCCGCACTGGGCGATTGCGCGCGTGCAGCAAATCCGCGAGCAGATTCGTCGGCGCGCCCGTGTCACCTTCGACGCCGATGTCGCCGGCTTGTGGGTTGTGCACCTCGAACTCGGTGCCGCGCGCTTCGACGTCCCATTTGATGGCCTGCCCCGGCAAGAGTGGACCCTCAAAAAATAAAGGCCGAGTCGCGATCGAATAACGCTTGTTCGAAGGCGGCGGATCGTGCTCGAAAAACTCGACGATCAGCGAGACGTCGCGCATCGGATCGCTCGAATTATTGACGATGCCGATGTCGAGCTCGAGATAAGTTTTGTCTTTGCGCTCGTCGTCTTCGCGGCCACGGCGCAAATGCTTCGAGAGCACGAGCACGCTGAGCCGTGGGATTGGGTTCTGCCAGAGCAAGGAATCCGAGCGCCGACAGCGACACGACGCGGCGTCCGCGCTCGCAACCGGCGCGGCGACAGCCGGCGCGCTCGCTTTGACGGGCGCGGACGGCGCGGTTTCGGTTGGCGCGGGCGCGGGCGCATTGACCGGCAAGTCCGCGGCGCCGGCAGGTGCTTGGATTCGTTGATTCAAACGCGCGGCGTGCGCCGCGAGCTCGTGTGCCGGATCGGACGTCAAAAGCCAACGCACCATCAGCACGAAGGCGAGCGTGAGCGCGCTCAGGCTCATCACGATCGCCGCGGTCGTGCGCGGCAAGATGCCTTGGAACAGCGCGATCGGCGGCGTCTTTGCCGAGCGCGCGCTCGGACTGCTCACGGGCGCGAGCGGCGAACGTAAAAGATTCGGCAAGAATCCAGACAGCTCGGCCACGAACGCTTCGCGCGCCATCGAACCCTCGAGCCCGCCGCTCTTCAGCAGCTGATCGGCGAACAAACCGAGCACGCACAAGGCCGCCGCGGTCGTGAACGCCACGCCGAGTGCGCTGACCGCGCTTGCGCCCGGAGCGAGCCGAAACGCCGCGGCGCTCGCGATCAACGCGCCGCTCACCGCGGCACCGACCGTCGTCAGCCGCACGAGCAAGCGCCGCCGATAGAGCTTGTGATGATGCGCGGTGCTGCCAGTCGAGAAATTCACCAAGCACAGCCGATTGAGCGGTCCGAGCTTCGGGTCGAGCGCCAAAAAAACTTGCTCGCCGTCGACGGATGCTTCCGAAACCTCCGCCCACGGCACGGTGAGCTTTTCATTTTGCGCGGTGTTGGTCGGCACATAGCCGTCCGCAAATCCGCCCACGCCGACGTACACCAGCGAGAGACCCAAAGGCGCGCACTCGAGCTCCACGGTGCCGACCGCGTTGCTGCGCTCGCTGGCCATGGCGATCGCTCGGAACCTCATCGCGCGCGGAGTGTAACCTCGAGCCTGGAAACAGCGAGGCTTGCGCCGCGCGGCGCGCGCATTTCGGCTCGCAAAAAGAGCGCTGCGCGCCGGCAAAAGCCGCAAATTCCAGGCTGATTGGGCTTTTCACGCGCGCTCTTGCTATGGTCTGAAACGATGAGCCAGGTCGTGGTCGAGCGGCAGATCGACCTCAAATCCGAGCGCGCCGCGCTGTGGTGCGCGGTCGGCGACACCGAGCGCATGAATCGCGCGATCGGGCTCGGTTCGCTCGAGCTCACGCCGAACAGCGACGCGAGCGCGGCGCGCTTCGTCGTGCGTACGATCTCGGCAGGCTTCCCGATCGAATACGAAGAGCGACCGTTCGAGTGGGTCGAGAACGAACGCTTCAGCGTGCGGCGCGTGCTGCGCTCCGGACTTTTGAAATCGATGGAGCACGCGTTCACGCTCGAGCCGCTAGCGGACGGCGGCACGCGGCTGACGGTGCGGCTCGTGATCGAACCGCGCTACGCCATCGTCTCGCCGCTCGTGCGCCTGCAAGTTTCGCGCATGCTCGCGCGCATCGAGGCCGAATTTCAGGCCGTCGATCGCGACGTTCAGGCGGGCAAAGGCGTCTGCTTTCGGATCACGAATACACCCACGGACAACGGCGTGCTCGAGCGCGCGAAGGCTGCCCTGCTCGCGAACGTGAGCGAGCCGAGAAAATTGCTGGCCACGCGGCTCGCCGAATTCGTGGAACGCGGCAGCGACGCGGACGTATCGCGCATTCGCCCGCTCGATCTGGCCGAACAATGGCAAGTCGACGGTCGCGAATTGCTGGCGGTGTGCCTCGCGAGCGTCGTGCACGGCTTGCTCGAGCTGCGTTGGGATTTGGTTTGCCCGAGCTGCCGAAACGCCAACGCGCGCCAAGCTTCGCTCAGTGAGCTCAGCACGGGCGGCCACTGTCAGCTCTGCGATTTATCGTACGAAATCGAGCTCGATCGCGCGGTCGAAGCCACGTTTTTGCCCGCGTCCGCGCTCAGAAAACCAGACCCCGGTCCTTTTTGTATTGGGGGTCCCATGCGCACGCCGCACGTCGTGGCGCAAAGCATCTTGCCGCCGAATGGCAGCATCACGCTGAACGCGCCCGATAAACCCGGACGCTACCGCGTCTTCGTGCGCGGCGGCGCCAGCGCGGCGCTCGAAATCAAAACCGAGGCAAGCGAATCGAGCGCGAGCTTTCAGGCCCAAGGCGACGGCATCGAGCCAAAGACCGCAACGCTGAAGCCAGGCGCAAAGCTCGTCATCACGCAAAGCGACGGCGATGAACGGCACGTCAAGCTCGAGCGCCTGGAGTGGGCTAGCCGCGCGGCGACGGCGCACCTCGTCAGCACGCTGCCGGAATTCCGCCGTCAATTTTCAGCGGATTTGTTGCGCGCGGGCGTCACGCTGCGCGTCGCGCGCGTCGCGCTTTTGTTCACCGATCTGACCGATTCGACCGCGCTCTATCACAACGTGGGCGATGCCAAGGCGTTCAAAGTCGTGCAAGAGCACTTCGACGTGCTCAGCGCGATCATCGCCGAGCACCGCGGCACGATCGTCAAAACGATCGGAGACGCCGTGATGGCCGCGTTCGTCGAAGAGCGCGACGCGCTCGACGCCGCGTTCGCGATGCACCGCGCGTTCCCGGCGTTCCGCGCCGGCAACGAGGATGCGGCGCGCACGTTCCTCAAAGTGGGCGTGTATGCTGGGCCGTGTTACGTCGTCACGGCCAATGGAATCCTGGATTATTTCGGCCAAACCGTGAACGTCGCGGCGCGCTTGCAAGGCGCGTCCGGCGCAGGCGAAGTGATCATCGACGGGCTGTTCGCGGACGAAGCCGAACGCGCGGGTTGGCTCTCCGGCTTCTCGATCAGCGAGCACTTCGAAGCGAAGCTGAAGGGATTGCCCGCGCCGGTGCGCGTCGCGCGGATTGTGGCGGATCGGGTTTGATCTTGTCTTGAGCGTGACGCGGCACCGTCAAAGTGAATTTGTTTTTAGGATTTTTTTGGCGCTGCGCTGATTTTTGGCGCTTGGCCGCTCGCGCATTTCGCTGCGCGACGGGCGCCTGTTCGGTCAGTTCTTTGTAGGTCGTCCGATTTTCCAAAACCGTGATCAGCCCGGCGGGTCTGGTGGGTTGTTTTATTTCCGTGCATCTGGCCCACGTCCTTCGCGCGCGCTTTGGCGCGAAAGGGGAGAACGAGATGAGATGGGATGAAGAGTCTTATTTTCGACCAGGCGGAGCCGCGGCCCTGACGGGCGCGTTGCTTTTGGGGCCGCGATTCTAGTTGCATTTGCAACTAGAAATCCGAACGCGAAAGCCCTTCGTGCGCTCACGCGCAAACGCGATCCGCAAAACTCGTCACGCGCTCTTCGATCAGTTCGAGATCGTAGTCCAACGTCGCGACGTGATACGAGCGTTCGAGCACGAGCTCGGTGAGATCTTTGCTGCCGAGCATGCGCAAAATCGCCTTTGAATTTTCGGGCGGCACGCTGTGATCGGCGCGTGAATAAGCGACCAGCGCGGGGCACGTCAATTTCGCGAGCTCTGCGCGGATGCGCGGCAATTCGCGGACCAGCGAATTGCCGGCCTTCGACGGCACCCAACCGTAGCCGAGCTCGTTCTGGCCCGGCTTGGCGATGTCATTCTTGGTGAGACCCGCGGCGCTCGCCGGCACGAGCGGCAGCACGTGCTCGAGGTACGGCGCGAGCTTGACCAAAATTCCGCCGCGATCGAGCATCGGCGCGTTGATCGTCACTGCGCCGGCAACGCGCGCCGGATCTTGCGACACGACATCGAGCACCAGCGTGCCCCCCATCGACAGGCCGAGCGCGATCACGCGTTCGCTGCGCGCCGCGAGCGCGCCGAGGCCGCGCTGCACTTCGCCGCGCCAGTCCTCGTAGCGCGTGTTCATCATGTCGCGAAAGTGCGTGCCGTGACCGGGCAGGCGCACGAGCTCGATCGCAAAGCCGCGCGCGGCGAGCAATGCCGACAAGGGCCTGAGCGATGCCGGGCTGCCCGTGAACCCGTGCACCAACAAAAATCCAATCCGTGCGCGCGCGCCGGAACCATCGCCCGACCACGGCTCGGCGCCTGGGAGTACCGGAAAAGTCACGGCCGCGAGTTTACACGAAACTCGCGGCCGCACAGCCCACGTCA
>DATATR010000001.1:0-19724 GCA_036268695.1 Polyangiaceae bacterium | reverse complement strand
TCCAAGCCACCGAGCAACCACGCGCGATTGACGAATTCGTAGCCCAGGGAAATGCGCCAGCGCGGCAGCACGACTTCGCCGAAGCCGAATAAGTCCTGGCGAATTTCGAAGCGGTTGTCGAAGAGCAAGGTGTCCAGACCGAGGCCGCCGGTCGATTCTTTGATCCCGAAGCGACCCGTGAACGGACCGAAGCTCTGCGCGAACTGCAGCGAGAAGCGCAGTGAGTTTTCCGTGATCGTGTCCACTTCGCGGTAGTGCGGCGGGTCGTTGGTGTTGGTCGTGTCGACGTCGATTTGCTCGAAGTGCGTGAGGCCCTTCGGATCGTTCACGACTTCGATCGAGTAGTATTTGTCTTCGCGCGGCTGGATCCGGAGCTCGACGTAGCTCTTCACCGTGCTCGACAAGAATTGATAATCGGTGCGCATCGTCACGATGGTCTGGATGCGCGAGAGGCCGCCCACGAATTCGCCCACGTCGTCCGCGACGCCTTCGACTTCGTTGATCAGGTGATCGTCTTTGCTCAGGCGCCCGAGCGTGCCTTCGCCGCGATCGAGGCGACCGGTCACGTCGTCCAGGTTTTTGAGCGTGCTCTCGAGGTTGTCGCTCGCGTGGTTCACCTTGTCGATAATTTGGCGGATCTCGCCTTCGGACTTCGGCTTGCCTTCGGGCGCCTGCGCCATCAGCTCTTTGACCTGCGTGGTCGTCGTGCGTACGTCGTCCAAGATTTGCTGCACCTTGGGTCCGCCGGTCGCGGTCATGCCTTCGACGTTGGTCAGGATATTTTTGATGCTCTCGCGGTTTTCGCGCACGGTTTGGTTCAGCGCGTCGGTCACGTCGGCCAGGTTTTTCAAGGTCGCTTTGATGTCGTCCTTGCCTTCGCTCGTGCCGATCGACGCAGCCAGCGCCTGTGAAACCTGCTTCACGTCTTTCGCGATGTCCGACACCTGTTTCATGATGTCGTCGGTGGTCTGCGCCTCGATCACCGTGTTGATGCGATCGCCGTCCTTGAGCTCGGATCGCCCTTCGGTGCCCGGCGCGATCGCGAGGTAGTATTCACCGAGCAAGCTCGAGGCGACTTTCGCGATCGTCGCGTCTTGATAGAGCTTCACGCCCGGGTCGATGCCGACGTCGATGCGCGCGCGATCGTGATCGAGCTTCACGCTCTTGACCGTGCCGACCGGGATGCCCGCAATGCGCACTTGCGAAAGTTTGGCCACGCCGCTCGCGTCCGCCATCAGCGCGTACACGGTGTAGCCGTTGCCCGAACGCTCGGACTTCGACACGAAGCGATAAATCAGGATGCCGGCCACGAGCGTCACGAAGGCAAACGCGCCGACCTTCGCTGCTGTGGTGAACCGGCCCATGGGGGCATCCCACCATAACCTGAACGCCCGTCCAACAGCGCAGGAAAAGCGCCGTAGAGCCCTGCTTTTGTTGGCGCGTGCTAACTTGTGACCGAGATGTCGGGCCTCGATTCACTCACGACAGAGCAGCGCGCTTGGCTCGAGCGCGACGAGCAGCGCTGGCAAAGGGCGCGGCGAATTGCCGAACACCATCCGGGGATCGATGTAGGCGGCATCTACCGAGTGCTCCGGAACCTGGAAAAAACACCGACCGAACGCCTGCGCGCAGCCATGACCCATGGACGACTTTTCCGCGCTCAGCCTCGGTGAACGAACGCTGCTCGAAGCGCTCAATCGTCACGGCATTCGGTTCATGCTCGTCGGCCTGAGCGCCGCCGTGCTTCAGGGCGCAAACGCGGCGACTCGCGATATCGACCTCTGGTTCGAAAACATTGGCGACTTGCGCATCGGCGACGCCGTGCGCGAAGCAAACGGCATCTGGATCTCCGGCTCCTTCGGGATGCGGCCACCACAGCTCGGCGGAGACGCGATTGGCGACCGCTTGGACGTCGTCACGCACATGCATGGACTCGCCCCGTTCGCAGCTGAATTCGCGAGCGCAAAAACGTTGGAGATCGACGGCGTGCCGCTCAAGGTCTTGCCGCTCGAGCGCATCATCGCGAGCAAGCGAGCGAGCAACCGGGCCAAGGATCTGGCCGCGATTCCGGCGCTCGAAGAAGCGCTCGCCGCGCTCTCCGAGGATCTCGAGAGCCGGTGAGCATTGCCTCTCGCACGAACCTCGCTCTTCGCGCTCGCGCTGTGCGTCGCGCTCGCCGCATGTGCCCCACCCGATCCGATTTTTGTTGGGGGGTCAGCGCGGGGCGGCGCGCCAGCCAGTGTTCCGCACGCGATTGAATCGAGTAGCGGCTTCGCAGCGAGCACGCACTCACCCGACCCTGCGAACGCCTCCGCAGATCCCGCCGAGCAAGCTCTGCGCGACGCATGCGGCCAAAACGACGCCGCGCTCGTTCGCGTCGCGTCCGCGCTCGTGCAAGATTCGACCAGCGCAGATCACGTCGACGTCGATTCGCTCGCATACGAGCTACGCGCAGCCGGCGCGCCCTACGTCTGGCCACGCGCGTGGCGCTTCGACGGCCCAGAGCGCCAGCTCGAGGCGGCCAAGTCGCGCATGCAGGCCTGGCTCGCGAGCTTCGGCGACGGCAGTTTGCGGCGCTGCGGCGTCGCGCTCGCGCGCGGCCCGACCGCACACATCAGCGTATTCGCGATCGCCGTCGATGCGCTCGCCGATCTCGAACCCGTGCCGACGCGCGTTCGCGTCGGACAATGGCTCGATCTGCGCGCGGAGCTGCACGTGCCGGCAGAAGCGGCGAAGCTCGTCGTGCTCGGGCCGCGCGGCGCGCCGCACGCGGTGCCGAGCACGCTCGACCAAGGCCACTTCGCGGCGCGCTTCAACGCCGATCACGAAGGGCAATACTTGGTGCAAGTGCTCGCTGCGGTCGCCGGCGGACCGCGCCCGCTGCTCGAGGCCTTGATCTTCGCGGGCGTCGAACCACCGGCGAAATTTCAGCTCGAAAAAGCGCCCGGCGAAGATCGAGCGAACAACGCCGATCCGCGCGCCGCGCTCTACGAGATGGTGAACGAAGCGCGCGCGAGCGAACGCGTCGCGCCGCTCGCACGCGCGCCGCAACTCGAAGCGCTGGCCCAAGCTCACGCCGAAGCGATGCGGCGCGCGCAGCAGACCGCGCACGATGCCGGCGATGGCGATCTCGTGCAACGACTCGCGAACGCGGGGCTCGAGCTCCGCGCGGGCGAAAACGTGGCGCACGCGGGCAACGCTGCCCTCGCGCAGCGCGCGCTTTGGGCGAGCCCGTCGCATCGCGAGAATTTGCTGTTCCCCGATTACGACGCGCTCGGCATCGGCGTCGCGCCGGACCCGGACGGCACGCTGTGGGTCTGCGAGGTGTTCGCAGATTGGCCCGGGGGCAGCTAGCGCGTCGGTTCGCTACTCCGCGCCGAAATAGTCATTTCCACACGAACACCGGCTAGCCGGTCTACATTCTAAACAATCCATACTGTTCAAAGCAGCCGCTCGCGGAGTAGCGTTCGAGCCGTGTTTTGCTGGATCAAGCGTCGGCTAGGCTTAAATTCCAAGATTTCCGTGGTGCGAGCGCGCATGGTGCCCCTCCTGCTCGCAGTGGCGGCGGCTGTGGGCGCGAGCCTCGTGGCTGGCTCCGCCCACGCGCAGTCCGGCTACTTCTACCTCGACCGAGCGCAGATCTCCGGTGCGCCGGACGACGGCTTCATGGTCTGGCGCCCATACTTGTCCGAGAAGACGCGCTTCTACGCCAACGCGATCCTCGGCTACTCACACAACCCACTACGCAGCGACACCGTCACGGACGACCCGACGGCGCAAGCCAACATCGACAACCCCGTCGAAGGTCAGTTCATCACGTATCTCTCGGCGGGCGCGGAGATCGCAAATCGGCTCTCCGTCAACCTGATGATCCCGATCGTCGCTTACGAGATCACGGGCAACGATCCCGCGGGTAACGGCGTCGGCAGCGGCGGCATCGGCGATAATCACGTCGCGCTGAGCGACATTCGCCTCGACGCGCGCGTGCGCACTTGGGAGACGGACAATCATTTGTTCCGCGTCGGCGGCGGTCTCGCTGCATGGCTCCCGACCGGCAACTCGACTGCGTTCGCCAGTGATGACCAAGCCACCGGCTACATCTACGGCGCGGCCGAATTCAACTTCGGAAAATTCTTTCTCGCGGGCAACCTCGGGCCGCAATTTCGGCCCGAACGCAGCATCGGCGGCACCAACGGCGCGCTATACTTGGCCAGCGAACTCCGTTACTCCGGCGGCTTGTATCTGCCGCTCCGCGACGGCCGCGTGCGCCTCGGCGGCGAGCTCTGGGGCACGACTGGCCTCGAAGATTCCAGCGATCACGCCACCTTCTTCACCGGCAAGAACACCGACGTGGAGTGGCTCGCGCAGCTCCGCTACGTGCTCGACGAACGCTCGCGCTGGTACGCCGAAGGCGGCTTCGGGACGCGCCTTGCTGCGGGCTACGGCGGACCGGACTTCCGCATGCTGATCGGCATCGGCACGTACGTGACGATGCTCGACTTCGAGAGCAAAGCGCCGAAGCGCAACGTGCACATCACGCCGACCGTTGACGACTACGATCGCGACAGCGACGGCGACGGCTACCCCGACTCGATCGACAAATGCCCGAACGAGAAGGAAGACGGCAAGCCGCCGGATCCGACCGACGGCTGCCCCGCGGCATCCGATCGCGACGGCGACGGCATCCCCGACAGCGTCGATCAATGCCCGGACAAGCCGGAAGACAAAGACGGCATCCAAGATCAAGACGGCTGCCCCGAAGACGACGTCGACAACGACGGCATTCCGGACGCAGAAGACAAATGCCCGACTCAGCCCGGGCCGCGCTCGAGCATCGCGGAGAAGAACGGCTGCCCGAGCTTGACCCATGTCACCGAGAGCGGCGAAGTCGAGCTGCTCCAGCCGATCGAATTCGAAACCGGCAAAGCCGTGATCAAGCCCGGCAGCTTCCCGATCCTCGACGAAGTCGTCACGCTGATGAAGTCGCGCGGCTCGATCAAGATGGGCGTCTACGGCCACACCGACAGCCGCGGCATCGCTTCCCAGAACTTGAAGCTCAGCGGCGACCGCGCGGCGTCGGTCGTGAACTACCTCGTGCAGCACGGCATCGCGGCAAGTCGGCTCGAATCGCAAGGCTTCGGCCAAACCAAGCCGATCGCCGACAACAGCACGGACGCCGGGCGCGCCAAGAACCGGCGCGTCGAGTTCAAGATCCTGACCGGCGCGGATTGAGACAAATCCCGGCCTTTTTTCCCGAAATTCGCGAAGAACGCGCGAATTTCGGGCGCCGCGCGCGGCCCGGCCTTGCCGGTCCAAAACCCGCGTGATAGGACCCGCCTCCCATGCGCGAAAACATCCGCCTCGTTTCTTCGGCCGGGACCGGCTACGCCTACTACACGAAGAAGAACAAGCGCACGCAGACCAACAAGCTCGAGCTGAAGAAGTTCGATCCCATGGTGCGTCAGCACGTCGTCTTCAAAGAAGCGAAGATGCCGCCTCACAGCAAGTGAGGTAGCGCCTTCATTCTCGAGATGGACGCGCGGGCCAGCGCCTTCGGGCGGCTGGCCTTCGTCGTTTTGTGTGCCTGCGGTGACGCGAATGCCCAGCGACTCGGCACGGTCGCTGCAATGTCTCGGAGCGTGAAATCCGCAATCACGCTGTTCGCAGTCGCCGCGGCATCCTGGGTCCTCACGGGCTGTGGCACGGATCCTCCCCCGCCGCCGCAAAATCCTTCAACCGTCGGTCCGGTTCAGCCGGCCGACAGCAAGGGTAATCCCGCGGTGGCTGACCCGGCATCGGGTACCAGCGATCTCAATAGCGCCACGAACAGCGCAAGTGCTCCACCCGGCGCGCCCGAAAGCGTGGCAGATCCGAACGGACATGCGCCGGTCGTCAGCAAGGGCAGCCGCTCCGGCGATACGCCCATCAACTCGGGCGCGGGCGACGCGGTGCCCGAAACGAAGAAGCCATAACGTCACGCGCGGGGCGATTTGCCGAGCACGACCGCTGCTTTCGGCGCTCGTCATCGCGTGCCTATTTTTTTGGGTGGGTACCTGTTTCGGCGCGGACGGCGCGGCGACGTCGCACGAAGGCTCAGGCTCGAGCTTCGATCTCGTCAAGAATCCCGACGCGAACGCGCCGCCAAAGCCCGACGCGAAATCGCAAGCGCCGTCAAAAGCCGACGCGCCGTCGAATGCCGATGACGACACGCACGACTATGACACGCCGCACTACGAGCCCGCTGGCTTCCCGCTGCTCGGCGGAGACAGCGACATCGGTTTCGAGTTCGGCGTAGTCGGCACGTTGAGCCACTTCGCCAACGGCGTGATTCCGTATCAGTGGAACATGGACGTCGTGCTCGCGCTCAGCCTGAAGAGCGGGCCGCACGGCGACGAAATCACCCAACAGAGTTATCAGTGGAACATCGACGTGCCGCAAGTCTTCGGCGGCCGCGTGCGGCTGAACCCGCAGCTGCTCTATTATCGCACGGTAAATCAGCTGTATTTCGGCGTGGGCAACGCGTCGAGCCCGGTCGCGCCCGCGGGCGCATCGCCGCGCTACTTCGAATTCGACGATCGCCAAGCGCGCTTCCGCGAGCTCACGCGCGTCACGCTCCAAGGCCCAGTCGATCTGATGTTCGGCACGATCTACCGCTTCGAGGATCCTCACCCGTACGACGGCAGCAAGCTCGCGAGCGACGCAGCCGCGGGCGCGATCCGCGGCGTCGATCCGGCGAGCCTATTCACGTTCGCTGCCGGCATCGTCTACGACACGCGCGACAGCGAAATCTTTCCGCGCCGTGGCAGCTACCATCACATCGGCCTGCGTGGCACGTACGGATTGCCCACGTCGTCGGGCATCGGTTACGGCGGCGCGGGCGCGCGCATCAGCACGTACGTGCCGCTCGGCGGCCCCGCGATCCTCGCGCTGCGCGGCGTGGCCGATCTCGAATTCGGCAACGTGCCCGTTTACGATCTCTACACCGGCGGCGTCTTCCTCACCGACGAAATGGTGGGCGGCTCTTCGTCAGTGCGCGGCGTACCGGACGGCCGTTACTCAGGTTTGATCAAAGTCTTCGGCAACGCTGAAGTGCGCGCGCTCCTCGTGCGCTTTCACCTGTTCGATCAAGAGTTTCATTTGGGCGGCAACCTACTCTTCGACACGGGCCGCCTGTGGAGCGACTACACCTTCCACGCGCGCGCCGACGGCAGCGGCATCGGGCTCAAGTGGGGCGCCGGCGGCGGCGGCTACCTGCAGTGGGGCCAAGCCGCCGTGTTTCGTCTCGAAGTCGCCTATTCACCCGATGCCGCTTCCGAAAATCCCTCACTGCCGCTCGGCATCTACGTCGAAGACGGCGTGATGTTCTGACTGCCGCACTCGCGCGCACTGACCTGGCGCAAGCGAGTTCCCGCAAGGCGACCCGAAAGCAAACCTGCCAGTCAACACTTCTCGCCTCGGCTCGTTCTCTCTCTTTCGCGCCACAGCGCGCGCGAAGGGCTTGGGGCCGCCTGCCCGGAAATAATATACAAAGCCCCAGATTCGCCCGGCTGATCACGGTTCTCGGATGGAGGCGGGAGCCAACGAGACCTGACCGAACAGGCGGCGGTCGCGCAGCGAAACGCGCGGGCGGCCGAGCGCCAAACTCAGCGCAGGGCCAAAAAATCCAAAAATCTGAAGATGTGACGAACAGCCAGCAGACCAATCAGATCAATCAGCCTCGCAAGCTTCACTCAATCGCAGCGCGTGTTGTCAGTGACGCGTTCCACGCGAGTTTTGATTTCGTCGCGAATGACGTAAGCGTCGCTGCCGGCGTCGGGCACGACCACGATGCGCACGCCCTCGGCGATGTCTTCGACGTGCGCGGACGCGGGCTGATGCGCGAGTTCGACGTGACGCACGTCGATGTTGGACGCGACGGCTTCGCGCGCACCTTGCGCCTCGATGAAGCGGCGCGCGCGCTCGCGCAAGCGAGCGCGATCGGCGCACATGGTCAGGCTCACGTCGATCGCTTTGGGCGTCGAGTCCTCGACCGCGACGCGCACGCCGCGAAGGCCGAACACGCACGCGGTCGAGAAATTGCGATGGCCGGCCATTGGCACGGCGCCCGGTCGCGCAGCGCAGCTCGTGAGTCCCGAGACTAATGGAGCCAGGCTAGCCAGAACGACAGTCCAAAAAGAGCGGCGCATCCGATCCATGATAGCTACTTCGGGTCAGATTGCAGCTGTGGTGGATTTGCACCCAAAAGCACAGCTGTTTCGCATAGCTAGACAGGGACTTGACTAGCTTGGGGCGGGATGGCTTACTCCCGCTCCCTTTCGAGGCCGTCATGAAGCGCACTTTTCAACCGCACAACACCAGCCGTCTTCGCACGCACGGCTTCCGCAAGCGCCTGAGCACGAAGGGTGGCCGCAAGGTTCTCGCGAATCGCCGCCGCAAAGGCCGCGTGCGTCTCGCCGTCACCGCCTACGAGAAGTGAGCGCGAGCTCGGGTACGCGCGCCCCTTCGACGGCGCGCTTCCCGGCTCGAGCGCGTGTCCGTAAGCGCGTCGAATTTCTCAGCATTCAAGAGCGCGGCCAGCGTGTTTCGACGCCGCGTTTCGTACTTATTTTGTCGCTCCGCGCGGGGCTCGCTCCGGACGCGAATCTGGCGCGGCTCGGGATCACGGCGTCGCGCAAGGTCGGCAGTGCGGTGGTGCGGAACCGCGCCAAGCGACTGATCCGCGAAGCATTTCGCACCACGCGCGAGCTCTGGCCGCCGGAGCTCGACCTGGTCGTGATCGTCAAGCGCTCGCTCGATGACGCCAAACTCGACGGCGTAGTCGCCGAATTTCACGCCGCGCGCGCGCAAATCGAGCGCAAATTGGCGCAGCTCCGCGCTCAAGGCGAAATCAAAAAGGCACCCCGGGCCTAGCCAACTTGGCTCGGCGGCCGCACACTCGGCGAGCCCGTCCATGCTGGCCCAGGCCCTCATTTTCCTGATTCGCATTTACCAACTCACGCTCTCGAAGCTGATCGGGCCGGTCTGTCGTTTCGAGCCTTCGTGCTCGCGCTACGCCGCGGAATGCTTGCGCCTGCACGGCGCGGGGCGCGGCAGTTGGCTCACGGTTCGGCGGCTTTCGCGCTGCCATCCCTTCCACCCGGGCGGCTACGATCCGCCTCCTTTGCCGAAGAGCTCATCCTAAGCCGAAAAACGCGGCGGCTCTCCGGCGCGGCCATGGTACAGGGGCAGCCAGTCGCTCCCCGAGGCCCCCGAGGCCCCCCGAAAAGCAGAGTCGAAGTCGTTATGGACAGAAGCAGCATTGGTCGCTTGTTGATTATGGCGGCCCTGGCGTTCCTCCTTCTTCAATTCGGGCCGAAGTTGTTCGGTGGTGGCAAGCCGACGGCGCAGCCGCTCAAGGCCGAAACTCAGATCGAGCTCGGCGCAGTGCCCGGCGCACCCGAACAACTGTGCGACATCTGGACGCCGGAATTCCGCGCGCAGCTCACCACGCGCGGCGCGGCCGTGCGCCATTTCCAGTTGCTTCGGCCGAAGTACGAGACGAACGGCAAGCCAATCGATCTGTCGACCACGCCGGACCAAGAATTTTATCGCCAGCTGCGCTTCGACTTTCACAACACGGCCGGCTTACCGCCAGGCAAAGAGTGGAACGTCGACGGCAATTCGCTCGCGTGGAAGCTCGAGAAGAGCGACGGCAAAGCCTGCGTCTTTTCCTATCACGACGCCAAAGTCGACCTGAAGAAGACGATCTCTTGGACGGGTCGACCGTACGAGGTCGCGGCAGAAGCGACGATCACGAACGTCAGTGACCGCAGCCTTTACCACTCGCTGACCGTGCATACGGACGCTTGGCATACGGCGCGAGAAGTCAAAGGCAGCATGTTCCGGCAGAGCCCGCTCGTCACGCGCGTGGAGTGCGTGCTCGAGGAGGGCAAGCCGCGCCGGCTGATGGAGAGCGACTTCGACGCCAGCAAATTCTCGGACGCCGAGCACTTCCCGACCAATTCGCTCAATCCGGGATACTGGTATCAAGTCGCTGGCAAGCCGGCGTTCGCGGCGATTTCAAACGCTTACTTCGCGCACGCGATCGCGCCCGACAAATCGCCGACCACTCCGGTCTGCCAGCTTTTGATCGACGAACGCAAAGTCGGCAATCCGGAGCTCGACGGCGCGATTTATCGCGCGCGCCTCGCGTACCCCGGCGTCGATCTCGCGCCCGGAAAAAGCGCGACGTATTCAGTGCTCAGTTACATCGGGCCGAAAGAGCGCAGCGTGCTCGCGGCCGCGGGCGGCGGCACACACCGCTTCAGCGAGCTGATCGATCTCGGTTTCTTCTCGTTCATCGCCAAGTATTTGGTGAAGTTCTTGCTCGCCGTGCACAGCGTGATCCCGAACTGGGGCGTCGCGATCATCATCTTGACGGTGACCGCGCGCACGCTGCTCTTCCCGCTCACCGTGCCGGGCATCAAGGGCTCGATCAAGATGCGCGAGCTGAAGCCCGAGATCGACGCCATGAACGAGAAGTTCAAGGACGATGCGCAGGCCAAGGGCCTCGCGCAAATGGAGCTTTGGCGGAAGCACAACGTCAACCCGGTCAAGGGTTGCTTGCCACAGCTCGCCTCGATGCCCGTTTGGTTCGCGCTCTACACGACACTGCAAACCGCGGTCGAGCTCTATCACATCCCGTTCTTGTGGCTGCCTGACCTTTCGGCCGCCGATCCGCTGTACATTCTGCCGTTCGTGATCGGCTCGACCTCGTTCATGCAGCAGCGCTTCATGCCGCAGCAGGGGGACGCGACTCAGCAGAAAATGATGCAGTACCTGATGCCGATCATGTTTACTGTTTTCATGCTGTTTTTGCCGGCCGGCCTCGGGGTATACATGTTCACGAACGGCGTGCTCGGGATCGTCCAGCAACAAGCAGTGGAATGGCACGTGCGCCGGCAGCTCAAATCCGGTGGCTCCGGCTCGGGTAGCGGAGACATCAAGGTGAAAGTGATTGGGGAGTCCGCCTCCAAAGGGAAAGGCAAGGGCGGCAAGACGTCGGCAAAGCTCGCCGGCAGCGGCCCACTCCTCGGCAAAGGAAAGGCAGAGTCATGACCGACAACGACGAACTCAACGACGACGCGTGGGACAGCCCGGAAGACGGCGCAGAAGCCGAAGACGGCGCAGAAGCCGAAAGCGTGTCCGCGACGGGTGAAGTCTCGCACGCCGAGCTCGGCGTGCCCGAGCCCGGCGAGGAACGCCCGCGCCGCAAAAAACGCGACGACTACGTCACAGCGGACGAACGCGCGAATCAAGCGCTCAAATTCGTGAGTGACGTGATCCGCGAGATGGAAATGGAGTGCAGCGTGCACCTCCGCCGGCCGCAAGAAGGCAACGCCGAAGACGAGATCAACATCGAGATCGCGGGCCGCGACGCGGGTCGCATCATCGGCAAGAAGGGCCAAGTCCTTCAGGCGCTGCAGTTTCTCACGCACCGGATCATCAATCGTCCGGGCGTCGAGCGCCGCCACATTTTGGTGGACGCCGAAGGTTACCGCAGCCGCCGCGACAACTCGCTCGCGACGATGGCGCAGCGCCTCGGGCGCCAAGCCGTCGAAGAGGGCAAGATCATCACGTTCGAGCCGATGAATCCGCGCGATCGCCGCGTGGTGCACCTGGCGCTCGCCAAGTTCGAAGGCGTGATCACGCGCAGTGACGGCGAAGGCGACGATCGCCGCGTGCAGATCATCCCCGTGCGCCGCAACAACGGCGCTGCCGGCGCCAACGCAAGCTGATCGACGAGATCTTGGTTCAGCGCGGACGTCGCGGGTCGCACTGGTAGCCCGCGACGCGGCCCGCGCGAGCCGCCTCAGCGGCAACAAAGAAAGGCGTTCGAATGACCTTGCTGCGTAGAAGCTTCGTGCTCGGCGTGGTGGGCGGCTCGGCCATGGCCGCGCTCGGCTGCGGTCCGAAAGCCGTGCGCGGCGAAGACGTCGCGGGGCTCGACGATCAAGCAATGAGCACCGGGCTCGATCGCCGCGATCTGCAGAAGATGCTGCACGAGAACATGCAGGCATTGCAGACTTCGCCCGTGGTCGCGCGCTGGCAGCAAGAAAAAGAACCGACGGTCGCGGTCTTGCCGCTACGCAACGAGACCACCGAACACATCGACAGTCAGCTCGACGCATTGATCAGCGACATCGAGACCACGCTGGTCAACGCCGGTCACGTCAAAGTGATCAGCCTGGAGTCACAGCCGCAATTGATGGAGCAAGTGCGCCGCCAATATCAAGACGGCTTCGATCAGAGCAAGATCGCCGCCTGGGGCAAGCAAATCGGCGTGCGTTACGTCGTGACCGGCAAAGTATTCAGTAGCGACGAGCGCCAAGACAACGAGCGCCGCGTGCAATACTTCATGTTCATTCAGGTGCTCGAAGTCGAGACCAGCGCGATCTTGTTCCAGTACAAGACCTCGGTCACCAAAGCCCTGATCTGATCGATGCTGCCGCGAAGGTTTCGGACGAACGCGGCAAACCGACTCGGTGTTTTGATTTTGGGGTTTGCGCTCTCGGCGTGCGCGAGCCACGCGGACAAGACACTCGCTGCACGCAGCGCGCTCGACGCGGGCGACCCGCGCGGCGCGCTCAAAGCCCTGAACGAGGTGCTCGACGTGCCGAGCGCGAAAGAGCTGCCCGCAAAGACCGGCGGGGACAACGCGGTTTTCTTGCTCGATCGCGCGATGGTATTGCAAGAGCTCAATCAGTATACGCTATCGAGTCGCGATCTCGAGGTCTCGGACAAGCAGATCGAGATCTTGGATTTGTCGCAGAACGCGGTGGCCGACATCGGTCGTTATGTGTTCTCGGACAGCGCGGGGCCGTACAAGGCGCCCGCCTACGAGAAACTGATGATCAACACCATGAACATGGTGAACTACCTAACGCGCGGGGACTTGAACGGCGCGCGCGTCGAAGCGCGCCGGCTCGCCGTGATGCAAAAGTACATGCGCGATCACGGCGACAAGACTCGCGCGCTGCTCGGCCCCGGCAGCTACCTCGCGGGCTTCGTGTTCGAAAAGAGCGGCAAGCCGGAAGATGCATTGCGCTACTACGACGAAGCCCTCGAATACGGCCAATATCGCGACTTAGCCGCGCCGATCCGCCGGCTCGCGCAAGAATCGGATTACTCGAGCCCGCGGATCAAAGAGTTGCTCGCGCAAAACCCAGCCGTGCCGGGCGAAGCGCCGAAGGACGGCGAAGGCGAGCTGCTCGTGATCGTGAACTATGGGCGCGTGCCGGCCAAATACGCCAAGCGCATTCCGATCGGGCTCGCGCTCACCTACGCGAGCGGCGCGATCAGCCCATACGACCAAGAGCGCGCGAACCAACTCGCGCTCCAAGGGCTCGTCACTTGGGTGAACTACCCCGAGCTCGGACGTCCGCGCGGCACTTGGTCCGAGCCGAGCTTCATGCTCGACAATCAATGGCAGCCGATGGAAGGCATGGTCGCGATCGATCTCGAAGCCGAGCGCGCGTGGGACGACGGACGCGGCGCGTTGGTCGCTTCCGCAATCACGCGCACGATTTCGCGCATCATCGCGGGCGAAGCCACCAAAGCCATCGTCGGCGGTGGCGACGACAGCAGCCGCGGCATCATCGGCACGCTCTTGAGCCTCGGCGTGCAAGCCACGCTGACCGCGACCGACACGCCGGACACCCGCAACTGGGCGACCTTGCCCGCTCGGATCGCGTTCGGCCGAGCGCGCTTGAGCGCGGGCACGCACGTCGTGAACTTGAACGCGGCGGGCGGACACAAGCGCCAAACAGTGACGGTCGAGCCCGGCGGTTGGGCGGTCGTCAATTTGACGGCGCTGAATTGAGAGCTCCTCACCAAGGCGACGGAGCCAAAAGCTGGCACCGCTGTCGTACCGAGATTCGGCACTCTTGAGTTGGAATCGAAGGAAGGCTAGGACTCGGGGTTTGCGTATGACGGCCAATACTCCTTAGCGAGGGAAGCATGACCAAATCTGGGTTAGTCGTAGCGGTGGCATTGTTGATTGGCGCGCTGATTCCAGCGTGTGGCTCGAGCGACAGCGGCAGTTCGAGCTGCACGGGGCCTGCGAGCATGTCGAACAGCTCGCCGGCATGTAACTCGTGCGTGATGAGCTCCTGCAGTTCGCAATACTCCGCGTTCTGTTCTGGCAACTGCGAGACGAACGGCAACAGTTCGACGTGCGCGAAAGCGACGAGCGATATCCTCGGTTGCGTGCTTAGTTCGTGCAGTTCGACATGCGTAACAGTTGGCGCCGGCGGTTCGACGGGCTTTGGGGGCACAACCAGCTTCGGCGGTTCGACGAGCTTCGCTGGCACGAGCAGCAACACGGGCGGCACTTCGTCGTCGAGCGCGGGCAGCACGGGCATAGCGGGCAGCACGTCGAGCGGCACGGTGTCAGACGCTTGTTACCTGTCTGCCGACATGGGCTGCACTCAGCTCAACGTGCCTGCCGGCGTCAAGAGCCAAGAAGACAGCACATGCACCGCGGAAGGCGGCATGCCGATGGACTCGTGTCCAACCGCCGGACTCGTCGGCTGCTGCAATATCCCGGGTACCGGCGAAGTCTGTTACTACGGGGACCTCGTGCCCACGGCTGAGGTCATGCAATCATGCACCATGAACGGCGACACTTGGTCGACCACGCCGTGATTCGAGCGTAATTCGCCGGCGAACGACGAGGGGCCTCCGTGGCGCGCGCAGCGGCGAAGCCGCGAGCACGACGCTTGGGGGCCCGCGGCGGCGCAGCGAAGCGAGCACGCCGCGCCGTCACGCGACGTGATGCGCGCGGGGCAACCCAATCATTGCATCACGTAGGCGTTGCCGTTCCAATGATAGGTGCGTTTGCCCGCGTCGCCCCAGGGCAAAAGTAAGGGTTCGAGGCCGCCCGCGGTCGTGGTGTCGGGCGGGAATGGGTAGCTTTTTTCGGTCCAGCCGATGGCGCGCGCGGGGCGGAGCTCGATGTCGACGCCGTGTTTGGCGGGCTCGAACGCGACCGCGCCGAGCACTTGGTTGTCGCCGACGGCGCGGCTGGTTTCGGCCGCGAACTCGCGCACGAGCGTGTCGCCGTTGATGCCGTAGATCATCAGCGCGCGCCGCTCGACTATGTCCCCGCCGAGCGCTTTGCTGGCTTTGGCGTGCAGCACCGCGCGCACGATGATTTCGGCTTTGCCATCGCCCGTGAGGTCGCGCGAAGTGACGTCCACGATGTCTTTCGGGTCGGTCACGCCGATGGTGATGAATGCGTAGCTCGTGCCGTTCCGAAAGCCTTTGCCGAACACGACCAAGTCTTTGCCGTGAACGAGCACGCGCTCGGGTGCTTTGTCGCCAGCCAAGTCGGTCACGAAGTCGAAGCTCGGTCTGCCGCCGCCGACGCCGCGATCTTTTTTATAGAGTGCATATACACGGTCGAGCAGCTCGTCGGACGTGGGCGCGCGCGGCGCCGGAGGCTGCGCGGGTTCGTCCGATCTCGCCGCGCTGCGTTTTCTATGGGATTTTTTGTGGGTCTTCGCGACTTTGCCGGAACTGCCGCCTCGCGAGCCGGTGAAGGGCGTTTCGCCAGATTGCTCGAAGCCCTTCCCGGTCCACTTGAAGGTGCGGCTGCCGACACTCCCCCACGGCAAGAGCGCTGAGCCGGTGCCGTCGATGGTCGGCTCCGCGTACGTCGCCGGATCGAAGCCTTCGGATTCGCCTTGCGAGACTTCAATCGCGCCGCCCTTGAACGACACGTGATTCTCGATTTTGCCGTCCGGCGTTTTGATGCCCACTTCTTGCGCGAACGCTTGGAACGGCGTGTCGTCCGCGCCCACTTTGGTCACGGTCACGATTTCGCGATACTTGTCCGGCGCGCCGACGCGCTTTTGAATCACGATTTCGTCGTGCCCATCGCCGTCGAAATCGACGAGCTCGAGGCGCGTGATCATGCTGCCGTCTTTGACGCCGAGGTCGGCGAAGTAAAACTCTTTCCCGCCGCGATAGTGCGGACCGACGATGGCGAGCGAATCCCCGAACACCGCCACGCGCTCGACCATCGCGTCGCCCGACACGTTGCCGTACGCTTCGCGCGAGGCGCTGATCAGGCCCTTCGGCTTCAACAGTTGGCTCTCGAGGCCCTCTTCGGACTCGAGCAAAAGCGGCGGCAAACCACGACCGCTCTTGTTCGGCGAAGTGCCGATCACGCTCAAAATCCCGCTGCCATCCGAGTTGCTGTAGCTCACCGCCGCGCGCAGCCCGACGCGCACCTTGGCCGCGTCCGGAAAGGCGGACCACGGAATTTGCGCCTCGAAGTCGAGACCGTTCTTGCTCGGCGCTTCGACGATCTTCGCGCCGTTCACGCTCGAACCCTTGAGCTTCACGACGCCCGCGATCTTGCCCGGAACGCCCGGAAACAGCTCGACTTCGTAGGTGTTGAAGTCGCGGCCGCGCGGGAACGCAAGGTACAAGGTCGCGTGATCTTCGTTCTCGCTCGCCGCCGAAGTGCGCACGATGTGCTTGTCCGAAAGCTTCATCACGACGTAAAGATTCGCCTCGTCGTACCCGAGCGTGACTCCGCCGCGCGCTCCCGAGCCCGAAATCGTGACGCCGAGATCCGTCATCTTGTTCGGCCACTCGCGCAAATCGCCGTCGATGCGCACCTTCTCGCCCTCCATCGGCTCGGGCACGATCATCGCGCCGTTGCCGGAGGCGAGCGCCGGCAGCGCGGTCGTGAACGTGGCAACCACGGCGAGGAACGCGAACGATGAACGCATATCGCCGGCAGATTTAGCAGAAATTCGTGCCTCCTGCGCGGCGAAAGCTGCGCTAGCTCGTCAGCGCGCCCACGCCTTCGAGAATTTGCCAGCGGAGCGCGTCGCGCATCACGCGCCTCGGCGTCGCCCTCAGCAAGGCTTCCCGAAGCCGAACCGCCACGGCAGAGTCCCAGCAGCACATGCGCCCGAAGCTCCAGCTGCGTTCGACGATCTTGCGCGTGCGGCTCAAGCGCTCGCGTCGATAACGATCGAACGCGGCTTCGACGGAGTTCTCGTCGCGCAACGCGCGCGCGAGCACGATGGCGTCGTCGATCGCCATGTTCGCGCCTTGACCGAGATTCGGCGTGGTGGGATGTGCGGCGTCCCCGACCAGCACGACGCGACCGCGCGCGTAGCGCTTCGTCGGCGGACGATCGACCAGATCGTTTTGCAGGATCGCTTCGGCTGGCGTCGCGGCGATCGCCTCGGCGAGCCCCTGCGGCCAACCTCGATAGCGATCCAACAAGAACGATCGCCGAGCCTCCTGCGTATACAACTGACCTTCCGGGCTATTGTGAGCCGTCCACCAATAGACGGTCTCGCCGTCGACCGGGCAAACCGCGCCACGCTGGCCGCGCCCTTGGATCTCACACAGCGCCGCGGTTTGCGTCGCAACGCGCGCCACGCCACGAAAACAAGTTTGCCCCGAGTATCGAATCGCGTCCGGCCCGGCGACGAGCTCACGCACGACCGAGTGCAGCCCGTCCGCGCCGATCAGCAAGTCGGCTTCCTCGGCGTGACCGTCCGCGAAATGCACCCGCACCGCTTCTTCCCGCGGCTCGACGCGAGCCACGCGCTGTTCCGTTCGCACGCACTCCTTCGGAATCCGCTCGGCCAACGCGGCGAGTAGCGCCGGTCGCAGTGCGATGAAGCACGCCGCATCGGCAAATTCGGGCCCGAGCTGATCCAAATTCATGGCCGTGATGGTGGCGCCTTCGGCGTTCAAACCGGCGACCATGCGCAAGGGCGTGCAGGTTCGCCGAACCGCTGCGCCCGCACCGAGCTGATCGAGGCTCGCCATCGCGTTCGACCACAGCCCGACGCCCGCGCCCACTTCGCGGAGCGTCTGTGCTTGCTCCAATACTTCGACCTGAAAGCCCACGGCGCGCAGCGCGATCGCCACGCTGAGCCCACCAATACCGCCGCCCACGATCAGAATGCGTTCGAGCTTCATCGTACTCCGCGCCGCCGGATACTGGCTTGGGGTCCGGCAGCGGTGGCAGAATGCTCGCGCGACAGGTGACAGCGCAACTCGTCTTCGCCATCCTCGCGCGAATGGCCGACCGCAGCCCGACCGAGCCCAGAATTCGCCGGCTCGATCCGGAACTCGCGCCCGTTACTTCTTCATCCTGAGCTGCTGCTGCTGCTCTTCGGCATCGAGATCCGCCAGCGCGCGCGCGAGCTCGTCTTGCTCCGCCGGATCGAGCGGCGCGCCTTGAGCGGTCTGCTCCACGCGCACGGGCGCTGGCTTGACGGGCTCCGGCTCGGCCGGCAAAAGCCCCATTTTGCGCTTTAGCGCCGTCAAATCCTCCTCCGCGCCTTTCGTCACTTCGAGCTCGCGGAACTTGTGCGCCAACGTGTCGCCGGTCGCTTCTTCGTTCAGCTCGGCGTGGGCTTCGGCTTCGGCTTCCATTTGCTCGATCCGCCCGGCCATGCGATCGAACGACTCGAACGCGCTCGCACTCTTGAGCCCGGTCATCGTCTCTTGAATGGCTTTTTGCGCTTCCGCCCGCTTCTTGCGCGCGATGAGCAGATTCTTCTTCCGCTTCGCCTCTTCGATCTTGTTGTTCAAGGCGCGGAGCGCAAGCTTCAGCTGCTCGACCGCGAGCTTCTGCTTTTGCCACTGATCTTGGAACTGCGCGATCAGCGCGTCGTGCTCCTTCTTACGCGCGAGCGCCTCCTTGGCCAACGCGTCGTCGCCCGAACGCACCGCGAGCATCGCGCGGCGCTCCCACTCCGCCGCGTTCGCTTGCTCTTGCTCGACCTGCTTGGCGAGCCGCTTTTCATCGGCTATCGACGAAGCCACTTGGCGCTTCGCTTCCGCGAGCTGCGTCGACATATCCTCGACGATCTGATTCAGCATCTTCTCGGGATCTTCCGAGCGGCTGATCAAATCGTTCAAGTTGCTTTTGATGAGATCGGCGAGGCGCTTGAATATGCCCATGGTTTTCGTGGCCCTGTTCGAGAATTAAGCTTGACCGAGAGCGCGCAGCTCGGGCACGTGATTGGAAATCGCCAAATCCAAATCCGCGAGCGTGGCCTCGAGCTCGTTCAAATCCAAATTCTTCAGCTCCAGCGCCGCGCTGAGCACGATGCGCTCGCGCTCGATGCCGTAGGCGGCGTGCACCAGCGCCGTCGCGTTCAACACGAGCAAGCGTCGAAACAGCGCCGCGCCCCGCGCGTCGTTCTCGGGCGCCGCCGTGATGTCCACCTGCGCGACCAGCACCGGCGCCGCCACGCGCAGCGCGACAATCGGCCGATCCGCGCCCATCGAGAGCAAATAAGTGCCGTCCTCCGCCCGCTCGAAGCGGCGCTCGAGCCGGAGCAGATAGCCTTCCAAATCCTCATTGCTCTGGATCATGCTGAGCGCGAGGCTACCACGATTTTTTGGCTTTCGTGTGCTGCCCCCGTCGTCCCACGCATGCACCAGTCGAGCGCGACTGAGTGCCCGCGGTCGGGTGCGCGACCTAGATCAACCGGTCTGCCCCACGACCGCGCCGTCCTTGCTCAGCCGCACCGGCACGAGCTCGTTTGGCGGCGGCGGTTCGGGCTGGATCGTGACGTGCTCGAGGCCGTAAGTCTTTTTGAGGCATTCCGCGATTTCGCGGCACACATCGGTGCCGTGGTGACCGCGGTTCAAAGTGACGTGCGCGGTGAGCGCGTCGAAGCGCTCGGAGATGCGCC